>NZ_JACCBV010000001.1:1502641-1803169 GCF_013409785.1 Microbacterium immunditiarum
ACGTCATCGACCAGCTCGGCGGGGAGGATCACTCGTGACCCGCGCCGACGCGGTGCGGGTCGCCGCGATCAGCGCAGATCCCCTCGACCTCGACGCGCACCTCGCGGCGATCGACGACGCGACCGCGGGTGCGGTCACGACGTTCGTGGGGCGCGTGCGCGACCACGATCCGGATGCCTCGACCGCCGTCGTCGCACTCGAGTACACATCACATCCCGACGCAGAGCCCACGCTGCGGCGCATCGCCGAGGAGGCGATCGGCGAGACCGACGCGATCGTCGCCGTGAGCCACCGCATTGGGCGACTCGCCGTGGGCGACGCGGCCGTGGTCATCGCCGTGGCGTCGCCGCATCGCGCCGAGGCGTTCGAGGTGTGCCGCGCGATCATCGAGACGATCAAGACCGAGCTGCCGGTGTGGAAGCGCCAAATCGAGGCCGACGGGACCTCGACGTGGCTCGGCCTCGGAGGTTAGCGCCCGCCCGACCCGGGCACCCGTACTCTGGGGGCGTGACGGATGCTGCGTCGATCGGCCCGGCGACACCGCCGGATCTGCACGTCATGACGTTCAACATCCGCCGGCGTGTGTCGCGCATGCTGCACCTCCATCGTGATTGGTGGTCGGCGCGTCGACCCCTGGTGCGGGCGATCCTCGAGGCGGAGCAGCCGACGATCCTCGGCGTGCAGGAGGCGCTCGCCGATCAGGCGTCGTTCGTGGCGTCGGTGCTCGGACCGGACTACGGCCGGATCGGTCGCGGCCGCAACCGCCGCGGCGACGGCGAGCAATGCACGATCTTCTACGACACCCGCCGGCTGCGGCTCGACGACTGGTCGCAGCGCGCGCTCTCGGGCACCCCGCTCAAGCCGGGGTCGCACACGTGGGGCAACATGATCCCGCGCATCGCGGTGTCGGCGGACTTCACGGATACCGCGACCGACGCACGCTTCACGGTCATCAACACCCATCTCGACCACCTGTCGCGTGCCTCGCGCGTGCGGTCGGCCGAGATGCTCAACGAGCTCGCCGCGGACGCGGGGCGCCCGGTCGTGGTGATGGGCGACCTGAACGCCCGGCCGCGCTCGTCGCCGATCCGGATCCTCACGAGCGGGCCGCTGCAGGACGCGTGGAAGTGCGCCCAGCGGCGCCTCACGCCGATGTGGGACACCTACTCCGGGTACCATCCGCCCCGGGCGACCGGGAAGCGCATCGACTGGATCCTCGTGTCGGCGGGCGTCGAGGTGCGGGCGATCGGAGTCCGCGCCGTGCGCTTCGACGGGGCGGCCGCATCCGACCACGAACCGGTGCACGCGCTCATGCGAGTGCAACCCCCGTCTGCGCCCGATCCGCCGCACCTATCCTGAAGCGATGATCCGCACGTTCCTGCGCCCGCCGAGCAGCGCGGCGGACTGGGTGGCGGACGGCATCCGCGCGCTCGGCGTCGTGAGCGTCGTCGTGGCGCTCATCGGGTGGACCCTCGTCGACGCCGCGACCTTCGCGCTCGTTCTCCTGGGGCTCGTGCTGCCGCGGTTCCTCGGCGTGCGGCCCGCGCTCGACATCGCGTTCGGGGTGACGCTCCTCGTCGCGGGCTGGAGCGCGGTGCTCGACGTCTACGTCGAGGTGCGGTGGTGGGACCTGCCGGTGCACTTCGCCCTCACCGGGCTCGTCGCGCTGATGCTCTACGTCCTGCTGATGCGCGTCGGCGCGCTCGCCGATCCGGCCGCGGAGCACATCCCGGTATGGGTGATGACCACGCTCACGGTGTCCTTCGGCTCGGCATCCGCAGTGCTGTGGGAGGTCGCGGAGTGGTTCGGCCATACGGTCATCGACGACGCGATCTACGTCGGGTACACCGATTCGATCGGAGACCTCGCCATCGGCGCCGCCGGTGCGGTCGTCGCGGGGCTCACGGCGCGGTACTGGGTCGCCGAGAGCCGTCATCTCGGCGCGCGGTCGCGGGCGAACGCGTAGTGCGGGCTCAGCCGCCCGCGAACGGCGGCAGCACGTCGACGAGCACGTGGTCGGCGAGTGCGGTGTCGTCGTCGACGCGTGCGCCGTCGACGAGCACGGCGCAGCGGGGGAGGATCCCGCCGAGGCCGGGGTACTCGGCCGCGACCGCGGCGCGCAGGTCGCCGAGCGTCGTCTCAGCGCGGTGCTCGCGCTCGAGGCCGACGGCCTCCTGCGCGGCGGCGAAGTAGCGGACGACTGCCATTACGCGTGACTCTCCGCGACCTGCCACTCTTCGGCGAGGTCGACGACGGCCTCGATCGTCTCGCGCACGGATGCCGGGTCGCCGCCCGCTCGGCCGGCGACGAGTCCCGCGACGAACGCGCTCAGCGGAGCAGCGGGACGCGCGACCTCGTTGGCGACGTCGCGCGCGAGGTCGAGCACGAGAGAGATCGGCACGTCCTCCGGGGCGAGCCCGAAGCGGTCGCGCAGTGCGGCGGCCCATGCGTCGAGGGCCTCCGGGGGCAGGGTGCGGGGGTTCTCGCTCATCGCGCCTCCTCAGTGCGTTGCGTGTCGAAAGCGTCCTGGCCCGCGGCGGTGCGGGCCCTCTTCAGATCCTCCCATGTGTCCACGTCGTCGGTCTCGTCCGCGGGCGCGCGGACGACGGCGATCGGGAGATCGGCGACCAGCGCGCGCACGGGTGCGTCGCGCCCGCGGTGGTCGAGCGCCGCGGCCGCTCGGACAAGCGCCTCGGTGCGATAGAGGCCCGTCAGCCACTGCGGGCGGCCCGAGGCATCCGCGAGGCAGATGCCTTCACTGTCATCGGGAAGCAGGATCGCGTCCTGCGCGAGGCGCGCGACCGCCGCAGCGATACCGGGCACGTCGCACGCGAGCACGAACGTCCACTCCGGCACGGTGTCGCGCGCTCGCCACGCGTCGAGCACCGCGACGCCCCCCGCGACCGGGCCGCCGAAGGGGGGATCCTCGCGCACGAAATCGACCCCGTCGAGGTCGACGCCGACCTCGGATGCCACGGCCTCCGGCCCCGCGACCGTGATCGGCGCCGCGTCGACCGCGCGCACCGCCTCGACGGCAGCACCCAGGAGGGTGCGTCCGCCCACCTCGAAGAGGGGCTTCGCCGCCCCGTCGACGCGCGAGGCGCGGCCGCCCGCGAGGAGGATCGCGCCGCGGGCGCGTGTCGTCTCGCTTCGCTCGCTCACCGTCCGGGGGAGACCTTTCGCTCGCTCAACGGCGGGACCTCACCGGGTCGTCGGCGCCTCGCCGGGGCGCAGCCAGTCGCCGCTCTTGCCGCCGGTCTTCGCGACGATGCGCACGTTCTCGATCGAGGTCCCCTTGTCGAGGCCCTTCACCATGTCGACGATCGCGAGCGCGGCGACCGACACGGCGGTGAGGGCCTCCATCTCGACTCCTGTGCGGTCGGCGGTGCGCACGGTCGCCTCGACCTCGACGCCTTCGTCGACGATCGCGAGGTCGACGGCAGCGCCGTGCACGCCGATGACGTGCGCGAGGGGCAGCAGCTCGGGCGTGCGCTTGGCCGCCTGGATGCCCGCGATGCGCGCGACGGCGAGCACGTCGCCTTTGGGCACCGTGCCGTCGCGCAGCGCCGCGACGACCGCGGCCGAGCAGCGCACCAACCCCCGCGCGGTCGCCGCGCGCACGGTCGGCTGCTTGAGGGTCACGTCGACCATGCGCGCGTGACCGGTGTCGTCGAGGTGCGTGAAGCTCATGACACCAGCATGACATCGACCGTGTCGCCGGTTTCGACGACGTCGACCTCGGCGGGGACGATCGCGTACGCCTCGGCGCGAGCGAGCCCGCCCGCGAGGTGCGAGCCCGATCCACCCGCCGTCGCGGGCCGCACGGTCCAGCGCGCGGGGTCGGAGCGGTCGATCGCGACGGGAATGTACTGGCGACGCTCGGGAGGCGTGCGCCACCCGGTCGCGGCGGGCAGGCGCAAGGTCGGCCGGTGCAGGTCGGTGCGCGTCTGCATCGCGAGCAGGGCCGGTCGCACGAAGACCTCGAACGAGACCGCGGCACTCACGGGGTTGCCCGGCAGGCCGAACAGCAGCACGCCGTCATCGGTCGCGCCGAAGCCCTGCGGCTTGCCGGGCTGCATCGCGACCTTCGAGAACTCCATCGCCTCCGCGAGGGTGTTCTTGACCACCTCGTAGGCGCCCGCGCTCACGCCGCCCGAGAACACGACGGCGTCGGCGCCGAGAGCGGATGCCTCGGCCACCGCACGCGCGGGACCGTCGCCCTCGTCGCCGACCGTGAGCCGCAGCACGACCTCGGCCCCCGCGCCCTCGGCGAGTCCGGCGAGGAGCTGGCTGTTCGACTCGGGGATCTGCCCGCGCTCGAGCGGTCGTCCCGGGGTGACGAGCTCGGATCCGGTCGAGACGACCGCAACGCGCGGGCGGCGCGCGACGACGACGTCGTCCACGCCCGCCGCGGCCGCTGCCGCGAGCTGAAGCGCTCGGAGCTCGACACCCGCGGGGAGCAGCTCGCTCCCGACGGTCGCGTCCTCGCCTCGGCGACGGATGTGGGCGCCGACCTCGCGCGGCGCGGCGAGCACCGTGATCTCGCCGAGCGAGTCGGCGAGGCCGCCCGCCGTGGACTCGAACGGCACGATCGCGTCGGCCGCGGTCGGCACCGCGGACCCCGTCATGATGCGCACCGCCTCACCGGGGCCGATCGGCGGGTCCAGCGGCGACCCCGCGGGAAGGTCTGCGACCACCGTGAGGCGCGCGGGCGCGGCATCCGTCGCGTCCTTCACGTCTTCGAAGCGCACGGCGAAGCCGTCCATCGCGGAGTTGTCGAACACGGGGATGTCGACCGCGGCGCGCAGCGGCTCGACCAGGGTGCGACCAAGCGCGGCCGCGACGGGCACGCGCGTGCCGTCGAGGGGCCGTACGCGCTCGAGCACGATCGCGCGCTGCTCCTCGACCGTGCGGAGCCGGTCTGCGCTCACGCGGTGCTCCGCTCGAGCGAGGACCATGCGTCCATGCCGCCGGTGAGGACGGATGCCTCGACCCCCGCCTCGCGCAGGGCCTGTGCCGCGCGCCGCGCGCGCACGCCCACCTGGCACACGACCACGATGGGTGGCGAGCCGCGCAGTGCTCCCGGGTCTTCGAGCAGCTGCGCCAATGGGATGAGGCGAGCCCCGGGTATCGTGCCCTGGGTGGTCTCGAAGGGCTCGCGCACGTCGACGACCACGGCGCCGGCGGGGATCGCGTCGACGTGCGGGATCGGCGCCGCGGGCGCGGGCGCAGCGGGAATGGTCCGGGGAGTCGCGGTGGAGGCGCGGATGGCGATCTCGCTCTGCCTGCCGCGGAGCCCGTCGATCACGAGCATCCGTCCGAGCAGCGGCTCGCCGATGCCGGTGATGAGCTTGACCGCCTCGATCGCGAGGAGCGAGCCGACCTGGATGCACAGGGCCCCGAGGACGCCGACCATCGCGCACGTCGGGAGCTCGCCGACGCTTCCGGGCGGGTACACGTCCGACAGGCGCACGGCCGCCGTGCCGGCGGGCGGCTGCGACCAGAACACCGTGACCTGGGCGTCGAAGCCCTGGACGGAGCCCCACACGAGCGGAACGCCGAGCTCTTCGGTCGCGGCGGCGCCGTTCTCGCGCGTCTCGAACGTGTCGGTGCCGTCGATCACGAGGTCGGCCCCGCGCAGCAGCTCGGCGCCGTTCTCGCGCGTGAGGTGCTCGCGCACGGGCACGACGACGGTCTCGGGCGAGAGGTCGGCGGCCGCACGCACGGCGCTGGCGACCTTGGGGCTGCCGACGTCGGACAGGCGATGGACGATCTGCCGCTGGAGGTTCGTGAGCTCGACGTCGTCGTCGTCGATGACGGTGAGCGTGCCGACGCCCGCGGCCGCGAGGGCGAGCACCACAGGCGAACCGAGGCCGCCCGCGCCCATGATCGCGACGTGCGCGGCGCGCAGGCGTCGCTGCCCGACCTCGCCGAGCGGGATCAGGCTGCGGTGCCGCGCCGTGCGGATGCGCTCGGCGTCGCTGAGCGCGTCGACGGGCTCGACCAGCGGAGGCAGGCTCATGGGATCAAGGCTAGTCGCGCGGCGGCGCTTCGGGCTCGGGGTTTGGGGCGGGTGACCGACGCTGGGGCGCATTTCGTGCGCCCCAAAGTCGGAAATCCGCCCCGAACCCGAGGCGGAGGACGGGAACCAACGGATGCCGCGTGTGCGGTGCATCCGTGGTGATTGCTCCGCATATGCGGTGATATCGTCGGCATGTGACGAGCTTCAAGATCTCCGAGGCCGCCCGACTGCTCGGAGTGAGCGACGACACGGTGCGCCGCTGGGTCGACCAGGGCGTCCTGCCCGTGACCGACGCGAGCCCGACCGAGATCCCCGGCGAGGCGCTCGCGGAGCGCGCGATCGAGCTCGCGTCGGCGCCCCGCGACCCCACCGACGTGCTCTCGAGCGCGCGGAACCGGTTCGTCGGCATCGTCACGCGCGTGCAGGTCGACGGCGTCATGGCGCAGGTTGACATCCAGGCGGGGCCGCACCGTGTCGTGTCTCTGATGTCGGCCGAGGCCGTGCGCGAGCTCGGGCTCGAGGTCGGGTCGCTCGCTGTGGCATCCGTGAAGGCGACGCACGTCGTCGTCGAGACGCCGAAGGACTAAGAATGCGCATTCGTCGAAGGCTCGCTGTCGCCGGGGTCGCGGCATCCGTCGTCGCCCTTCTCACCGCGTGCGCGTCGACCGCGCAGGATCCGGGCGCGCCCACCGCGCAGCCGAGCGAGCCTGCGCAGCCCGCCTTCGAGGGAGAGCTCACGATCTTCGCGGCGGCGTCGCTCAAGAGTGCGTTCGACGAGCTCGCGGTCGCGTTCGAAGCCGCGAACCCGGGCGTCGACGTGCTGCCGATCGTCTACGACGGATCGAGCACGCTCGTGGCGCAGCTCATCGAGGGCGCGTCCGCCGACGTGTTCGCCTCGGCCGACGAGAACAACATGCAGAAGTCCGTCGATGCAGGTCTCGCCGCGGATCCTCAGCTGTTCGCGACGAACACGCTCGTCGTCGCGGTGCCGGAAGGCAACCCCGGCGGAGTCGAAGACCTCTCCGACCTCGCCGACGACGGCATCACCGTCGTGCTGTGTGCGCCGGAGGTGCCGTGCGGTGCCGCGTCGCAGAGGCTGCTCGAGAGCGCGGGCGTCTCGGTCTCACCGGCCAGCTACGAGCAGAACGTGACGGCCGTGCTCACGAAGGTCGCCGCGGGCGAGGCGGATGCCGGGCTCGTGTACGCGACCGATGTCAAGGCGGACCCCGACGTGGACAGCTTCGTCCCCGAGGGCGCCGCCGACGTCGTCAACCAGTACCCGATCGTCGCGCTCGACGACGCGGCGAACCCTGAGGCGGCGGCCGCGTTCGTCGCCTTCGTCCTCGGACCGGAGGGGCAGGCGGTCCTCGCGGAACATGGCTTCGGCGCTCCCTGACGCCTCGCCGCGGAGAACGGCGAGGCGGTCGCCCGACGCGGGCGGGTTCGTGCCGCCCATCCTCGCGGTGCCCGCGATCGTCGGGCTCGCGCTGCTCGTGGTGCCCCTCACGGCGCTCGTGGCGCGGGTGGACTGGACGACCCTGTGGGCCGACATCACGTCGCCCGAGGCGGTCAGCGCGCTGACGCTATCTTTCGTGACCGGGCTCATCGCGACTGCCGTGTGCGTCGTGCTCGGGGTGCCGATGGCGCTCGCGATCGCGCGCAGCGGCCCGCGGGCATCTGCCGTCCTCCGTGCCATCGTCACGGTGCCGCTCGTGCTGCCGCCCATGGTCGGCGGTGTCGCGCTCCTGTTCCTGTTCGGGCGCACGGGTCCGATCGGCGCGGCGCTCGACGCGTGGTGGGGCGTCCGGATCCCCTTCACGACCGCCGCCGTCGTCCTCGCGCAGGTGTTCGTCGCACTGCCGTTCCTCGTGCTCGCCCTCGAGGGAGCGATCCGCACGTCAGGCCTCGAGTACGAGCGCACGGCCGCGACGCTCGGCGCCCGCCGCTGGACGATCCTGCGGCGCGTGACCCTCCCGCTCGCCGCACCGGGGCTCGTGGCCGGGGTCATCCTGTGCTTCGCCCGGGCGATTGGCGAGTTCGGTGCGACGGCGCTGTTCGCGGGCAACGCACCGGGGGTCACGCAGACGATGCCGCTCGCGATCTACACCGCCTTCAACGGCTCGGGAGTCGGACGCGGACCCGCGGTCGCCCTCGCCTTGCTGCTGCTCGTGACGGCGATCGCGGTGCTGCTGCTCGTGCGCGCGTGGCGGCCGGGGGCCCAGCGGTGACCCTTTCGGTGAGGACCGAGACGGATGCCGCGACCGGCGGCACCCTCGACGCGCACGTCACCGTGCACCGGCGGGACGGATTCCGCCTCGACGTCGCGATCGGGGCGTCGCCGGGCGAAGTCGTCGCGGTCATGGGCCCCAGCGGCGCCGGCAAGTCGACCCTCGTGGCCGCGATCGCGGGACTCGTCCGACTCGATGCGGGGTTCGTGCGGCTCGACGGGAGGGAGGTCGCATCGGCGACCCGGCACGTTCCGCCCGAGCAGCGGGGAGCGGTGCTGCTCGGTCAGGACGCGCGCCTGTTCCCGCACTTGAGCGCACGCGACAACGTCGCCTTCGGGCTGCGCGCCCGCGGGGTGACTCGATCCGTGGCTGCGCGCGACGCCGACATGTGGCTCGAGCGCGTCGGGCTCGGCGGGTGGGGCGGCCGACGGCCGTCCGAGCTGTCGGGCGGTCAGCAGCAGCGGGTCGCCCTCGCGCGGGCGCTCGCGACGCATCCGCGCCTTCTGCTGCTCGATGAGCCGCTCACGTCCCTCGACGCCGAGACCGCGGGAGACGTCCGCGCGCTCCTGCACGAACAGCTCACGGCGGTGCACGCAACGGCGGTCGTCGTGACGCATGACGCCGTCGACGCCGCCGCGCTCGCGCGCCGCCTGCTCGTCGTGGAGGGCGGCGTCGTCGTGCAGGAGGGTTCCGTGCAGCGTGTGCTCGCCGCTCCCGCGACGCGCTTCGCGGCGGCCGTGTCGGGGCTCAACCGCGTCGTGGGCACCGCGCGCGACGGCACATGGACGTCGCCCGACGCCGCGCTCGCGCTGCACGCCGCCGACGAGCACTCGCGCGTCGAGGCCTCCGCGGACGGCGTCGCGCTCGCCGCGCTCGTGCGCCCCTCGTCGGTGCACCTCGGCACCGTCGACGACGCGCCTTCGGTGCCGGGGGAGTGGACCGCGCACGTCGTGCGCCTCGAGCCCACACCGGCCGGGGTGCGCGTGCACACGGGCGATCCGGCCGTCGCGGTCGACGTCGCCGCCGACACGGTCGCGGCGCTCGGGCTCGACCGTGGAGCGCGCGTGCGACTGCGCGTTGACCCCGCCGACGTGCGGTTCGTGCGCGTGAGCGAGTGACGCGTCTCGCGCCGGGACCGGCTCAGGCGGCGGCGGGCGGACGGCCCATGGCCGACGGAGCGCCGAGGCCGCGCGAGATCGCCCGCGCGGTCGCCGAGAGCGCCGGCAGGGCCGCGTGCGCGTTGGCGGCACCCGGATGCACCGTCACGCCGATCGCCGCGATGATGCGGTCGCGCGGCCCGCGCACGGGCACCGCGACGGCGAGAGCGTCGGTCGTGATCGAGTCCTCGACGATCGCGACGCCCGTGCGGCGCACGTCGGCGAGCACGCGCCGCAGCTCGTCGGGGTTCGTGATGGTGCGGGGCGTGAACCCCTGGAGCTTGGTCGCGAGCACCTCTTCGCGGAACTCCGGCGTCGCGTGCGCAAGCAGCACGAGGCCCGTTCCCGTCGCGTGCAGCGGCCAGCGGCCGCCGAGGCGGCTGAGCACGGGCGCACCGCCGCGCGCCCGCAGCGACTCGACGTACACGACGTCGTGGCCGTCGCGCACGGCGAGGTGCACGTTGGCGTTCGTCGCCGCCTGGAGGTCGCCGAGGAAGGGGAGCGCGATCTCGCGCAGGCGGAGACCCTGCGGCTCGAGCGACCCGAGCTCGAGGATGCGCATGCCGATCGCGTAGCGCCCGTCGCTGGAGCGCTCCAGCGCGCCCCAGTCGCGGAGCTCGCCGACCAGGCGGTGCGTCGTGCTCAGGCTCAGGCCCGCGCGTCGGCTGATCTCGCTCAGCGTGAGCACGAGGTGATCCTGGTCGAACACCTCGAGGATCGCGAGAACGCGTTGGGCGGCTGTCATGGTGTCCGCTCGCGGCGAGCGGATCTGGCTCATGGTCATCGTCGACCGACCTCCCGGGGGAAGAAGTGTGCTTCCACACAAGCCGAGTTGCAGGCAACCGTACAAGGGTCTTCCGCCTGCCGGAAGACATTTCGCCGGACGGATGCTCCAGGCACCGGTTTCGCGCGGAATCGTCTTCCGCACGGCGGGAGCGGGGCTTTCCTCGGGTCGTGCGCCGACCTAACGTCGAGATCACACAGGCATTCCGAGAAGGTGCATCCCATGCCGATCGACCAGGCTCAGCTCGAAGACTTCCGCCGCTCGCTCGAGGCGGACGACTATCACCTCGACGTCGCCCTCGCCGGCGACGCCGCCACCGCGCGCATCGTCGCCGGCCCGGATGCCTGCGCCGAATGCCTCGTGCCGAAAGACCTCATGCGCAACATGCTCGCCCCGATGCTCGGCGTCGACGCAGAGCGCATCGAGCTCACGTACCCGGTCGAGGTGCACACCTCACCCGGCCCCTGAGCGAGCGAAGCGAGACGAAGGGTGCTCCCGTGGGGCGCTTCGTCTCGCCTGCGGCTCGCTCAGCGTCTGGGTCTCGCCCCGGTTCCCGCGCCTTCACCCGCGCGACACCGGCGAAGGCGCCGTCGGCGCCGGCAGCCGGTTCTCCGGCGCGTACACGGGCGAGGCCGTGAGGAACGGGATCGCGGCGGCGCGCACCTCGTCGACGGGCTCGTCGGGGAAGGCGTCCTCGATCGTGCGGTGCCGGTCGATGACGCCCGCCTTGAACTCGGGGTGGGTGAGGATGAACAGGTCCCCGCGCCGCACGCCCTGCAGCACGCGCTCGCCGGCCTCCTCGGCCGACATATAGGGCTGAGTCTTCGACCACTCCGCGAACCCGTCGGGCGGAGGCGTGTAGCCCGACTCCCCGTACTGCGTCGGCCGGTTCTTGACCGCGCTCGCGATGTTGCTGTGGACGGGGCCGGGGCAGTACACCGACACGCCGATGCCCTCGGGCGCGAGCTCGATGTGCAGCGCTTCGGACAGCCCGATCACGGCGGCCTTCGTCATCGAGTACAGCCCCGCCACGATCGGCATGAGGCCCGCCATCGACGACGTGTTGACGATGTGACCGCCCTCGCCGTGCGCGCGGATACGCGGCAGGAACGCCTGGATGCCGTTCCCGACGCCCCGGACGTTGACGTCGATGACCCAATCCCAGTCGCTGGGGGTCGCCTCCGCGACCGGTCCCGTGAGCCCGATGCCCGCGTTGTTGACGAGCACGTCGATGCGACCGAACCGGCGTTCGACGTCGGCCGCGGCATCCGTCATCGCCTGAAGATCCGTGACGTCCACCCGCAGCGGCGTCACCTCGAGACCCCGTGCCGCGAACTCCGACACCGTCTCGTCGAGGTGATCCTGGCGCCTGCCCGTGACGACCACCGTCATGCCGGCGCGCGCGAACGCGAGCGCGATGCCGCGTCCGATGCCGCTCGAACCGCCCGTGACGACGGCGACCTTGCCTTCGACGTTCTCCATGTCAGCCTTTCTCGGCGTTCGTGCCGTTGCGCAGCCCGAACAGCCGCGCCGCGTTCTCCTTCAGAATGAGCGGCCGCACCTCGGGCTTGATCTCGAGCCGCTCGAAGTCCGACATCCAGCGCTCCGGCGTGATGACGGGGAAGTCCGAGCCGAACAGCACCTTCTCGCGCAGCAGCGTGTTCGCGTACTGCACGAGCTGCGGCGGGAAGTACCTGGGCGACCATCCCGAGAGGTCGATGTACACGCGCGGCTTGTGCGTCGCGACGGACAGCGCCTCGTCCTGCCACGGGAACGACGGATGCGCCAGCACGATGTCCATGTCGGGGAAGTCGGCTGCCACGTCGTCGAGGTGGAGCGGGTTCGCGTACTTGACGCGGATGCCGCCACCGCCGCGCTGCCCCGCGCCGACGCCCGTCTGGCCGGTGTGGAAGAGGGCGACGAGCCCGTGCTCCTGGATCAGCTCGAACAGCGGATACGCCGACCGGTCGTTCGGGTAGAAGGCCTGCACGCTCGGGTGGAACTTGAACCCGCGCACGCCGTACTCCTCGATGAGGCGCCGCGCGAGCCGAACCCCCGCCGCGCCGCGCGCGGGATCGACGCTCGCGAACGGGATGAGCACGTCGGAGTGCGCGGCGGCGAGCTGCGCGACCTCCTCGTTCGCCGGCTCGGGATCGTCGCCGCTCTGGGACACGCTGTCGACCGTGAAGACGACCGCCGCCATCGAGCGCTCGCGGTAGTACTCGGCGAGCTCGGGCACGGTGTAGGTCGGCATCGTGCCGATCTTGAAGTACTCGCCCATCGCCTCGTTGCCGGAGTGCTCGACATCCGGCTTTGCCGTCGAGCGGTGCACGTGCGTGTGCACGTCGATCGCGACGAGGTTCTCGACATCGATCGCGCCGGTCATCGGGCGAGGTCCTCGACGTAGGCGGCCTCGGTGCGCTCGCGCACGTACTCCGACGTGACGCCGGGGGCGAGCTCCTTCAGCACGAGCGTCCCGTCCTCGAAGTGGAAGGTCGCGAGGTCGGTGTAGACGCGCGTCACGACCTGGTGTCCCGTGAGGGGGAAGCTGCACTCGCGCACGAGCTTCGGGCGCCCCGACCGGTCGACGTGCTCCATGCACACCCACACGCGCGGCACTCCCGCGACGAGATCCATCGCGCCGCCGACCGCGGGGTTGCGGCCCGGCACGTACCAGTTCGCGAGGTCGCCGTTCTCGGCCACCTGCAGCGCGCCGAGGATCGTGGCGTCGAGATGCCCGCCGCGGATGATCGCGAACGACGTCGCGGAGTCGACGATCGCCGCGCCGGTGATGAGGCTCGCGGGCTGCTTGCCGGCATCCGTCAGATCCGGGTCCTCGTTGCCCGCGCCCGGGTGCGGGCCGAGTCCCAGCACGCCGTTCTCGGACTGCAGGAACACCGTCACCCCCTCGGGGATGAAGCGC
This sequence comes from Microbacterium immunditiarum, assembly GCF_013409785.1. Lineage (NCBI taxonomy): Bacteria > Bacillati > Actinomycetota > Actinomycetes > Micrococcales > Microbacteriaceae > Microbacterium > Microbacterium immunditiarum. The sequence goes on from NZ_JACCBV010000001.1 coordinate 1,515,756, forward strand.
GGGATCGCGAGCGGGATGCCCACGCCGAGGTTGACGGTGTAGCCGTCGGCGAGGTCCGCGGCGACCGCGCGCGCGATCTCGTCGCGTGTGCGTCCCACGACCTGTGTGCTGGTGTCGGTGTACGTCATGGAAACCCCCTGTCAGTGGGCCGGCACGGGAGCCGAGGTCATGCCGATGTGGTCCACGAACACGCCGGGCAGATGGATGTCGTCGGGGCCGATGTCGCCTGTTGCGACGAGCTGCTCGACCTCGGCGAACGTCACGCGCCCGCACATGCCCGCGAGCGGGTTGAAGTTGCGGGCCGAGAGGTGGAATCGCAGGTTGCCGCTGCGGTCGCCGATCTGCGCCTTCACGAGCCCGAAGTCGGCGTTGATGCCGTACTCGAGCACGTGCTGGCGACCGTGGAACTCGCGCGTCTCCTTCTCGGGCACGAACGACGCGGGCTCGCCCTCTCCGTCGTACGTGAGCGGGAACGTGCCGTCGGAGAGCATCGTCCCGGCGCTCGAGGGCGTGTAGAACGCGGCGACGCCGGCCCCTCCCGCCCGCATGCGCTCGGCGAGCGTGCCCTGCGGGACGAGCTCGAGCTCGATTCGACCCGCGAAGTAGTCGTCGTAGAACTCCTGGAGGATCGGGAACGACGCCGTGATGCGGCGCACGCGCCCCTCGCGCACGAGCCGCCCGACTCCCGTGAAATCGTCGCCGACGTTGTTCACGTAGAGGTGCAGATCCCGCTTGTCGAGGTCGCTCAGCGCGTTCAGCAGCGCGTCGGGCCGGCCGGAGCTTCCGAAGCCGCCGACGGCGATCGTGGCCCCCGACCAGACGACGTCCAGGGCCTCGGCGAGGTCGTCTCGGAACTTGTCGATCACGTTCAGTCCTCCGTGAAGGGGGTGGGGCGGGTGCGGGCCTGGCCTGTCCAGGCTGGACGCCAGTCAACCTGTCGGACCCGGGCCGGCGAACCCGCGTTTCCGTGTCGTAGAAGCCCTGTGCACCGCTTGTCCCGCCCACCGGATGACACGCCGTGCCCCGCGCCGAATTGTCTTCCGCGCCCCGGAAGCGACCTGGCCGGATCGCGCCGCGCGGCCCACGGTGGGAAAGGAGCCGACCCGCCCACGCGGCGGGAGCCTGAGTCGACATCGAAGTCTGGAAGGGGCCACATGAGCCTGATCACACGCGCCGCCGTCTGTCGCGAACCCGGTCAGCCCTGGGAGATCACCGAGCTCGAGCTCGACGACCCCAAGGCGAACGAGGTCCGCGTCAAGATCTACGCCGCGGGCATGTGCCACTCCGACGACCACATCCAGAAGGGCGACGCCCCGATGCGGATGCCGGTGGTCGGCGGCCACGAGGGCTGCGGCATCGTCGAGGCCGTCGGCGAAGGCGTCACCCGCGTGAAGCCGGGCGATCGCGTGGTCTTCTCGTTCATCCCCGCGTGCGGCACCTGCCGGTATTGCGCCACGGGGCGGCAGAACCTGTGCGACGCGGGCAAGAACGCGGCGACGGGCGAGTTCGCCGACGGGACGTTCCGCTTCCACCAGGACGGCGTCGACTTCGGCGGCCTGTGCGTGCTCGGCACGTTCTCGCAGTACGCGGTCGTGTCGGAGTACTCGGTCGTGCCGGTGCCCGACGACCTGCCGTTCGAGGTCGGGGCGGTGATCGGATGCGGCGTCCCCACCGGCTGGGGATCGGCGGTGCACCTCGCCGGCGTCAAGGCGGGCGACACGGTCGTCATCTACGGCTCGGGCGGCGTCGGGTCCAACGCCGTGCAGGGCGCGGCGATGGCCGGCGCCGAGCGCGTCGTGGTCGTCGACCCCGTCGAGTTCAAGCGCGAGAAGGCGAAGGAGTTCGGCGCCACCCACACGTTCGCGACGGCGGAGGAGGCGCACGAGTTCGTCGTGAGCTCGACGTGGGGCGAGCTCGCCGACCACGCGATCATCACCGTCGGGATCCTCCACGACAAGGTCATCCACGATGCGATCAACGTCGTCGGCAAGACCGGCCAGGTCACGATCACCGCGGTCGGCAACGGCTGGATCGACGAGAACCCCGGCCTGCTCATCGGCTTCCAGCGGCGCATCCAGGGCGGCATCTACGGCGGATGCAGCCCGCTGGTCGACATCCCGCGCCTCGTGAGCCTCTACAAGAGCGGACAGCTCAAGGTCGAGGAGCTCATCACGCGCCGCTACAAGCTCGAGGACGTCAACCAGGGCTACCAGGACATGCTCGACGGCAAGAACATCCGCGGCGTCATCACGCTCGAACACTGAGAACACCAGAGGGACACGACATGACCATCACGACCGAGTCCGCGACGGGATCGACGAGCGACCTCGTCGTCGACGGCGCCCAGCTCATCGGCGGCGAGTGGGTGGCATCCATCACCGGCCGCACCATCGACGTCATCAACCCGGCGAACCGCGACGTCATCGCGCGCGTTCCGCGCAGCGACGAGGCCGACGTCGACCTCGCGATCCGCGCGGCCGAGAAGGCCTTCCCCGCGTGGCGCGACCTCGACGCGTCTAGCCGCGCGCGCCTCATCTTCCGCTGGGCCGACCTCGTCGAGCAGCGCGGCGCCGAGCTCGACAGCCTCGAGTCGCAGGAGGTGGGCCGCCCGAGCTGGGGTCCGCCGCCCATGGCGAGCCAGCTGCGCTTCATCGCGGGGCAGGCCGACAAGGTGCAGGGCGTGTCCCTCCCGACGCGCTCGCCCGAGTCGCTCGGCTTCACGCTGCGCGAGCCGTACGGCGTCGTCGGCGGCGTGATCCCGTGGAACGCGCCAGGTCCGATGTTCGCGACCGAGGTGGGAGCCGCGATCGCGGCGGGCAACACGATGGTGATGAAGCCCGCCGAGGACGCACCGCTCACGCCCCTCGCACTCGCCAAGCTCGCGCTCGAGGCGGGCATCCCGGCCGGCGTCATCAACGTCGTCACCGGCTACGGGCACGAGGCCGGCGCCGCGATCCCCGCCGACCCACGCATCCGCCGCATGGGCTTCACCGGATCGCCGCAGACCGGCCGCCTCATCATGGAGGCCTGCGCGCGCAACCTCACGCCGCTGCACCTCGAGCTCGGGGGCAAGTCGCCCCAGGTGGTCTTCCCCGACGCCGATCTCGACGCGGCGATCCCGTCGATGGCCATGGGGGTGACCCTCAACACCGGCCAGATCTGCGCCGCCGGCACGCGCGTCGTGGTGCACCGCAGCATCCACGACGAGGTGGTCGACCGCCTCGCGGCCCAGCTGCAGAAAGTCACGGTCGGCCCGTGGCACCAGCCGGTGGCGATGGGCCCGCTCATCAACGAGAAGCAGCACCAGCGCGTGCTCGGCTACATCGATCTCGGCAAGGAGCAGGGCGCCGAGCTCGTCACCGGCGGTGGTGTTCCGAAGGGCTCCGACTACGAGTCGGGCTTCTTCATCGAGCCCACCCTCTTCGACAAGGTCTCGCCCGACATGCGCATCGCGCAGGAGGAGATCTTCGGGCCGGTGTTGTCGGTGCTCACGTTCGACGACGAGGCCGAGGCGATCGAGATCGCGAATGGCGTCGACTACGGCCTGGTCGCATCGGTGTGGACGCGCGACGTCGGCACCGCGGTGCGGATGACGCGCGCTCTGCAGGCCGGCCAGGTCGGCGTGAACACGCCGCTGGGGGCGGGCACCGTCATCGGCGGCCCGTTCGGCGGCTACAAGAACAGCGGCTTCGGCCGGACGATGGGCGCGGACTCGGTCCTGGAGTGGACCCAGGTCAAGACCGTGTCCCTCCAGAGTGCTCCCCTCCCGCGGCGCTGAAAGGGCGACTGAGAAACACATGGCAACCATCACCACCCACGCGGCCGTCGCACGCGGCCCGCACATCGGCTGGGAGCTCACCGACCTCGAACTGGACGACCCGAAGGAGCACGAGGTCCGCATCAAGTTCGCGGCATCCGGCCTCTGTCACTCCGACGACCACATCACCGCGGGCGACGCGCCCGTGCGATTCCCGATGGTCGGCGGACACGAGGGCGCCGGGATCGTCGAGTCGGTCGGGCCGAACGTCACACGCGTGAAGCCCGGCGACCGTGTCGTGTGCTCGTACATCCCGGCGTGCGGCGCGTGCCGCCCGTGCTCGACCGGCCACCAGAACATGTGCGTCAAGGGCCTGCATGCCGGAAGCGGCATGTTCCTCGACGGCACGTTCCGCTTCCACAAGGACGGCGAGGACTACGGCGGCTTCTGCTCGCTCGGCACGTTCTCCGAGTACGCGGTCGTGTCGGAGTGGGCCGTCGTGCCGCTGCCTGACGACATCCCGTTCGAGATCGCTTCCCTTGTCGGATGCGGCGTGCCGACGGGCTGGGGATCAGCGGTGTACGCGGCGGGTGTGCGCGCGGGCGACACCGTCGTCATCTTCGGCGCGGGCGGCGTCGGCAGCAACGCCGTGCAGGGCGCGCGCTACGCGGGCGCGAAGAACGTCGTTGTGGTGGACCCCGTCGACTTCAAGCGCGAGACGGCGGTCTCGACGTTCGGCGCGACGCACGCGTTCGCGTCGGCGCCCGAGGCGCACGAGTTCGTCGCCGCGACCACGTGGGGGCAGCTCGCCGACCACGTCATCATGACCCCCGACGCGGTGACCGAGCAGATGGTGAACGCGGCGGTCATGATGACCGGCAAGGGCGGCAAGGTGACGATCACCGCGGTCGGCCACCTCACCGAGAAGGCCGTGCACGTGCACGCGGGCATGCTCATCGGCTACCAGCGGCAGATCCGCGGCGCGCTGTTCGGCGACTGCAACCCGCTGTACGACATCCCGCGGCTGCTCGGGCTCTACCGCTCGGGCGACCTCAAGCTCGACGAGCTCATCACGCGCACCTACGGCCTCGACGAGGTCAACGACGCGTACCGCGACCTCAACGAGGGTAAGAACATCCGCGGAGTCATCGTCCACGAGTCCTGAGCGGCTCGAGAGAAGGAGGAGCAGGGTGCCGAACGCCATTCTGGACCCGACCGGCCGCACGGCCGCCCCGGAGAACGACGCCGCCACGGTGAGCGCCCCGCGCCGCGGAGCGCTCACCGGCGCGCGCGTGGGGCTGCTCGACAACACGAAGCACAACGCGATGCTGTTCCTGCAGGAGGTCGGACGCCTGCTCGTCGACGAGCACGGCGCCGCCGAGGTGAGCATCGTCGAGACCAAGCGCAGCTTCTCGGTGCCCGTCGATGACGAGATCGTCGCGCGCTACCGCAAGAGCGCCGACGTCGTCGTGACCGGCGTCGGAGACTGCGGGTCGTGCAGCGCCGCCGCCGTCGCGGACGGGATCAACTTCGAGAAGGCGGGCGTCCCCGCCGCCGTCGTGCTCACGGATGCGTTCACGACGACGGGCCACATGATGGCGCAGGTGCAGGGCGCGCCCGGGTACGAGTGGATCACGACGGAGCATCCGGTCGCGGTCCTCGATGAGGACCAGGTGCGCGAACGCGCGCGGCGACTGCTGCCGCAGATCGTCGAGACACTGACGACGGGAGGAGAGCGGTGAGCGCGCAGGCCCAGACCCTTGATCCGGATGCCGCGCAGGCGGCCATCGAGCACTGCTACGACCAGGGCTGGAGCGACGGACTCCCCGTCGTCCCGGCGACGCAGCCGCTCGTCGACGAGTTCCTCGCCGCCGCGGGCCGCCCGGCCGACGAGGTCATCGGGCACTCTCCGCAGGTCGACCGCAGCGTCACCGTGGAGCTCGCCGCGATCAACGCGGTCATGGCGGGGTGCAAGCCCGAGTACTTCCCGGTCGTGCTCGCCGCGTGGGAGGCGCTCATGCGCGAGCGCGCGACCAACGGCGGCGGCTGGCAGTCCACGAGCGGTCCGGCGCCCCTCATCATCGTGAACGGCCCGATCCGGAACGTCATCGGTCTCAACAGCGCGGGCGGCGCGTTCGGCCCGGGCTTCCGCGCGAACGCGACGATCTCGCGCGCGATCGGCCTCATCGTGCGCAATGTCTACGGCATCCAGCCGCACGGCCTCGAGCAGGCGACACAGGGACTCCCCGGCCGCTGGCAGATCTGCTTCGGAGAGAACGAGGAGGAGAGCCCGTGGGCGCCGCTCGCCGAAGAGCTCGGCGTGCCCGGCGACGCCGTCACGACGACGCTGCTGCGCACGTCCGAGTACGTCGACAACCGGCACACGCCCGATCCCGAGCAGCTCCTGTACGACTTCGCCGACACGATCGGACGCTCCGGCGCGTGGATCTTCAAGCACGCGATGGCGGGCGTCGTGTTCTGCCCGGAGCACGCGCAGCTGCTGGGTGCCGCGGGATTCAACAGGGCGGATGTCGCGACCTTCCTCTCCGAGAACGCTGGTCGCACGACCGGCCAGCTCGCGCGGGCCGGCAAGGACTTCGCGAACGACTTCGGCGTGCGCTTCCCTGGCACCGCCGAGGAGCCGGACGCCTTCCAGCGCACGATGCCACCGGCCGACCCGAAGCGGATGATCATCGCGGTCGCCGGTGCCCGCAACGCCGGAATCTCGATGGTGGTGCGGTACTTCGCGGACTGGTCGGGCACGGCGGTCCCGATCCGGACGGCGGCGGATGCGGCATCCGCGAGCCCCGCGTCGGCGGCCGCGACCGGCTGACGCCCCGTCACCCACCCCGAAACCCTCACGAACGATGCGAAACGGAAGACGATGACCCAGATGGTGCGTGCGGCGGTCCAGACCGGACCGCGCAAGATCGAGATGCGCGAGTTCCCCCGGCCCCAGGTCGGCCCCGACGACGGGCTGCTGCGGGTCGAGGCCAACGGCATCTGCGGAAGCGACGTCGAGATCTACCGCGGCCACATGGGCATGAACCGCGACCCGTTCATCCCGGGACACGAGCCGATGGGCATCATCGAGGAGCTGGGGGAGCGGGCGGCGGAGCGCTGGGGTGTGCAGGTCGGAGACCGCGTCGCGCTGGAGGTCATCGTGCCGTGCCGCGCGTGCGGCGACTGCCTCAGCGGCAATTACCAGGCGTGCCGGTTCCGCAAGTACGGGCACGGCGTCACAGGCATCGAGGTCGCGCCGAGCCTGTGGGGTGGCTTCGCCGAGTATCTGTACATCTCGCCGACCTCGGTGCTCCACAAGATCGACAAGACGATCCCCGTCGAGATCGCTGCGATGTACAACCCGCTCGGCGCGGGCGTGCGGTGGGCTGTCGACCTCGGCGGCGTGGGCCTCGGCAGCACCCTCCTCGTGCTCGGTGCGGGGCAGCGCGGGATCTCGGCCGTCATCGCGGCGAAGGCCGCCGGCGCGTCGACGGTGATCGTGACGGGGCTCGCCTCCGACCGGCACAAGCTCGCCGTGGCACGCGAGCTCGGCGCCGACCACACGATCGAGGTCGACGGCGAGAACGCGCAGGACGTGGTCGAGACCGTGATGGACCTCACGGGCGGACGGGGCGTCGACGTGTCGCTCGAGGTCACCCCGATGGCGACGCAGCCCGTGCTCGACGCCCTCAAGGCGACCCGCCACGGCGGCACCGTCGTGCTCGCGGGCCTCAAGGGCGGCAAGGAGCTGCCCGTGCCGACCGACCTCTTCATCAACCGCGCGCTCACCGTGAAGGGCGCGTTCGGGGTCGATTCGTCCGCGAACGAGAGGGCGATCGCGCTCATCGAGTCGGGGCGCTTCCCGCTCGAGAAGCTCCACACGCACACGTTCGGCCTCGACGAGGTCGGCCTCGCGATCGACACCCTCGCCGGAGACACCGACGACAAGTCGGCGATCCACGTGTCGGTGCATCCGTCGTTCGCCTGATCCGCCCGCGCGGCACTCGATCCCGACCCCCCAGACCAGACAGGAGACGTCGCCCCTTGATCATCGACGCCCACGCCCACCTGCTTCCCAAGGACTACCCGCACGACGCGCCCGAGTGCTTCCCCCGCATGGAGCCGATCGACGGCAGCGCGGACCGTCTGCTCGTGTTCGACAAGATGCGCTTCCCCGCGAAGGAGGTGTTCTTCGAGGCGGAGCGGCGCGTGGAGGCGATGGACGCGTCGGGCGTCGACGCCGAGGTCGTGAGCCCCATGCCTCCGCTGCTGCGCTACGACCTGCCGGCGGCGGACGGCCTTGCGCTCGCGCAACACGTCAACGAGTTCGCCGCCGAGCTGGCGGGTCACGCCCCGGAGCGCATCATCGCGCTCGGCATGGTTCCGATGCAGGATCCGGATGCCGCGACGGCCGAGCTCGCGGCGATCACCGAGCTCGGGCTCGCGGGCGTCGAGATCGCGTCGAACATCCTCGGCACCTCGATCGGCGACGCCTCGTTCCTCGACTTCTTCAAGGAGGCCGAGCGCCTCGATCTCCCGGTGTTCGTGCACGCGATGCCCTCGCCGACCGACCGGCTGCCGATGGCGGCGATGGGGACGTACGTCGTGGGCCTGGAGGGCATGTACTCGGCCGCGTCGCTCATCCTCGGCGGCACGGCGGAGGCCTGTCCCGACCTGCGCATCTCGTTCAGTCACGCCGCCGGCGGCTTCGCGATGATGCTGCCGCGCGCGCAGTACTTCTGGGGCGGCTCGTGGAACGAGGAGCCGCGGAACCTCGAGCGGGCCGTCATGCCCGACGAGGGCCCGTCGCCGCTCGAGTACGCGCGGCGGTTCTACTACGACTCGATGGTGTTCGACCGTCGCACGATCCGCTACCTCGTGGATCTGCTCGGCGCCGACCGGCTGCTCGTGGGGTCGGATTTCCCGGCGATGCTGCGCGAGGAGCCCGCTGCGAAGACCCTCCAGAGCATGGATCTGCCCGACGACCAGTGGCAGGACATCAGCTGGCGCAACGCGCTCCGCTGGCTCGGCCGAGAGGCCGTCGACGCCTGATATTCCGCGGATTCCAGGCGCCCTTTCGTCGGGCGGAAGTGCCGTGGATCGGCCCCTGAGTCTCAGCGAAACTGCCAAACAGAACGGGCCCGCCCGGGCCCTTCACGCGATCCAGCGGCACCCGATCGCACCTCCTCAGCCCAAGGGAGCAAGACATGAAATCATCCGTGAGAGGCGGACGCTCAGCAGTGCGGCTGTTCGGAACCCTCGCCGTCGCGCTGAGCCTCGTCGTGGCAGGCACGGCGTGCGCGGCCGGCGGCCAGCCGACCGACGAGAACGGCAACGTCGAAGTCGGCGATCCTCAGCCCGGCGGCAGCCTGACCGTGCTGCTCGACGCCGGCTTCGCCGGAGGCTGGGCGACCGGACTCGACCCGGCGACGAGCAACACGACCGGAGCGAACCTCCCGCAGAACGCGGCGATCTTCGGCGGCCTGTTCACCCTCGAGCCCGGCGAGGACGGCGAGGGCGGCCAGATCGTCCCGAACCAGGCCGAGGGCTACGAGTGGTCCGAAGACGGGCTCACGCTGACCGTGACGCTGCGCGACGGCATCACGTTCACCGACGGCACGCCGTTCAACGCCGAGGCCGTGCTGTGGAACTGGATCCGCGAACTCAGCTCGGGCAGCACAGGCGCTCCGAGAATCGACCTGAACACGTCGCTCGAGCCGCCCCAGCTCGATCAGGCCTTCCTCGACGACCTGTTCGCGGCGCTGCCCGAGGACGTCGACCGGGATGCACTGAATGGCAGGCTCAACGCGATCCGCGTCGTCGACGACCTCACCATCGAGATGCACCTCAACGCGGTGAACGGCTCGCTCATCAACGGGTTCCCCGGGGCCAACCTCAACCTCATCGCGTCGCCGACGGCGTACAAGGAGATGGGCGCGCGGACGTTCAGCGAGAAGCCGGTCGGAGCAGGCCCCTTCATCGTCACCGCCAACACGCAGAGCCAGCGTCTCGAGCTCGAGAAGAACCCCGACTACTTCAAGGACGGGCTCCCGTACCTCGATGCGCTCAACTTCCAGAGCGCGGCGGGCGACCAGGTGCTCTACCAGTCGCTGCTCGCGGGCGACGGCCAGGTGGTCGAGGGCCTCTCCTCGGTGACCCTCATCCAGGAGGCGCGCAACAACCCCGACGTGCAGGTCGTGCTCGGCACGCCGACGTCGCCGTACGTGATCCAGCTGAACACCCGCAAGCCGCCGTTCGACGACAAGCGGGCCCGTGAGGCGATCTACTACGCGACCGACTTCGCCGCGATCAACAAGGGCCTGTTCAACGACGAGGGCGAGATGAGCCAGTCGTTCACGGCCTCGGGCGGCCTGTTCTGGCACGACACCGTGCCCGGCTACCGCGAGTACGACCCCGAGAAGGCCGCCGAGATCGTCGAGGAGATCGGCGGGCTCACCGTCCGCCTCGGCACGACCGACATCGTGACCGCGCGCTCGGTGACGACCGCCCTGCAGACGCAGTGGGAAGAGGCCGGCATCGACGTGCAGATCGACGCCGAGCCCCTCGGCGACGTCATCAACCGCTTCCTCGCGGGCGACTGGGACGCGCTCCTGCAGACCGCCGGAGCGTGGGACCCGTCGGTCGGAATCGGGGTCGGCGTGCGCTTCGGCTCGACATCGCCCTTCAGCGGTGCGCCGCTCCCCGAGGGTGCGGCGAACGCGGGCGACGCGATCGCGCAGGGTCTCACGACCGAGCTCGACGACATGCTCGCGGCCGCGATCGCCACGACCGACGACGACGAGCGGTTCGAGGTGTACCAGCAGATCAGCAAGTACATCTCCGACGAGGCGTACGCGCCGTTCGGCATGGCGTTCTCGCCGGCACAGGTCATGAAGAAGGGCGTGCACGGGCCCGGCCTCGACCAGCCGATCCCCGCGCTCGCCGTGAACCAGGGCGTGCTGTACGACCGCGTCTGGATCGAGGAATCCGCCCGGTGACAAGCCACGCAACCGCGGCGACCGCCGCCCGGCCCGAGGCGCGCTCCGGCGCCCTCGGCCGGGTGGCCGGCTCGCCGCTGGCACGACTGATCACGCGCCGCGTGCTCGTCGCGATACCGCTCCTGCTCGCGATCAGCCTGCTGGTGTTCGTCCTGCTGGAGCTGTTGCCGGGCGACCCCGCCCAGGTGCAGGCCGGCATGGACGCGACGCCCGAAGAGGTCGAGGCGGTGCGGCGCCGGCTCGGTCTCGACCGGCCCGCTCCCGAACGCTACCTCTCGTGGCTGTTCGGGGTGCTGACGGGCAACCTCGGGGTGTCGAGCGTGCAGCAGAAGCCCGTGACCGAGATCCTCGCGACGGCCCTTCCGCCCACGATCGAGATCGTCGCACTCGCGTTCATCGTGTCGCTCGTGGTGGCCCTCCCGGTCGCGCTCCTGGCCGCACGCAAGCCGGGCGGCTTCTTCGACCGCACGATCATGGTGATCTCGATGGCGCTGCTCGCGATCCCCAACTACGTGCTGGCGCTCCTTCTCGTGCTCATCTTCGCGGTCGCGTTCCGCGGCATGCTCCCGTCGCTCGGCTACGTGCCGATCAGCGCGGGATTGTGGCCGAACCTGCGGACCGTGATCCTCCCCGTGCTCGCCCTGTCGATCCCGCTCATGGCGTTCTACGCGCGGTTCCTGCGCGGAGACCTCGTCGAGCAGATCAACTCCGCCGACTACGTCGACACCGCCCGCGCGAAGGGCGTCGGGTCGTGGCGGATCCTGTGGCAGCACGCCTTCCGCAATTCGTCCTTCGGCCTGCTGACGATCGTCGGCCTCAACATCGGAGGCCTCATCGGCGGCACCGTCATCATCGAGCAGATCTTCTCGATCCGGGGCCTGGGCATGGAGATGCTCCAGGCGCTCGGCGCGCGCGACATCGCCGTCGTGCAGATCTGCGTGTTCATCTTCGCCGCTGTCGCGATCGCGGCGAACCTGATCGTGGACGTGCTGTACGCCGTCCTCGACCCGAGGATCCGCTATGGCCGTAACTGAGACCACCACGAAGGCCCTTCTGACGCCGGTCCAGCCGATCGCGTTCGGCGAGCGCTGGGCGAAGTGGCGCCGCCGCCTCGTCGTCTGGGTTCCCGCCGGCTTCGTCATCTTCCTCGTCGCGCTGTGCTTCCTCGGCCCGCTCGTCCTGCCGATCCCGGCTCCCACGGGCGGCAGCATCCTCGAGTCGCGCCTGCCCCCCGGCTCGCCCGGCCACCTGCTCGGCACCGATGTCGACGGAAACGACGTCTTCTCGCGCCTGTTGTACGGCGGACGTTCGTCGCTGATCATCGCGGTGAGCGTCAATGTCATCGGCATCTTCTTCGGCGGCCTGGTCGGCGCGGTGTCCGGATACCTCGGCGGAAAGCCCGACACCGTCATCATGCGCGCGCTCGACGTGCTCATCGCGTTCCCGTCGCTGGTCATCACGATCGTGATCGCCCAGATGCTCGGGCCGAGCATCTGGAACACGATCCTCGCCCTCACGGCGTTCAGCATCCCCGCCGTCGCGCGCATCTCGCGCGCCGCGACGATGCGGCTCATGCAGATGCCCTTCCTGCAGGCCGCCGAGCTCAGCGGCAGCCCGTGGTGGCGCGTCCTGCTGCGGCACATCGCCCCCAACATCACGCCGCAGCTGATCAACTTCGCGATGCTCGGCATGGGCATCGTGATCGTGACGGAGGGCGCGCTGAGCTTCCTCGGCCTCGGCGTGCCGCCGCCCGCACCGAGCTGGGGGAACATGATCTTCCAGGCTCAGCAGAACATGTCGGCGACGCCGCTGCTCGTGCTGTGGCCGAGTCTCGCCCTCCTGCTGACGGTGCTCGCCTTCAACCTGCTCGGAGAGAACGTGCGCGACGAATTGAGCGGCCGATGACGGACCTCGCGACCGAGACCCGACGACCGGAGACCATTGCCGTGAGCTACGAGCCCGAGCGTCAGCCGGTACTGACCGTGCGCGACCTGCACGTCGCGTTCTCGCGGGGCGGCCGGAAGATCCACGCCGTCAACGGGCTGTCGTACACGCTCCGCGCGGGCCGCACGCTCGCGATCATCGGCGAGTCCGGCTCGGGCAAGTCGGTGAGCGTGCGCGCGCTCATGGGCCTCCTGCCCCCGAGCGCGACAGTCCGCGGCTCGGCGCTGCTCGGCGACACGGAGTTGGTCGGCATGGGCGACCGCGCGATGCGGCGCATCCGGGGCAATGACATCTCGATGATCTTCCAAGACCCGGCCCGGTCGCTGAACCCGACCATGAGCATCGGAGTGCAGATCACGGAGGCGATCCGCACCCATTCGGACCTCGACAAGAAGGCAGCCGCCGACCGGGCGGTCGAGCTGCTCAAGCTCGTGCGCCTGCCCGCGCCCGAGCGCCGGTACCACGAGTATCCGCACCAGCTCTCCGGCGGCATGCGCCAGCGCGTCATGATCGCGATCGCGCTCGCCGCGAACCCGAAGGTGCTCATCGCCGACGAGGCGACGACGGCGCTCGACGTGACGACGCAGGCGCAGATCATGGAGCTGCTCGCGGATCTGCAGGACAGGCTCGGCACGGCCGTCATCATGATCAGCCACGATCTGGGACTGGCCGCGAGCTACGCCCACGAGGTGCTCGTCATGTACGCGGGTCAGGCGGTCGAGCACGCCGAGACGAACACGCTGTTCCGGAACGTGCGGATGCCGTACACGAAGGCCCTTCTCGGGGCGATCCCGCAGCTCACGACCGCCCCGCACTCGCAGCTGACGGTCATCGGCGGGCATCCGCCCGACCTCGCCGCCCTCCCGAGCGGATGCCCGTTCGCGCCGCGCTGCAACCGCGCGACCGAGCAGTGCCGGCTCGACAAGCCGCCGCTCGACGAGCATGAGCCGGAGCACCTGTACGCGTGCTGGCATCCGTACCTTCCCGGCACCGAGGACGAGCCCGTCCCCGTCGACGAGGAGGCGCTGTCGTGACGACGATCGAGACCACCCGCCCCCAGCCCGCCTCCGCGGTGCCCGAGCCGATCCTGTCGGTGCAGAACCTCGTGCAGGAGTTCGTGACGCGCGGTCCCGGCGGCGTGAAGGCCGGCGTCGTGCACGCGGTGTCCGACGTGTCGTTCGACCTCTTCCCCGGCGAGACGCTCGGCATCGTGGGCGAGACCGGCTCGGGCAAGTCCACGCTCGCTCGCGCGATCATCGGCGTGGATCGCCCGAAGTCGGGCGTGGTGCGGTTCCTCGGGCGCGACCTCATGGGGCTGTCCAAGCGCGACCTCAAGCGTGCGCGCAAGGACATCCAGATGGTCTACCAGGACCCGTTCGGGTCGCTGAACCCGCGCTGGCGGGTCGAGGATGTCGTCGCCGAGCCGCTCCTGGGCCACACGTCGATGGGCCGGCACGAGCGCCGTGAGCGCGTGCGCGAGCTGCTCGACCTCGTGGGTCTCAACCCCGACACGTACGCGCGGCGGCGTCCGATGGAGCTGTCGGGCGGGCAGGCGCAGCGCGTCGCGATCGCGCGCGCGATCGCCCTCAATCCGGCGCTCGTCATCTGCGACGAGGCGATCTCCTCGCTCGACGTGCTCATCCAGGCGCAGGTCCTCAACCTGTTCGAGAAGCTGCGCAGCGAACTCGGTCTCTCGTACCTGTTCATCGCGCACGACCTCGCGACGGTGAAGCAGATCAGCGACCGGGTCGCGGTCATGCACCTCGGGCAGCTCGCCGAGATCGGCCCTGCCGAGGAGATCTACCGGGCGCCGCGGCATCCGTACACGAAGGCCCTCCTGGACTCGATCCCCGGGCTCGACCCCGAGACCGGCATCGCGAAGCGCCCCGTGCCGCTCAGCGGCGAACCGCCGTCGCCCCTGAACCCGCCGAGCGGATGTCGCTTCCGCACGCGCTGCCCGCGCGCGCAGGAGCTGTGCGCCGAGGTCGAGCCCCGGCTCGCCGAGCACGAGCGGGGTCACTTCGTCGCGTGCCACTTCCCGCTCGAGGATCCCGCCGCGTTCTCGGTCGAGTCCCTGCGCGGCTCGATCCGCTCGACGGGGTCCGCGGCGCCGGTGGTCGCCCCCGACGAGGGCGCACCCGGTCCGGCCGGCGTCGACATCGACGCGGACGAGCCGTCGCCCGATGCTCCCGACGTTCCGAGAGCGCCCGACGAGCCGCTGCTGCTCGGCCAGACGGGCGAGGCGCGGCGCGGCACTGACCTCCTCTGACCGCGGTCGGGGCATCCGTCACCCCGCGACGATCGACGGATGCCCCGCCCGCACCTACCGGGGCGTGCGGGGCGGTCGGGGTGTCAGGCCGTCGCGACCGCTGTCGTGTCGCGCAGCTCGATGCGGCACTCGTGGGGCGTCACGAACGGACGGTAGGCGCTGATCTCGAGTGGCCCCGGCACCTGGTGCAGGATCTCGTCGGCGAGGCGCTGGTGCACGGCGCACACGACGAGCTTCTCGTCCTCGTCGTCCATCAGCGGGTAGAACGGGCACGGGCGCAGCCGCACGATGAGCGACGCCTCGTCGATCTCGGGCTCGAGGCCTGCGTCGTCGAGGTGTTCGTAGAGCACGTCGAGCTGGTGCAGGGCCTCAGCCGGAAGCTCGCGCACGCACGGCACGAGACGCCGCAGCAGGTCGCCGTGCTCGGCGGCGCGCTCGATGCGCGACCTCGCGACGGGGTTCGCGCTCGCGTCGCGCACCGGGTGGAAACCCAGCGGCGGTCGGCCGCGCGTGCCCTGTGGGGTGGCGCGGCTCACGATGAGGCCCCGATCCTCGAGCACTCGCACGTGGTCTCGCACGGTGTTCTCGTGCAGGCCCGTCCGCGAGGCGAGCTCGCTCAGGAGGATTCCGGGCTGCGACTGGATCGCGTCGAGGAGCCGGATGCGGCTCGCCTGGGCGAGCCCGCGGTAGTCGTCGACGCGACGGGGCATGCATCGATTATCCGCCGGGAGGAGCGGTGACACGAATCGGGGACATCGACCTGAATTCCCGTTCGATGAGAATGTTCGCGCGATCCAGCTCGACGCTTGACGCGCCTATACTCGGGCGGGTGCCCCGCATCCGTCCGTTCCGCGCCGGAGACGAACCCGCCCTCGCGCACGTCTGCCTGCTGACAGCCGACGCCGGCGGCGACGCGACCGGCGTGCTCGAGGACGACGACCTGTGGGCCCGCCTCTTCGTGCTGCCGTATGTCGAGCGGCATCCGCAGTTCGCGTTCGTCGTGGAGACGGATGACGACCGCGTCGCGGGCTACATCGTGTGCGCACCCGATACGCGTGGCTTCGAGGAGTGGTTCCGCGACGGGTGGTGGCCGCGGTTCGCGCAGCAGTACCCGAAGCCGGATGCTGAGCGGTCGCGCCAGGACGGAGTCCTCATCTACGCGTACGGCCGCGGCCCGGGAGCCGAGCCGTACGGCGACGTGTACCCCGCGCACCTGCACATCGATCTGCTGCCCGAGCTGCAAGGGCAGGGATGGGGCCGCCGCCTCATCGAGACGCTCATCGCCGCGCTGCGCGACGCCGGCGTGACGGGACTGCATCTCGTCGCGTCGCTCGAGAACACGGGGGCGATCGCGTTCTACCCGCGGGTCGGCTTCACCCCGCTGCCGTCGCACGAGGGCGTGCAGGCGTTCGGGATGCGCCTCTAGCTGCGACCGCTGGACCGTCAGGTCAGGGTCTTGACGCAGCGGCGTTCGAACAGCGGCTCGGTGGAGATGCCGACGACGAGGCGGTCGTCGTACAGCGTCGCGCCGTAAGAGCTCGACAAGCTCTTCCTGATCCCGCCCTGACAGGGTCGCCGATTCGACGCCCGCGCGGATGGTGAGAGAAGATGGAGGCATGCGACGCTCCCGTGCCTCCCGCGCTCTGCGCGGCACGGTCGCGGCATCCGTCGCCACGTTCGTCGCACTGCTCTCTCACGTCGCATCGGGCGGTGGACTTCCCGGGTGGCTCGGCATCGTCGTGCCGTGGGTGCTCTCGGTCATGGTGTGCACGCTTCTCGCCGGTCGCGCGCTGTCGCTCGTGCGGCTGGCGGGGGCCGTCGCGCTGAGCCAGCTGCTGTTCCACGCGCTGTTCGTGCTCGGCACGGGCGCTCCGTCTCCGGCGGTCGCCGGTCACCACCACGGGGGCACGACGACGCCGTTGCCCGCGCTGGGTGACGAGGCGACCGCGATGCTGGTCGCCGACTCCGCGATGTGGGTCTCGCACGCGATCGCGGCCGTCGTGACGGTCGTGGTCCTCTACCGCGGCGAACAAGCCATCATGCGCCTGCGCGGCATCCTCGCCGAGCTGCGGGCATGGGCCGTGCGCTTCGTTGCTCGCGTCGTCCCCGTCCCGCTGCCGGCTCCGGTGGCTGCGTCGCTCGGCGACGCCGCGTCGGGCTGGCACGTCGCTCGCTCGCCAGAGCTCTCGCCGCTGGTCCGCCGCGGTCCTCCGTTCCTTCTCGCGCACTGAGACTGACCGCGCCCGCCTCGGGCGGTGTGCGGTGTCGTTCTGCATCCGTCCTCGGAGTCGGGTGGTTCAGGTGCGCGGAGCACGCCCTTCCGGCGTGCCCGCGAGAAGGGTGGTTCGGGATGCCTCGCGTCCGATCGGTTCTGGCCGGCGCCGCTGTCGCGCTCGCCGCCGTACTCGCGTCCGCGGCGCCCGCCGCGGCGCATGACGCGCTGGCGGCGAGCGATCCGGCACCGGATGAGCGTCTGGACGCGGCACCGGAGTCGGTGTCGCTGACGTTCACGGGCAGCGTCCTCACGATGGGGGCCGCGGTCGTCGTGGCCGACGAGTCCGGCCGCGACTGGGTCGCGGGCGAGCCCGAGGTCGTCGAGGGCACCGTCTCGGTTCCGCTGGAACCGGGCATGCCTGAAGCGGCATACGAAGTGCGCTGGCGCGTCGTATCGGCGGACGGGCACGCGATCAGCGGGCTGATCCCCTTCACCATCGGGGACGCCGAGCCCTTCTCCCGAACCGCGGACGCCGCCCAAGCCGAGGCGGATGCCGCGGTCGGCCCACCCTCGCAGAACGCCCGGAACGCACCGGAGCAGCAGTCTCAGAGCGCGGCAGAGGACCAGGGCGGCGCACTGCGCGTCGTGCTGGTCGGCATCGGAGGTGCGGTCGCGGCAATCGCCGTGTACGCCCTCGTCACCCTTCTCCGTCGCCGCACGTCCGCGGCCGGAGACTCTCCGTGAAAGGCACTTCCTCATGACCATCCACAACCGCACTCCGAGGTCCGCGCGTCTGGCCGCCGTCATCGCGTCGACCGCACTCGCCGTCGCCGCTTTCGGGCTCAGCGGCTGCGCGACCACCACAGCCCAGACACCTCCCGCTCAGGCCGCGCCGGACGCGGCATCCGTCACCGCCGGTGAGGCGGTCACCGTCGTCGACGCGTGGGCCAAGGCGGCCGAGTCGGGGATGTCGGCCGCATTCGGCCACGTCACCAACTCCTCGGACCACGACGTGACGATCGTCTCGGCGACCAGCGAGGCCTCGAGCATGATCGAGTTGCACGAGACGGTCGAGAGCGACACCGGCGAGATGATGATGCGCGAGATCGACGGCGGATTCGTGATCCCCGCCGGAGAGACGCTCGTGCTCGAGCCCGGCGGCAACCACCTCATGCTCATGGACCTCACCGCACCGCTCGTCGCGGGCGACGAGATCACGTTCGTCCTCACGTTCGACGACGAGTCGACGGGCGAGTTCACCGCACCGGTCAAGGACTTCTCCGGCGCGAACGAGAACTACGAGGGGCAGTCGCACTCGGATATGGACCAGTGATGACCCGGTCCGACGAGCCCGACCGCGCGGACCTCATCCGCGCGGATGACCGCACGCGTCGGACCGGCACGACTCGGCGGCGGTTCCTCCTCGGAGGGGCCGTCGCCGGCGTCGGCGCGGCCGCCGCGATCGGGATCGACTTCGCCCTCGGGCGCGCGGGGGAAGCGGGACCGACGGATGCCGCGGCGTCCGCCGCCCCGATGAACGGCGACGTGACGGTGCCGTTCCACGGTGTGCACCAGGCCGGGATCGACACGGATGCCCAGACCCACGCCACCTTCGTGGGGCTCGACCTCCGCGACGGCGTCGACCGCGAGGCGCTGCGCCGGCTCATGAAGGTCCTCTCCGACGACGCCGCCCGGCTGACGCAGGGCGATCCGGCGCTCGCCGACTCGGAGCCCGAGCTCGCGCTCGCGCCCGCGCGCCTGACCGTCACGTTCGGGTTCGGCCCGCGGTTCGTCGAGCGGGCGAACGGCGCCGCACCCGCATGGCTGCATCCGCTGCCCGCCTTCGCCGTCGACCGGCTGCGGCCCGAGCTCAGCGATGGCGATCTGCTCCTGCAGGTCGCCGCCGATGACCCGCTCACGGTCGCGCACGCCGTGCGCATGCTCCTGAAGGATGCGCGAGGCTTCGCATCGGTGCGGTGGGTGCAGCAGGGATTCCGCCACGCGTACGGCACGCACGCCCCCGGGACGACGATGCGCAACCTCTTCGGCCAGGTCGACGGCACCGCCAATCCGCGACCGGGCACGGCCGACTTCGACGCGGTCGTGTGGGCGGAGGGCGGCGGGTGGCTCGCAGGCGGGACGAGCCTCGTCATCCGCCGCATCCGCATGGACCTCGAAGGCTGGGACCGGCTCGACCGCAGCGGGCGCGAGCAGTCCGTCGGGCGCTTCCTCGCGAACGGCGCTCCGCTCACGGGCAGCCACGAGGACGACGAGCCCGACTTCTCGGCCACGACCGCGATCGGCTTTCCCGTCATTCCCGAGTTCTCGCACATGCGACGGGCGCGCTCCGACGACCCGGCCGAGCGCATCTTCCGCCGGGGATACAACTACGACGTGCCGCTGGGCCCGGGCGCTGCGGCCGGCGAGGTGTCGGACTCGGGACTCATCTTCGCCTCGTTCCAGGCGGACGTCGACCGGCAGTTCACGCCGCTGCAGCGCCGGCTCGATGAGCTCGACCTGCTCAACCGGTGGACGGTCCCGATCGGGTCGGCAGTCTTCGCGATCCCGCCGGGCTGCGAACCTGGCGGGTACATCGGCGAGACCCTGTTGGTCTGATCCGGTCGGTCAGCCCAGGATCCGCCCCGCTCACGCCGAGACGGACGTCGATGCAGGCCCCGCCCCGGTGACGCGGCCGCGCTCGATGCGCACCTCGCGATCGACGAGTCCGTGCGGCACATCGACGTGCGAGATGAGCACGACCGCGCGATCGTCGCCGACGGCCCCCAGCAGGTCGGCGAGCAGGGCGGCGGATGCGTCGGGGTCGACGCCCGCCGTGGGCTCGTCGAGCACGACGACCGGGAACCCCGCGAGCGTTGCGCGCGCGAGGGCGATGCGCTGCGCCTGCCCGCCCGACACGAGCGCTCCGCGCTCGCCGACCCGGCTGTCGAGTCCGCCGCGCTCGCGCGCCCAGGCGCCGAGGCCCACGCGTTCGAGCGCGGCCCACAGGTCGGCATCCGTCGCCGTGTGGCGCGCGAACAGCAGGTTCTGGCGGATCGACTCGTCGAACAGGTACGGACTCTGCTCGCACAGCCCGACGAGGCGGCGCACGGTGTCGCCGCCGAGGTCGCGCGCCTCGACGCCGTCGACGCGGTACGACCCGTCGTACTCGAGGAACCGCACGAGCACGTGCGCGAGCGTCGTCTTCCCGGCACCACTCGGACCCGTCACGAGCACGCGCTCGCCGGGGGCGATCGAGAGGGTCGCGTCTTCGAGCCGGCCGCTTTCATCGGACGAACCCGATGCCGCGCGCCCCGGCCACCGAGCCGAGACGCCGCGGAGCTCGAGGCCGCGCTCGAACGCCGGCCGGGGTGCGGTGTCGTCGGGCCGCTGCTCGTCGGGCGGCAGCTCGGGCGGAACCTCGTCGGGGATCGTCGCGGCGATGCGCTCAGCGGCCGTGCGCACCTGCCGCCACGACGCGAGGGCGAGGGGCACGGGGCCGAACACCTCGAACACCGCCATCGGCAGGAGCACGACGACCGCGAGGCCCGGGCCCGTGAGGCCCTCGCCGAGCGCGGGCGCCGCGGCGGCGAGGGCTCCGAGCGACGCGAGACCCGCGAGGAGCGACACCGCCGCCATCGTGAGCCCCTGCGCGAGGGCGCGGCGCACGACCGCGCGGCGGAGGGCGTCGTCGGCGGCCCGGACGCGGTGCTCCGCGGCATTCGTCGCATCGAATGCGGTGAGCACGTCGAGGTCGACGAGCTGATCGAGCAGAGCGTCCGCGAGGCGCGCGCGGAGGGGCGCGATCGAGCGCTCGGCGCGCGCGCCGGCGATCCAGCCGACCCACACCGCGAGCACGAGGGCGAGGGCGAGGGCGACCGCGAGCACGGCGGCGGCCGCGGGGGAGAGCAATGCGGTGAAGACGACGCTCGCCAGCGACGCGAGGCCCGCGACGGCGAGCGGCTGCACCACTCGGAGCGGCAGGTGCTGCAGTTCGTCGACGTCGTCCACGAGGTTCGACAGCAGCGCCCCGCGCTTCGCGCCCCCCAGTCCGTCGGGCGCGAGGGGGATGATCCGCCGCACGAGTCCGGCCCGGACGGTCGCGAGCTGCGCGAGAGCGGCGTCGTGCCCCGTGAGACGCTCCAGGTACCGGAACACCCCGCGGCTCAACGCGAAGGCGCGCACCGCGACGATCGCGGCCGAGAGGTACAGGAGCGGCGGCTGCTCGGCGGCGCGCGTGATGAGCCAGGCGCTCGCGGCGAGGAGGGCGATCGCGCTCGCGGCGGTGCCGAACCCGCTCAGGACCGAGAGTGAGAAGCGCGGTGCGGGAGGCTGCGCGGATCGCAGCACCTCACGCGCCTCGGGGGCGATCACACGACCACCTCCCGGTGCGGGAGCGGGACGGAGACGACGCGGTCCGCGATCGCGCGCGCTGAGCGGCGGTGCGACACGAGCAGCACGCCCGCGCCGGAGCCGGCTTCTCGGCGCAGGTTCGTCCAGAGGGCGGCCTCGGTGGCCGAGTCGAGGGCGCTCGAGGGCTCGTCGAGCGCGAGCACTCGCGCGCGACCGGAGCGCAGGCGGTAGAGGGCTCGGGCGATCGCGACGCGCTGGGCCTGGCCGCCCGACAGTCCCGATCCGAGCGCGCCGAGCAGGATCTGCGGGTCGAGCTCGCCGATCTGCGCGGCCGCGAGGCAGTCGCGTGCGAGCGCGGGGTCGGGGGCGGGGTCGCCGAGCGTCATGTTCTCGAGCACGGTGCCCGACATGAGCCCCGGCCGCTGGCCCGCCCACGCGAGGATGCGGCGGGCCGAGGCATCCGGTTCGCCCTCGACGAGAAGTTCGCCGGCGAACTCGGCGAATCCCAGGAGCGCCGCGATGATGCTCGACTTCCCGGCGCCGCTTGGCCCCTCGAGGAGCACCACCTCGCCCGCGTGGACGGCGAGGTCGACGGGTGGGAGGAGGTTGTCGCCGCGGTGCACGCGCAGTCCACGGGCCTCGATGAGCGGGGCCCGCGGGCGGCCCTTCGGCTCGTCGCTGCGCTCCTCGCTCGGGGTCCGGGACTCCCCGGTCGCTGAACGAGCGAAGCGAGACGAAGCGCGCGCCTCGTCCAACACTCCGAACAGGTCCTCCGTCGCGGCAACTCCCTCGGCCGCCGCGTGGAACTGCACGCCGACCTGCCGCAGCGGCAGGTACGCTTCGGGCGCGAGCAGGAGCACGAACAGGCCGATGTCGAGGGTGAGCTCGCCCGCCAGCAGGCGGAGGCCGATCGTGACGGCGATGATCGCGACCGACAGGCTCGCGAGGAACTCGAGCGCGAAGCCCGACACGAACGACACGCGCAGCACCGTCATCGTCTCGCGCTTGTAGTCGCGCGTCACGGATTCGATCGAGGCGGCGGCGCGGTGCTGGCGGCCGAAGACCTTGAGCGTGCCGAGGCCTCCCACGGTGTCCGCGAAGCGCGACGCGAGACGTTGAAGCGTCGCGTACTGCCGCCGCTGCACCGCGCGGGTCGCGAGCCCGATGAGCACCATGAAGATCGGGATGAGGGGCATCGTCAGCACGACGACGAGCGCCGAGACCGGGTCCGCGATGAGGATCGCGACGATGAGCACGGGCGTCGCGATCGCCGTCGCGACGAGCTGCGGCAGGTACCGGCCGAAGTAGGCGTCGAGGGCCTCGAGTCCGTGCCCCGCGGTCACGGCGAGCGCGGCGGCGTTGCGCCCGCCGAGCCACCCGGGTCCGAGTCGAGTGATCGCGGCGATGAGGGCGGCGCGCAACTGCTGCGAGGCGCGCGCGGCGGCGCGGGCCGAGACCCATTCGGATGCCGCGGCCAGCCCCGCCCGCACGACGACGAGGGCCGCGCCCCAGCCCAGCAGGGGCGCCAGCTCACCGACGGGCCGTCCGCCGATCGCGCCCGTGAGGGCGGCCGTCAGCACCCACGAGAAACCGATCACGACCGCCGTCTGCGCGAGGACGATGACCGCCTGCAGCGCGAAGTAGACGCGCGATGCCGCGGCGTACCGCAGCAGCCGCGGATCGACCGGCCTCGACCTCACCGTGTCAGTGCGCGGCGGCGGCCGCGGCCCGCTCGATGCGGCTGCGCGAGACGCGCTTGCGGAACACCCAGTACGTCCACGCCTGGTACGCGAGCACGAGCGGCAGGAAGATGAGCGCCGCCCACGACATGATCGTCAGCGTGTAGTCGGTGCTCGAGGCGTTCTCGATGGTGAGGCTGTAGGCCGGGTCGGTCGTCGACGGCATGACGTTCGGGAACAGGGCGAACCACAGCGTGAGCACGGCCGCGACGATCGTCGCCGCACCGAAGCCGAACGCCCACCCCTCCACGCCGCGCGCGTTCGCGAGCCACGAGGCGATGAGGCACACGGCCGCGACCGCCGCGAGCGCGATGACGACGCCCACGAGAGGAGCGCCCGCCGACAGCGCGTTGAACACGGTCCACACGAGGAACGCCGCGGCGACGACGATCGTCGCGAGCCCCGCGCGTGCGGCGAGGCGCCGGGCGTCCTCGCGCACCCGTCCGTCGGTCTTGAGCGCCACGAAGTACACGCCGTGCGTGAAGAACAGCAGCAGCGTCGTGAGGCCGCCGAGCAGGCCGTACGGGTTCAGCAGGGTCAGGAGCGAGCCGGTGAACTCGTGGTTCACGTCGATCGGCACGCCCTGCACGATGTTCGCGACCGCGACGCCCCACAGCAGAGCCGGTACGGCCGAGCCGACGACGATCATCGTGTCGAAGCCGCGCTTCCATCGCAGGCTGTCGCGCTGGTGACGGTACTCGAACGAGACGCCGCGCGCGATGAGCGCGAGCAGGATCAGCAGCAGCGCGAGGTAGAACCCGCTGAAGAGCGTCGCGTACCACTCGGGGAAGGCCGCGAACAGACACGCGCCCGCGACGATGACCCACGTCTCGTTGAGATCCCACACGGGGCCGATCGTGTTGATGATCTGGCGGCGGCCGATGTCGTCCTTGCCCAGGAACGGCAGTGACATGCCGACGCCGAAGTCGAAGCCGTCGAGCACGAAGTATCCGACGAACAGGAATCCGACGATGAAGAACCAGAGATAAGCGAGGTCCATGGCGATCTCCCGGCTTCCGTCAGTACACCGTGGTGGGCGTGTCTTCGAGCGCGCCCTCGGGGGGCGGCGGCGCGTCGGGGTCGGGGAGCGGATCCGGCCCCCGCTTCGACGTGCGGACGATGAGGCCGATCTCGACGACCGCCAGGATCGCGTAGATCAGCGTGAAGGCGACCAGCGACAGCACCACGTTCCACCCGGGCACGTTCGGCGAGACGCCGTCCTGCGTCAGCATGAGGCTGAACACGATCCACGGCTGGCGGCCCATCTCGGTGAAGATCCACCCGATGAGGATCGCGAACAGCGATGCCGGCCACGCCCAGATCGCGAGCTTCCACGCCCACGCGGGCACCGGGCGCTTCGCGCTCCTGCGCGTGAGCCACAGCCCCACGACCGCGGTGAGGGCGGCGATCGCGCCGAGGCCGATCATCCACCGGAACGACCAGTACGTGACCCACAGGATCGGGGCGAAGTTGCCGTCGACCTGGTCGGCGAACTGCGGGAACAGCTCGGTCGTGTACTGCATGTTGAGGTCGTTGATGCCCTCGACGCAGCCGTCGAACGAATGCGTCGACAGCAGTGCGAGCAGATACGGCACGCGCAGCGACCAGATCTCGCCCGTGCCGTCGGGCGTTCCGATCGAGAAGAGCGAGAACGAGGCATCCGCCCCGCACGCCGAATTGAAAAGCGCCTCGGCCGCCGCCATCTTCATCGGCTGCGTCGCGACCATCACGAGGCTCAGCTGGTCACCCGAGATCGCCACGCCGGCGAAGGTCACGATCATGCCCCACAGGCCGTACTTGAGCGCCGGCCGCATCATCTCGAGGTGCTGGCCTCGCAGCAGGTGCCACGACGAGACCGAGATGATGACGCCCGACGTGAGCATGAACGCGGCGAACAGCGTATGCGGAAGGGCCGCGAGGGCGACGGGGTTCGTGAGCACCGCGAGGAAGTCGTCCATCTCGGCGCGCCCGCCGTCCTGTGCCATGCGGTAGCCCACGGGATTCTGCATGAAGGCGTTCGCGGCGAGGATGAAGTACGCCGAGAACCACGCGCCGGCCGTCGCGATCCAGATCGTCGCGAGGTGCACGCCCTTCGGGAGCTTGTCCCACCCGAAGATCCACAGGCCGATGAACGTCGCCTCGAAGAAGAAGGCCATGAGGCCCTCGAACGCGAGCGGCGCACCGAACACGTCGCCGACGAACCGGCTGTACGAGGACCAGTTCATGCCGAACTGGAACTCCTGCACGATGCCGGTGACCACGCCCATCGCGAAGTTGATGAGGAAGAGCTTCCCGAAGAACCTCGTGAGGTGGAGCCATTTCTGGTTGCCGGTCCGGTACCACGCGGTCTGGAAGATCGCCACCGTCAACGCCATGCCGAGCGTGAGCGGCACGAAGAGGAAGTGATAGAGCGTCGTCAGTCCGAACTGCCAGCGGGCCAGCAGCAGCGGGTCGAGCAGGTCCATGCGTCCCTCCGGTTTCGCGAGGTCCCTGACCGCTACCGTAGTCCGCGGCGCGTCGCGCCACGAGTCCGCTGGCCGTGATTATTCAGCACCTGCGCTGTGCGGGCCCGCGGCCCGGTCGGTGGGCCGTTCCGGCCCCGAGCGTGAGTCGCGAGAGTAGCCTGATTCGCATGGCCCGCACGCGATCGCACGGAGGACCGGCATGACGGCCGTCCCGGTGCTGATCGGCATGCGTCCGCCGGTCGTCGAGACAGAGGCGGATGCCGCGCCCGGTGCCCCGCTCGTCGACACGCACGGCCGCGTGCACCGCGATCTGCGCATCTCGCTCACCGACCGCTGCTCGTTGCGCTGCACGTACTGCATGCCCGAGCAGGGGAACGAGTGGCTCGCGAAGACGAGCATCCTGTCGCTCGACGAGATCGAGCGCGTCGCCCGTGTCGCCGCCGCGGACGGCATCACGACGTTCCGGCTGACCGGCGGCGAGCCGCTCCTGCGACAGGACATCGTCGAGGTCGTGCGGCGGCTCGCGCGGATCACCGGTCCTGACGGCGCGCCGGTCGAGCTCGCGATGACGACGAACGGCATCCGGCTGCCGGAGCTTCTCCCGGGGCTTATGGACGCGGGACTGCGCCGCCTCAACATCTCGCTCGACACGCTGCGGCGCGACCGGTTCCGCGAGCTCACGCGGCGCGACCGGCTGGACGACGTGCTCGACGGGATCGCGGCGGCCGCGGCATCCGGTCTTCGCCCCCTCAAGCTCAACGCCGTCGCGATGCGCGACGTCAACGACGACGAGCTCGTCGCCCTGGTCGAGTTCGCGATCGCGCACGACGCGCAGATGCGGTTCATCGAGCAGATGCCGCTCGACGCGGGTCACACGTGGGACCGCACGCGCATGGTGACGCGCGACGAGATCCTCGACGCGCTGTCGCGCCGCTGGACGCTGACCCCCGTCCCGGGTCGCGGCGGCGCGCCCGCCGAGCGCTGGATGCTCGACGGCGGTCCGCACACCGTCGGCGTCATCGCGTCGGTGACCGCGCCCTTCTGCGGCGACTGCGACCGCCTGCGCCTCACCGCCGACGGGCAGCTGCGCAACTGCCTCTTCTCGACGACGGAGTACGACCTGCTGCCGATCCTGCGCGCCGACGCCGCCGGTGACGTCGACGAGGGAATCGACCGGATGCTGCGCTCCTGCGTCCGCGGCAAACTCCCCGGCCACGCGATCAACGACCCCTCGTTCCTGCAGCCCGCGCGCGGCATGAACGCGATCGGCGGCTGACCCCTCCCGTTTGTGGGTTTGGGCCGGTTTTCCGCCCCAAACCCAGGCACCCGCCCCGCGCCACCCACCCCGTCGTTGAGCGAGCGCAGCGAGACGAAGCGCGCCCCCGCCGCAGGAGATGATCCCGGCGTAGGACGCGGGCCGCGGCATCCGTCCTTCCTCCGCACCATCTCCTGCGCTCGCAACGGCCCATTCACTGGGCGACAGCCCCGGCCCTCCCCGCCGCACCGCGGCGTAGGCTGACACGCATGGGCCGGATCACTCAGCGCCGCCCCGTCACGAAGATCGTGATCGGCGAGGACGACGTCGTCGAGCGTCGTCGCGCCGACGTGCTCGCGGTCGAGGAGCCGCTCGAGATCCGCGTCGCGGGCGAGTCGCTCGCGGTCACGATGCGCACGCCCGGCAACGACGTCGAGCTCGCGGCGGGATTCCTCGTGACGGAGGGCGTCATCCACCACGGCGGGCAGTTCCGCTCGGCGATCCACTGCGGCGGCCCCGGCACGGGCGCCAGCGACGGGAACACGTACAACGTGCTCGACGTCGCGCTCGCGCCCGGCGTGGCTCCGCCCGACCCCGACATCGCGCGGAACTTCTACACGACGAGCTCGTGCGGGCTGTGCGGCAAGGCGTCGATCGACGCCGTCGAGACGACGTCCGCGTACGACGTGTCGATCGACGAGGCATCCGTCGACGCGCGCGTGCTGCTCACCCTTCCCGGCCGGCTGCGCGAGCAGCAGGCCGTGTTCGAGAAGACGGGCGGCCTGCACGCGGCGGCCCTCTTCGACGCCGAGACGGGCGAGCTGCTCGTGCTGCGGGAGGACGTCGGACGACACAACGCCGTCGACAAGGTCATCGGGTGGGCGGTGCTCGAGGATCAACTCCCGCTGCGCAACACGATCCTGCAGGTGTCGGGGCGCGCGAGCTTCGAGCTCGTGCAGAAGGCGGTCATGGCGGGCATCCCGATGCTGGCCGCGGTGTCGGCGCCCTCGTCGCTCGCAGTCGAGCTCGCCGAGGCATCCGGTCTCACCCTCATCGGGTTCCTGCGCGGATCGTCGATGAACGTGTACGCCCACGCCGAGCGGGTGCGCGTGCCCGAGCACGCCGGCGCAGCGAGACGCGCGAACGCCTGACGCGTCAGAACACGTAGATCTGGCCGAGGATCACGACCACTACGATCAGCACGGCGATGACGCCGCCGACGATGAGCAGCGTGCGCCCCGAGAGCTTCGCGACGCCGAACCCGACGAGGAACGGCAGGGATCCGAGCAGGATCGCGACGAACCACCAGAACGCCACGTAACCGCCGGTCGTGGCCTCTTCGAGGCGTCCGGCGAAGAGCTGCTGCGTGTGCGGGTGGGTCGCGAAGGCGATCGCCGCCGAGAACGGGACCGCGACGAACGCGGCCACGATGAGCCCCAGGAGAGCGCCCCACAGGCCGGCTTTGCGGTCGTCGAGCGAATCCGTGGAGTCGTTGTGCGAGGTGCGCGTGCTGGCCATGCTGAAGACATTAGTGCGGCACCAGCGAAGGGACGCGGATGACCATCGCGCAAGTCCTGACGGTCGTCGGGTCGATCAACCTCGATCTCGTCGCGCGCGTCGAGAGGGCGCCCGGACCGGGTGAGACGGTCGCCGACGGCGTGCTGACGCGCGAGCCCGGCGGCAAGGGCGCGAACCAGGCGATCGCGGCGGCGCGGCTCGGCGCGACGGTGCGCATGGTCGGCGCGGTGGGCGGCGACGCCGAGGGTCGGTCGATGATCGCGTCGCTCGCCGAGGCGGGCGTGGATGTGACGGATATCCAGATCACGGATGCCGCGAGCGGCACCGCCCTCATCGTCGTCGACCGCACGGGCGAGAACTCGATCGTCGTGTGCCCAGGTGCGAACGCCGGCATCGACCCGTCCGCGATCGAGATGCCTCCGCACGGGGCCCTGCTCGCGCAGCTCGAGGTCTCGGCGGACGTCGTCGCGCGCGCGGCATCGCTCACCGACGGGTTCTTCGCGCTCAACGCCTCTCCGGCGCGCGATCTGCCCGAGGACCTGTTCGATCGTGTGGACCTCTTCATCGTGAACCAGAGCGAATACGAGCGGATGCCGCGCCTCGCCTCCGCACGCCTCGTGGCGCTCACGTTGGGCGCCGAGGGCGCGGTGCTGCTGCGGCAGGGCGTCGAGACCGCGCGAGCCGCGGGTGTTCCGACCGCGGTGCGCAGCACCGTCGGCGCGGGCGACGCCTTCGCGGCCGCGCTCACGCTCGGCTTCACGGCGGGCGAGGACCCGGCGACGGCACTGCGCCGCTCGTGCGCGGTGGGTGCGGCCGCGGTCGCCGACGAGCGCTCCCAGCCGTTGCTGCGACCGCTCGCGGAGTACCTCGCATGAGGCCCGGGCCGACTCCGGTCTTCGTGGATTGCGACACGGGCATCGACGACGCGCTCGCGCTCGCATACCTCCTCGCCGAGCCGACCGTCGAGGTCGTGGGCGTCGGCACGGTCTTCGGCAACACCTCGGTCGAGCTCGCGACCGGCAACACGCTCGGGCTGCTCGAGCTCGCGGGGCGGGACGACATCCCGGTCGCGATGGGCGCGCCGGCGCCGCTCGGCGAAGACTTCGAGGGCGGAGCCCGCGCGGTGCACGGGTCGGACGGTGTGGGCGGCGTCGGCCTCGCGCCTCACAGACTGCGGGCTGCGGAGGTCGGGGCATCCGACCTTCTCGCCGACCTCGCAGCGACGCACCCCGGTCGGCTCCGCGTGCTCGCGCTCGGGCCGCTCACGAACCTCGCGCGGTTCGTCCACGCGCACCCCGATCGCGTCGGCGACATCGCCGACGTCACGGTCATGGGGGGCGCGTTCGACCGGAACGGCAACGTGTCGAGGGTCGCAGAGGCCAACATCCACAACGATCCGCGCGCCGCCGCGATCGTGTTCGACGCGCCGTGGCCGGTGTCGGTCGTCCCGCTCGACATCACGATGCGGCACGTGCTGACCGAGCGGGAGCACGCCGAGCTCGCGGCGATTCCGGGGGCGCTGCCGGCGGTGTTGGGGCGGATGCTCCACACCTACCTCGACTACTACGAGGATGCCGTGTTCGAGGGGGAGCGCCAGTGCGCGCTGCACGACCCGCTCGCGGCGGTCGTCGCGGCATCCGGAGCGCGGATCATGCGCGTCGACGAGCCCGCGGGGATCGATGTCGCGACGGATGGCGACTGGGGGAGGACGAGCAGGCGGCCGGGGACTGCGGCCGAGGCGGTGGCGCGACGACGGATCGTGCTCGATGTCGACCGCGACGCCGCCGCGGTGCTGCTCGAGGCGCTCCGCGCATGGGAGTGGCCGGACTGAGGTGCGATGTCGGCGCCTCGGGCTAGGGTCTGCGCATGGCCGACATCGCCGACGTGACCGAATGGCTGCTCGACTCCGACCCGGCGCTCCGATGGCAGGTCGAACGCGACCTCCTCGGTGAACCCGAGAGCGTGTGGCGGGCGACGCGGGCGCGCGTGGCGACCGAGGGCATCGGGGCTCGGCTGCTCGCGCTTCAGGATGACGATGGGCAGTGGGCGGGCGGAGCGTTCTTCCCTGCGGACTTCGACTTCGAGGGGCCGGAGGCCGCGCCGGATGCCGGACAGCCGTGGACCGCGACGACGTGGTCGCTCAACTCACTGCGCGAATGGGGGCTCGACGCGTCGGCTCTCGCCGGAACCGCTGAGAAGATCGCCGCCAACAGTCGCTGGGAGTACGACGACCTGCCGTACTGGGATGGCGAGGTCGACTGCTGCATCAACGCCTTCACGCTCGCCAACGGCACGTGGTTGGGCGCCGATGTGTCGACGCTGCCGCAGTGGTTCGTCGACCACCAGATGGACGAGGGCGGCTGGAACTGCGAATGGGTCGAGGGCTCGACCCGGGCATCCGTCTATTCGACGCTGAGCTCGATCGACGGCATCCTCTGGTACGAGAAGGCGACCGGCGGCACGCCCGCGCTCACGGCCGCCCGCAAGAAGGCGCAGGAGTACCTGCTCGAGCGTCGCATCCTCTACAAGGTCACGACGGGTGAGCCGGTGCGTCCCGGCGTCGAGCTGCTCGCGTACCCGCAGCGCTCGAAGTACAACGTGCTGCACGCAGTGAACTACTTCCGCGACGCCTCGCTGCACGACGGCGTCGACCCCGATCCGCGGCTCGCCGAAGCAGTCGAGGTGATCCGCCGCCAGCGACAGCCCGACGGCACGTGGCTTCAGGGCTACCGATACCCCGGCCGGGTGTGGTTCGAGCAGGATGTGCCCGTCGGCGAGCCCTCGAAGTGGGTCACCTTCCTCGCGCTGCGGGCTCTGGACTGGTGGGACTCCGCCGCGCCCGTGGTCGAGTCGTAGCGCCGGTCGCGCAGCGCACGGCTCAGCGCGTCGGCTCCCACCCGAGCGCGGGCGCGACGTGCTTCGCGAATGTCTCGACGACGCGCAGGTTGAAGTCCACGCCGAGCTGGCTCGGGATCGTGAGCATGAGCGTGTCGGCCGAGGCGATCGCGGCGTCCTCCTTGAGCTGCTCGACGAGCACGTCGGGCTCGGCGGCATACGTCTTGCCGAAGGTCGTGCGCAGGCCGTCGATGATCCCGATGCCGTCCCCCTCCTGGCGTCCGCCGAAGTAGAGGTGGTCCTCGGCCGTCACGAGCGGGAAGATCGAGCGGCTCACCGAGACACGAGGCTCTCCCGGATGCCCCGCCTCGCGCCATGCGCTGCGGAAGATGTCGATCTGCTCGGCCTGCAGGATGTCGAACGGTCGCCCGTCCGCCTCGGTCACGAGGGTCGACGACATGAGGTTCACGCCCTTGCGTCCGGCCCACTCCGCTGAGTCGCGGTTGCCCGCGCCCCACCACACACGCGAGCGCAGGCCGGGGGAGTGCGGCTCGACGCGCTGCGGGCCGGTGCCGCCGCCGAACGGGCTCGTCGGGTCGCGCTCCGCGAGTCCCTCGCCTTCGATCGCCCGCAGGAAGAGGTCGAAGTGCTCGCGCGCGATGTCGGCTCCGCGCGGATCCTCGGAGCCGGTGTAGCCGAACACCTCGTACCCGCGGACGACCGTCTCGGGCGACCCGCGGCTCACGCCGAGCGCGAGGCGTCCGCCGCTGAGGAGGTCGACCGCGGCTGCCTCCTCGGCGAGATACAGCGGGTTCTCATAGCGCATGTCGATGACGCCCGTGCCCATCTCGATGCGCTCAGTGCGCGCCGCGATCGCCGCGAGGAGCGGCATCGGCGACGACTGCTGCCGCGCGAAGTGGTGCACGCGGACGTAGACGCCGTTGACCCCGAGCTCGTCCATCCCCTGGGCGAGGTCGATCGCCTGCAGCATCGAGTCGGCGGCGCTGAGACTGCGTCCGCCGCCGAGCGGGCCGTAGTGGCCGAACGAGAGGGTTCCGAAGCGCTTCACGTCGTGCCCAACGGTACGCCACGAGGACCTATTCCAGGGCCGGATGCTGCGGCCGGGGCATCCGGCCCGATGACACGCTCCCGAGTCTGTACGCTCGTGCCGTGCTGTCGCGAGGATTCGTCGTCCCTGATCTGAGCGGCGCACGCGCACTCGTGACGGGTTCCACGAGCGGGGTCGGCCTCGAGATCGCCCGCGTACTGGCCGCGCACGGCGCCCCGATCGTGCTGCCGGCCCGCAGCAAGGCCAAGGGCGAGAGCGCGATCGCGGCGCTCCGGCAGACGGCGCCCGCCGCACGGCTCGAACTGCGCGACCTGGATCTCGTGAGCCTCGCGTCGGTGCGCGCGTTCGCGGACAGGCTCGACGCCGAAGGCCGGCCGCTTGACCTCCTCGTCATCAACGCGGGGGTGGCGATGGTCGGCGACCGCACTCGGCGCGTCACTGCGGACGGCTTCGAGCTCCACTTCCAGACCAACTTCCTCGGGCACGCGCTGCTCGTCCTGTCGCTGCTCCCGCTCCTTCGGGCCTCGCGGACGCGGATCGCGGTGCAGGGCAGCATCGTGAGCGCCCTGTATGGGGTGTCGTGGGACGACCCTCAATTCGCCCGGCGGTACTCGGCGCTGCGTGCGTACGCCTCGTCGAAGACGGCGCTCAGCCTGTTCGCGCTCGAATTGGCGCGCCGCGTGCCCGAGGTGCGCGTCGACCTGTGTCATCCGGGGGTGGTCCCCGCGACCGCCATCGCACCGCAGATCCGTGCGCACTTCGCGCCCTCCTTCCGCGACTTCGCGGTGGGCCGGCTGTGGAATCCACCCGCCCAGGCTGCGGAGACAGCAGTTCTCGCTCTGACGACGGATGCTCCGAGCCCCACCTTCTGCGCGCCGGGCGGTCGCCTGCAGTTCTCCGGACGCGCGCGGCTTCGAACGCCGTTCCGTCGCCTCGACGACCCCGAAGGCTCGCGCAGGATCTGGGAGCTGGCGGAGAAGCTCGCGGTGACGGCGTAGGTGTCAAGGCCCGCCCTCGTGAACACCGGACGGCCTAGGGTCGAACGGGACGAAGGGAGTCGCATGTCGCGCATTCTGCTCATCGGCGGCCACGGCAAGGTCGCTCTGCTGCTCGAACCCCTGCTCGTCGAGCGCGGTCACCACGTCACGGCGGTGATCCGCAATTCTGACCACGAGCGGGAGGTCGCGGCCACGGGCGCGGTGCCGCTCGTCGCCGACATCGAGACGTTCGACACCGATCAGCTCGAGAACCTCGTGGCCGGAAACGACGTCGTCGTGTGGTCGGCGGGCGCGGGCGGCGGCAACCCGGACCGCACCCACGCGGTCGACCGCGACGCCGCCATCCGCTCGATCGACGCGGCGGCAGGAGCAGGAGTGCGCCGCTACGTCATGGTGTCGTACTTCGGTGCGGGTCCCGATCACGGCGTCTCGCCCGACAGCTCGTTCTTCCCCTACGCCGAGGCGAAGGCGGCCGCCGACGCGCACCTGCGCAAGAGCGGCCTCGACTACACGATCGTGGCGCCCAGCGGCCTCACGCTCGAGGCGCCGACCGGTCGCATCGACACGGCCGCCGAGGCATCCGGTTCGGTCTCTCGCGCCGACGTCGCCGCCGTCATCGCGGTCGCGATCGACGACGATTCGACGATCGGCCGCACCATCCGGTTCAACTCGGGCGACGTGCCGATCGCGCAGGCGATCGCAGGCTGAACCGCGCGTCCGACGAACCGCGCGCTCACACGTCGAACGGCACTCCGTTGCGCGGAAGCCACCCTGCAGGGGCGCCGTCCGGCGCGGGCGTGAAGGCGATGGGCACCGCTCGCGCGCTCGCCCAGTCGGTCGAGTCGGATGCCTGCACATGAACGTGCGGCTCGGTGCTGTTGCCCGAGTTGCCGCACTCGCCGACCTGCGCGCCCGCGACGACCTCGTCGCCGGGACGCACGCGCACCGAACCGCGTCGCAGGTGCGCGAGCAGCACGAACGGTCCACGGGGGGACGCCGCGATGACGACGTGGTTTCCCGCGATGCCCGCGACGCCCGCGCGGACACGCTGCGGTTGCGTGAGTGCGTAGGGAATGAGCGTGAACGGCGATCGCCGCGCCTCGTGATCGGGTTCGCCGTCGTGCACCGCGACGACCGTGCCGTCGATCGGCGCCAGTATCGGCGCGCCGAACCCGACGAAGCCCTGGGGCGTTTCGGTCGCGAACATCGACCGCAGGCTCGGTGGCGCCGACCGCCCGTGCTCGTCGACCGCGACGAAGTCGATGGCGTGCGCGGAGCCGAACGCCTCGGTCCCGTGGCTCGGCACGCGGTCGGCGGGGCTGTTGTGCGCGACCCACCGGCCGGTGAACGGAAAGCGCAGGAGCATCCGCAAACCCTAGCCAGCCGATGCCGTGCACGCGAGGGGAGTCCGCTGGTCGCCCGGCGTGCCTACGATGGCAGAAGACTTCCCTGACGACGGAAGGAGGCGACATGGTCCAGGTCCGCGTCGCCGGAGTCGCGCTCGACGCCGCGCGCCAGCACGTCATCCTGCTCAAGCCCATCGACGACCTTCCCGGGGCGGGTCAGATCCTGCCGATCTGGATCGGCCAGCAGGAGGCCACGTCGATCCTCATCGCCGTCGAGGGGGCGCCCGTGCCGCGTCCGCTCGCGCACGATCTCATGCGCGCGATGCTCGACACGCTCGACGCAAAGGTCACCCGCGTCGAGGTGTCGCGCATCGACGACGGCACGTTCTACGCCGACATCACGCTCCAGTCGCCCGCGGGAGAGCGGGTCGTCGATGCGCGCCCGTCCGACGCGATCGCGCTCGCGTCGCGCGTCGGCGCGCCGATCTGGGTCGCCGACGATGTCATCGAAGAGGCGGGGGTCGACGACTTCATGCCGGAGGAAGACGCGTCCGATCGCCTCGACGAGTTCAAGAAGTTCCTCGACGACGTCGAGCCCGAGGACTTCGCTGAGTAGGCGCCGTTCCGGCCCTCACGCGAGTTCCGCGTCGATCGCCTCGGCGACCGTGAAGATCACGGGCCACGCGCCCTCGGAGCTGTTGCCGAGCACGCTCACGGTCGTGCGGCTGTCGACGAGGTGCGTCGAGCGGAACGAGACGCCCGCGTCGTAGCCCTCCATGATGACCGCCGGTGCTGTGCGGTGCAGCCAGACGCCTATGCCGTAGCGCTTGTTCTCGTCCTCGACATCGTGGCGCGGGTGGATCATCTCCTCGACGGTGTCGGGCCGCACGATCCGTCCCTCCAGGAAGGCCATCCAGAAGCGGTGCAGGTCGTCCGCCGTCGTGAACGCGCCGCCGTCGCCGTTGCCGCGCACCGGAAGGCGAAGCGTGTTCACCAGGTCGCCCTCCTCGAACAGGTAGCCGAGCGCCGCATCGCCCGGCAGTTCGTCGAGGCGTGGGAACCCGGTCTTCTCGAGTCCGGCAGGGTCGAGCACGAGGCGCTGCACGAGGTCGTGATACGGCTCGTCGGCGATGCGCTCCAGCACGACGGCGAGCACCATGTAGCCGCCGTTGCAGTACGAGAACCGCTCGCCCGGCGGGAACTTCTGCGGATGGCCCTCGAGCATCGGCAGGAACGCGCTCGCGGTCGTGAGGGTGTGCACCGGAACCGTCAGGACGAAGTCGGATGGCTCCCACTCGCCCTCCTCGTCGAGATAGTCGCCGATCCCAGAGGTGTGGGTGAGCAGCTCCTCGATCGTGACGGCGTCGTCGATCAACGGCAGGTCCGCGCCGAGGATCTCGCGCACGGGTTGGTCGAGCCCGAGCCGGCCGTCCTCCACGAGCCGCATGACGGCGAGGGCGGTGAACGTCTTGCTTCCGCTCGCGACCGCGAACCGCGTCTGGGCCGTGGTCGGGACGCGCAGGCCGCGGTGCAGGAACCCCTCGCATCGCTCGAACGTGCGGCGATCGCCGACGTCGACCGTCACGACCCCCGTGAACGCCTTCCTCGCGACGGCCTGGTCGAGAGCGGCAGCATCGATGTGCATGCGAGCGAGTCTGACGGAAACTCCCCGTGGTCAAAAGGGCGGGCTCGATCGCACCGTCGGGCACTCCGAAGGCCGGTGAGGCGGGATCCAGCCCGACGCTTTCACGCCCCCGCCCCTTCCCCCGAGGACGCCGCGGGTCATCCGAGCGGGTACACCCGCCTCAGGATGAGCCGCTGCCCGAGCGTCCAGGCGACGGTCGTCAGCAGGTACAGTGCCGCGGCGAGCGGCACGAACACGGCGACGACGGCCGTCGTGAGCTGCAGCATCCCGAGCATCCGGGTCGACACGACGGGAAGCGGCGAGTCGTCGTCGCGGGGGAGGGGCGGCATGCGGAGCATCCGTCGCGTCAGCTCGCCGACCACCGCGATGAGCATGACGACCGCGCCGATCACGACCAGCGTCATCGGCGTGAGCGCTCCGCCGAACGCGGCTCCGGTGAGGCTCGTGCCGAGGGGCACGCCGAGCAGGGTCTGGTTGAGCAGTTCGTTCGCGTGTCCGGCGATCGTCGGATGGAGGAACACCGCATACACGAGCCCGATGACCGGTGCCTGCAGCAGCACCGGGAGACATCCCGCGAACGGCGACGTGCGCTCGTCGCGGTACAGCTGCATCGTCTCGCGCTGCAGGCGCTCGGGGCTCTTGCGATATCGCTTCTGCAGCTCGCGCAGGCGCGGTGCGAGGCGCACGCGCGTCTGCTCGGCCTTCGACTGCGAGATGCCGACGGGGATGAGCGCGGTGCGTACGAGGAGGGTTACGAGCACGACAGCCGCAGCGGCGGCGGATGCGCCGGCGACCGGTTCGAGGAGAGAAGCGAGCCCCATGAGCCCCGCGTACGCGAGGTCGAGGAGGGCGGCGATGGGCGGGAAGGCGAAGACATCCATGGCGGTATCCGTTCTGTGGCTGGTCGATGGGGATCGATCGGCCGCGGAGGGACGCCGCGACGGCGCGCCCGTGGCGGACGCGCGGAGACGGACGGCGAAGGCTACGCGGCCGAGGCCGCGTGCTGCGGTGCCCTCGGGCGCGGGTGGCCCGGGGCATCCGGATCGCTCTGCGTGAGCGGAGAGGAGATGTCGATCGCGCGTCGCGGGTGCGGGGGAGACGCGCCCCCCGAAGCCGGGTGCGCGACGGCGAGGATCGCGACGAGGACCACGGATGCCGCGACCAGCGCGATCGTGACGGCGACGGCCGTCGTGGCGCCGCCGAAGGCCGTGAGGTCGGGCGTGCCGGCGACGGCGAGCGTCGCGAGCAGGAGCTGCACGGACGTGAGGAGCTGCGCGAACATGCGGTGCTCCTCTCGCTCGTACGGGCGTGCGGTCCTGCCACGCTAACACCCGAGCCCGGTCGCTGAGCCGTCGCGCGTCCGAAACCCGCTCGCTGCGCTCACTCGCTCAACGACCGGGAAACCGAGGCACGCTCCTCGAGCGTCCGCACCACGGCCGACATGTCCTCGCGCGCCGCTCCGAGCGCCACGGTCTCGGCGAACAGCATCTCCGCGAGCCGGAGCATCGGGGTCGCGGCACCGACCACAGCCGCCTCGTCGAGCACGAGCCTCGTGTTCATCAGCGCGTCGGAGGTCGCCGCCTGCGGCGAGAACTCGCGCGCGACGAGCTTCGGCAGCTTGACGCGCGTGAGGTCGGAGGCGGTCTGCCCGAGCCCGATCGCCTCCTGGAACGTCGCGAGGTCGACGCCGCCCGCCGCGGCGAAATGGGTCGCCTCGGCGAGGGCGGCCATCGTCGTGGTGAGGTACAGGTTGACGGCGAGCTTCATGCGCAGGCCGCTGCCCGTTGCGCCGCAGTAGAGGGTCGCGCGGCACGTCGGGGCGAGCAGCGGCATGACCTGCCGCGCCACCTCCTCGTCGCCCCCGAGCATCGCGACGAGCTGCGCGTTCTCGGCTGGCACGCGCGACCCCGCGACCGGAGCCTCCACGAACCGGCCGCCCGCCGCGGCGATCTCGGCCGCGAGCGCCTCCGCGTAGGCGGGGGTCGTCGTGCCGCACGAGACGACCGTGCGACCCTTCACGCGACGGGCGAACGCCTCCGTGCCGCGTTCGAGCACGGCATCCGTCGCGGCCTCGTTCACGAGCATGAGCACGACCGCGGGGCAGCGCGCGAAGACGTCATCGACGGATGCCGCGGCATCCGCCCCTGCGTCGACCAGAGGCGCGAGCCGCTCGCGCGTGCGGTTCCACACCACGAGGTCGATGCCGGCGCGCACGAGGTTGCGTGCCATCGGCGTGCCCATGAGGCCGATGCCGATGAAGCCGACGGGCCCGGAATCGTTCGCGGCGGTCATGCTTCGAGTCTCCGGTGCGCGCGAGGTCGCGTCGTGCCAACAGTCGCTGTCGGACTGCCGATCTCGACGGCCGCTCACCACCCGCTGCGCGTCGGCGTGTGCCCTTCGCGGGCGTCGTCGGGCATCGCCATCTCGGCGCGGACGCCCAGCAGCCGGATCGGCCGGTCGTGCTCGATGCGGTCGACGAGCTTCATCGTCTCGGCGATGACCGTGGCGCGGTCGAAGGTCTTGGCGACCTTGTGCACGAACGTCTTCGTGATGAACGGCGCGTAGCGCACCTTGATCCCGACGCCCACGACCGGCCTGCCTTCGGTGGCGACGTCGGCGAGCACCTGGTCGATCAGCTCGCGCGCGGCGTTCTCGATCTCGGCGCGGTCGACGAGGTTCTGCTGGAACGTCGTCTCACGCCCGTGGCCGCGGGGCACCCACGGCGTGTCGTCGACGATGTTCGTGCCGTCGCCGCGGCCGAGCTGGCGGTACCACGGGCCCATCTTCGGCCCGAACTCGGCGGCGAGCGCATCGACGTCGGCTCGCACCAGGTCGTCGACCGTGTTGATGCCGAGAGCCGCGAGGCGCTTCGAGATCTTCGAGCCGATGCCCCACAGAGCGACCGTGGGCTTGCCCCCCATGATCTCGAGCCAGTTGTCGGCGGTGAGCCGGAACACGCCGCGAGGCTTGCCGAAGTCGGTCGCGTTCTTGGCGCGCACGAGCGTGTCGCCGATGCCGACGCTGCAGTGCAGCTGCGTGCGCTCGAGCACTTTCCGCTGGATGTCGCGCGCGTACGCCTCAGGGTCGTCGGTCGTCACGCCGACGAAGGCTTCGTCCCATCCGAGCACCTGCACGACGGCGCCGGGCATCGAGCGCAGCGTCGCCATGACCTCTTCGGACGCCTCGGTGTAGGCGGGCGCGTCGACGGGGAGGATGATCGCGTCGGGCGCCTTGCGCGCGGCGATCCGCAGCGGCATGCCCGACCCGACGCCGAACTCACGCGCCTCGTACGACGCCGTGGAGACGACGGCGCGCTCGGTGGGGTCGCC
Organism: Microbacterium immunditiarum; assembly: GCF_013409785.1. Taxonomy (NCBI): domain Bacteria; kingdom Bacillati; phylum Actinomycetota; class Actinomycetes; order Micrococcales; family Microbacteriaceae; genus Microbacterium; species Microbacterium immunditiarum. Next base: position 1,555,491 of record NZ_JACCBV010000001.1, read on the forward strand.
GCGCCCGCCGACGATGACGGGCTTGCCGGCGAGATCGGGCCGCCGCAGCACCTCGACCGCGGCGATGAACTGGTCGAGGTCGACGTGCAGCACCCACGGTCGGGCCTCAGCGGACATGTCCCCAGTCTGGAGGCAAGCGCCGACACGCGTCGAGACACGCGAAGGCCGGGGTGGCACGAACGCTCACCCCGGCCGACGTGTGGATCAGAGAGGCCGGATGTTGGCGGCCTGCATGCCCTTCGGGCCACGCTCCGCGTCGAACTCGACCTTCTGGGTCTCGTGGAGCTCCTTGTAGCCGTCGCCGGCGATCGCGCTGAAGTGCGCGAAGAGATCGGCCGAGCCGTCGTCGGGTGCGATGAACCCGTAGCCCTTCTCGGAGTTGAACCATTTCACGGTGCCAGTGGCCATCGTGTCTTTCCTTTTGTTATGCGGGCCGCGTGAGCGGCCGGGTGTGCCGCGCCGCATTGTGCGGAGCGGACGGGTGGGGCGCGAGCGACGCGGCCGCGACGTCGCGGGCCGAGAGGCGGATGCCGCGACGGCGGCTTCCGCGGATTCGCGCGTGTCGAACAGCCCGAGCTGGTCGCCGCGTGCGGTGTGGGCTTCGAAGCCCTGCGGCGCGACGGCGATGAAGCCGGCGTACTCGCCGGCGGCGGTGGCGACGAACACGTCGTCGTCGGCCTGGCGCCAGTCGAGCTCGAATGCGGGTGCGGACGGAGGGGGAGGTTCTGCGAGTATCAAGTGTTTTTTCGGAGGATGCGCGGCGAGGTGGCACGCGACTGCGCGGAGTGTTGGTGAGCGGGCGGCCGCTGAGCGGCGGCGGTGCGTCAGGCGATCTGCTTCTCCACGATGAGGCAGAGGTTCGACGCGAGGACCCGATGGGTCGCTCCACCCTAGCACGCCGGGGTGTGAGCCCGACGGACGGATGCCCCGCCCCGAAGCCGCGGGCGGGGCGTCCGTCGCACAATGTGCTCGGCGCGACGCGTATCAGCGCGGAACGTCGCCTCGCCACGCACCCGTCGCGACATGGCGGCTCTCGATGAACTCCTTGAAGTTCTCGAGATCCTTCTTCACCGCGTGCTTGCCGGCGCCGACGAAGGCACCGACGTGCTCGACGAAGCCGGACGGCTCCCAGTCGATCTGCGCAGTCACACGCGTCGAGCTCTCGTCGAGCTTGTGGAAGGTCACGACGCCCGCGTGGGCGGTCTCGCCGCCGATGCTGCGCCACGCGACACGCTCATCGGGGTGCTGCTCGGTGATCTCGGCGTCGAACTCGCGCTCCGCGCCGCCGACCTTCACCTTCCAGTGCAGGTGGGTGTCGTCGATCTGCCGGATGGACTCGACCTCCTGGAGGAACTCCGGGAAGCTCTCGAACTGCGTCCACTGGTTGTAGGCGGTGGTGACGGGGACGTCCACGTCGATGGTCTCGATGATCTGCGGCATCCGCTTCTCTCCTTCGGCTGGTGTTCGGTCTGTCGTCAGTGCTCGACGGTCGGGTCGATGCCGGACTCAGGCGGCGTCGGGAACGTCGGCTCTTCGGGATTCGGCGCGAGCGGCTCCTCCGGGTTGGGGGCGAGCGGCTCCTCCGGCGCGGGAGTGGCCGGCTCTTCCGGATGCGGCGCGACCGGGTCGCGGCCGGGAGGCCCCGGCGCCGGTGGCACACCGGGCGCGCCCGGAGTTCCCGGCGTTCCGGGAGCGTCCGGCTCAGGCGGCAGTGGTGTGGTCGGATCGGTCATGGCGACGAATCCTCCTTCCTGCACCGGCGACGGCGCCGCCGGTCGTCGTGTCGACCCATCCAGCCTGTGCGACGCGGCCCTCCGCACCCACCCCCTTGACCCTGGGTGCACGCCACGTTCGAACGGCTTGAAGAGCCGCCGGCAGAGGGAGACCGCCCGTGCCCATCGACGATGCGACGCTCGACGCCCTCGACACATGGTGGCGAGCCGCCAACTACCTCGGGGCGGCGCAGATCTACCTGCTCGACAATCCGCTGCTGCGTAGGCCGCTCACGCGCGACGACATCAAGCCGCGCCTGCTCGGCCATTTCGGCACGGTGCCGGGGCTGAACCTCATCTACGCGCACCTGAACCGCGCGATCCGGGAGCGTGACCTCGACGCGCTGTACATCGCCGGTCCCGGTCACGGCGGTCCGGCCATGGTCGCGAGCGCGTACCTCGACGGCACCTACACCGAGAAGTATCCCGAGGTGACGCGTGACGAAGAGGGCATGCGGCGGCTCTTCCGCCAGTTCTCGTTCCCCGGCGGCATCCCGAGCCACGCGGCGCCCGAGACACCGGGGTCGATCCACGAGGGCGGCGAGCTCGGATACTCCCTCTCTCACGCCTTCGGCGCCGCGTTCGACAACCCCGGCCTGACCGTCGTGTGCGTCGTGGGCGACGGAGAGGCCGAGACGGGTCCCGCGGCGATCGGCTGGCACTCGAACAAGTTCCTGCACCCCGTCAACGACGGCACGGTGCTGCCGATCCTGCACCTGAACGGGTGGAAGATCGCCAATCCGACGGTGCTCGCGCGCATCCCCGAAGACGAGTTGCGCGCGCTGTTCGAGGGGTACGGCTACGATCCCATCCCCGTCGAGTTCACCGCCGGCGAAGACCACCGCGAAGTGCACCGGCGGTTCGCGGAGGTGATCGACGACGCGCTCGACCGCATCGCGGCGATCCGCGAGAACGCCCGCGGCGGCGACCTCACGCGTCCGCGCTGGCCGATGATCATCCTGCGCTCGCCGAAGGGCTGGACCGGCCCGCGCGAGGTCGACGGAGACCCCATCGAGGGCACGTGGCGCGCGCACCAGGTGCCGCTCGCGGGTGTGCGCGACAGCCCCGAGCACCTCGCGCAGCTCGAGCAGTGGCTGCGCTCGTACCGCCCCGACGACCTGTTCGACGAGTCGGGTGCTCCGATCCCGCTCGCGACCGCCCTCGCGCCCGAGGGCAATCGCCGAATGAGCGCTTCGCCCCACACGAGCGGCGGGGTGCGGCATCCGATCGTCGTTCCCGACTTCCGCGACTACGCGGTCGAGGTCGACGAGAGCAGGCGAGGGGCGACGGATGCCGAGGCGACCCGTGTGCTCGGAGTGATGCTCGCCGACGTGATCCGGCGCAATCCCACGAGCTTCCGGCTCTTCGGCCCCGACGAGGTGGCGTCGAACCGGCTCGCACCGCCCGTGTACAAGGCGACCGCGAAGCAATGGGTCGCCGAGATGCTCCTGGTCGACCGCGACCTCGCGACGGCGGGTCGCGTCATGGAGATGCTCAGCGAGCACCAGTGCCAGGGATGGCTCGAGGGGTACGTGCTCACGGGCCGGCACGGCGTCTTCACGTCGTACGAGGCGTTCGTGCACATCGTCGACTCGATGTTCAACCAGCACGCGAAGTGGCTCGAGGCGGCGCGGGCCGTGCCGTGGCGCGAGCCGATCCCGAGCTTCAACTACCTGCTGTCGAGCCACGTGTGGCGGCAGGACCACAACGGCTTCACGCACCAGGACCCCGGATTCCTCGACGTCGCCGTCAACAAGAGCGCGCAGGTCGTGCGGGTGTACCTGCCCTTCGACGCCAACACGCTGCTCTCGACGTACGACCACTGCCTGCGCTCGCTCGGCTATGTCAACGTCGTTATCGCGGGCAAGCAGCCGCATCCGCAGTGGCTCACGATGGACGAGGCCATCCGTCACTGCACGCGCGGCCTCGGCATCTTCGAGTGGGCGGGCACAGAGGTCTCGGGGGAGGCGCCGGACCTCGTGCTCGCCGCCGCGGGCGACGTGCCGACGCTCGAGGTGCTCGCGGCCGCGGCGCTGCTGCGCGAGGGCATTCCGGAGTTGAAGGTGCGTGTGGTCAACGTCGTCGATCTCATGCGGCTGCTGTCCGAGCACGAGCATCCGCATGGCCTGTCGGATGCCGACTACGACGCGATCTTCACGTCGGATCGGCCCGTCATCTTCGCGTTCCACGGCTACCCGTGGCTCGTGCACCGGCTCGCGTACAAGCGGCACGGGCATCCGTTCCTGCACGTGCGCGGCTACAAGGAGAAGGGCACGACGACCACGCCGTTCGACATGGTCATGCTCAACGACCTCGACCGGTACCAGCTCGCGATCGACGCGATCGACCGCGTGCCCGGACTCGCCGAGAAGCACGCGACGTTCCGCCAGAGGCTCGTCGACGACCGCATCCGCGCCCGCATGTACACGCGAGAGCACGGGGAGGACATTCCCGAGGTCGCCGACTGGCGCTGGTCGACCTGACCCTTCCGCCGACACGCTCAGCGATATATCGTTGAGCATCGCCGAGATATCGGATGACAGTCGTAGGAGGCATCATGAGCGGTTCATTCATGGGCGACCCGTGGGGTTCGCGTCACCGCGGAGGCGGCTACGGCAAGCCCGGCGGAGCCGGCGGCGGCATCTGGGATGCGATGGAGCAGCTGCGCGACGTGTTCGAGCAGCGGTTCTCCCCGCCCCGCATGGGCCGCGGCGACGTGCGCGCCGCGGTGCTCGCACTGCTGGCCGAGGGGCCGATGCACGGGTACCAGATCATCCGCGAGATCGAGGAGCGCAGCGCCGGCGCCTGGAAGCCGAGCCCGGGCTCGGTGTATCCGACGCTTCAGCTGCTGGCAGACGAGGGGCTCATCGTGGCGACCGAGTCGGGCGGCAAGAAGACGTACTCGCTGACCGACGCGGGGCGCGCCGAGGCCGAGGCATCCGGCGCCGAGTCGGCCCCGTGGGAGTCGCAGGGCATGAAGGACGCGGCCGCCCGCACGACCGCTCTGCCCAAGGCCGGAGCACGGCTCGCGCAGGCGGTCGCGCAGGTCGTGAGCAGCGGCAGCGCGGATCAGGCGCAGCGCGCGGTCGAGGTTCTCGACGAGGCCAGGCGTAAGCTCTACTCCATCCTCGCCGAGGACTGACTCGACGCGCCCGACGCGCCGGCGTCGGCGTCAAGGAGATTCGATGGCCGATCCCGGCAGCGCCCGCGCCCGCTACCGCAGGATCCTCTGGTTCGCCGCGCGCACGATCGCGCAGACCTGGTGGTTTGAGCTCATCTTGCCGCGCATCGGATTCGCGGAGTCTGTCGCGCGCGGGCGCGCGGCGCGTCTTCAAGGCATCGCCCAGCGCTTCCACGCGCTCGCGGTCGAGCTGGGCGGCCTCATGATCAAGGTCGGGCAGTTCATGTCGTCGCGACTCGACGTGCTGCCGCCCGAGATCACGAAGGAGCTCGCGGGCCTCCAAGACGAAGTGCCGCCGGTCGAGTTCGGGCTCATCCGCGAGCTCGCCGAAGCAGAGCTGGACATCCCGCTCGAGCGCGCCTTCGCCTTCGTCGACCCCGTCCCCGTCGCGGCGGCGTCGCTCGGGCAGGCGCATCGGGCGAGGCTGACGGATGCCGAGGCCGAAGACACCGGGTTCGCCGAGGTCGTCGTGAAGGTGCAGCGGCCCGGCATCGAGCGGATCATCGAGGTCGACCTCGCCGCGCTGCGCCGGGTGGCCGGATGGCTCAGCCGCGTCCGCTTCGTGGCGGCGCACGTCGACCCTCCGCGGCTCATCGCCGAGTTCACGAACGTGAGCCTGCAGGAGGTCGACTACCTGCACGAGGCGCAGAACGCCGAACGGTTCGCCGAGGACTTCGCCGACGACGCTCGTGTCGGCGTGCCGATCGTCGCGTGGGAGCGCACGACACCTCGTGTGCTGACGCTGTCGGACGTCACCGCCATCAAGGTCAACGACGTCGAGGGCCTGCGCGCGGCGGGGATCGACCCGACCGAGGTCGCGCACACGTTCGCGCGCGTGATGTTCGACCAGTTCTTCGAGCACGGGTACTTCCACGCCGACCCGCACCCGGGCAACATCTTCGTCACGCAGACAGGCTCCAGGCCGGACGGCACTCCCGAGTGGCGGCTCACGTTCGTCGACTTCGGCATGATGGGCGAGGTCCCCGACGACCTTCGCCACAACCTGCAGCATGTGCTCATCGCGGTCGCCTCGCGCAACGGGAAGCAGCTCGTCGACAGCATCCGTCGCGTCGGCGTCCTGCTGCCGTCGGCCGACACCGCCGAGCTCGAACGGGCGATGACGGCGCTGTTCGCGCGCTTCGGGGGAATGGGGTTCGCCCAGCTTCAGCGCGTCGATCCGCGTGAGTTCCGCGAGTTCGGGACCGAGTTCAGCGACGTCGTGCGGTCGCTGCCCTTCCAGCTTCCCGAGAACTTCCTGCTCATCATCCGCGCCGTCTCGCTCACGTCGGGGATGTGCAGCTCGCTCGATCCCGAGTTCAACATGTGGGATGCCGTCGAGCCCTACGCGGCGAAGCTCCTGCGCGAAGAGCAGGGCAACATCGTGCAGTCGTTCGCGCGCGAGGCGCTTTCGGTGGCCGGCATCACCGCGCGGCTCCCGCGCCGCGCCGACGATCTCATGACGAAGGTCGAGAACGGGCAGCTCACGGTCGACCTGAGCCGGATGGAGACACGGATGCGCCGCCTCGAGCGCCTCGCCAGGCGCGTGATCTCGGCGGTGCTCTTCGCGAGCCTGCTCATCGCAGGTGCGGTGCTGCGGGCCCAGGACTACAGTCTCGGCACGGTCCTGATCGTGGCATCCGCTCTGCCGCTCCTGCACGCGCTGTTCGCCGGCCTCGGACGGCGGAGCTGACCGGTCCGCCCCGCCGGGTCAGCTGACCAGGCCGCCCGCCGCGCGCACGGCGAGCTCGACCCGGCTCTTGATGCCCAGCTTCGTGAAGATGTGGGCGACGTGCGTCTCGACCGTACGAGGCGAGATCGACAGCGTCTGGGCGATCGCGGGGTTCGACATCCCGCGTCCGACCAGGTCCGCGACCCTGCGCTCCGCCGGCGTGAGGCTGGCAGGGCCGTCGGCGACCCGGACCTTCCGGTCCTGCAACGTGAAGAAGCCGTGCGCGCGCATCTCGTCGCGCAGTGCGGCGACCCGGCCGGCCGCGCCGACGTCGTGGTAGATCATGCGCGCCTCGCGGAACAGCTCAGCCGCGCTCGCGGCGTCGGCACGCGTCTCGGTGCACAGGCGCGCCGCATCGACGGCCGTCGCGGCGAGCTCGACCGGGCGGTAGGCGTCGCGGAGCACCTCCACGGCGCGGATCGCCAGGACGCTGTCGCCCTCATGCAGGGCCCGCGTGCGCAGTGCCGCAGCGGTGATGTACGGCGCCTGCGCCCGCGAGGCGACCTCGTCGAGCAGCGGCAGCACGTCGCGGCACTCCCGGGTGCGATCCAGGCGCCGCGCGATGCGGACCAGATCCGGCGCGAGCCAGCGCAGGCGTGATACGACGCCGTAGTCGACGATCAGGTCCGTCGCCCGGCGGAGCAGGTCGAACGCCTCGCGGGGCTGTCCGAGGGCATCGGCCATGAGCGCGCGGGCCCACAGCACGGCATCCAGCGAGTGATGCGGGGTGTTGGCATCCTCCAGCTCGATCGCGTCCAGGTGCACGCGGGCCTCGTCGAGCCTGCCTCGGTCGATGGCCATGGCCGCCAGGTGCGCGCGCGCCGCCCACGACTCCCACCGGGTGGAGACCTGTTCGCCGAACCGCAGCGCGTCCGACAGACGCGCCGTGGCCTCATCCCAGCGTCCGCGGTGGAAGGCGAGCAGCCCGAGTCCGACGTGGGGGAGCGGGAGGTGCCATGAGGCGGAGTTGCCGTCCGAGCGCTCGCGCTCCCGCTCGAAGACCGCGGCGGCGCGATCGGGCTCGTCCGCGTGGATGAGGAACATCCCGAGCTCGTAGCGCGAGCGGCGCCGAGCCTCGTCCGAGTCCCCCCGATCGGCGTGGCGGACGGCCTCGTCGGCCAGCCGGGTGGCCGTGCGGATGTCGCCGCGGTAGTACGCGACGTGGGCGAGCGCGCTCAGGGCGATACTCTCCCCGACGTCGTCACCGGAGGCCTGCCCGCGCCGGCGGGCCTCCTCCGCCTCGGACTCGCCGGCCTGCAACTCGCCGGCGAGCACGCGGTGGAAGCTGCGCACCGCCATCAGCCGGTCGTGCTCGTGCGCCGCGCCGCTCGCCGTCGCGGCGGCCGCCAGGACGTCCACCGACTTGCGCACGTCGTCGCCGAGCAGGAGCGCCTCGCTGAGATGGATGAGGAGGGGGATCGACTCGCTCTTGCCGCCACCGTCGGCGAGGGCGGACTCGACGAGCCTCTCGACGTCGGGCGCGCGGCCCGCGGCCGCCAGGGCCCGCGCCAGCACGCGCCGCGCCTGCTCGCGGAGGGCGAAGCGCGGCGGCGCGGTCGCCATGAGCGTCTCGAGGATCTGGACGGCGGACAGTGGGTCCTCCGAGATCCGCTGGGTCGCCTCCTCGATGAGCCAGCTCACCGCGGACGTGCTCCGGTCATCGGACGCGAGGAGGTGGTGCGTGATCGCGAGCGGATCACCTCCCTCGGCGAGCAGCCCCTCGGCGATCAGCGAATGCCGGCTGCGGGCCTCGGCCGCCGTGCGGCCCGCGATGAGGATGTCGGCGAGCCACGCGTGCCCGAAGCGCCACGACTCGGCGCCCGGCTCCAGGATCCCCGCGCGCTCGGCGGCGACGAGCGCGCGGAGGGTCTCGGCGGGAGTGAGGCCGAGGCCGTGCGCCGTCCGGCGCACCTCGACCGCATCGCCGCATAGCGCGGCGACGTACAGCACGTCGGAGGTCTCGCGATCGAGGGCCGCCAGCAGTGGCACGTCGCCCTCGCGGACCCGGCCGCTCGCCGGGACATCCGAGAGACGTGTCAGCCCCTCCCGCGCCGCCACGTGCGCGACCGCCGCGACGAGCCCGGGGTGGCCCCCGGCGCCCGACACGTCGTCCACCTCGACGGCGTCGCCGCCGAGGTCCGACGCGAGCCCGCGCAGCTCCGCGTCCGGCACGCGGGGCACGCAGCGCTCGACGACACCGGCCGGCCGAAGCATCGCCGCCCACTCGGCCGCAGCACCGCCCGGCCACGACGAGAGGGCGAGGACGGCGCGCACCGGCTCGCCGCGCTCCACGAGAGCGCGCAGCGCGTCCCGCTCGGCGGGTGCCGCGCGATCCGCGTCGTCGAAGATCAGCACGGAGTCCGCGCTAGCCTCGGAGGGGGAGGTCGTCACCCGCCGGCCTCGTGCGCGCTCCGCCGCGGCCCAGGCCGCGAGCAGGTGGCTGCGCCCCGATCCCGGCAGGCCGCTGACGAGGAAGACGCGATCCACGGCCGGGGTCTCCGCCGACGGCGTCGAACGCCCCGCCGACGTCGCAGACACGTTCACAGACACGATTCGAAGGTACCGCCACACCACCGACCGCCCATGACACGAGCCGCCGCCCCACCGAAACATCAGGGTGCACCCGGATGCCGCCGCCCACCGGCGTCGCAAGGCTTGACTCGACCACAGCAATGCCGTGCACGTCCCTCGCGCGCGGCGCCAAGAGCGGTGCGCCCGCGCACCGAGACGGAGATGACATGCGAACATTCACCAGGAAGGCGGCGGCGGTGCTCTCGATCGCCGCGCTGATGTTCACCGCAAGCGCCTGCACCCCGGCATCCACCGATTCGAGTTCCGACTCCGGTTCCGAGTCGGCTGAGGGCCCCCGTATCGCGTACCTCGCCGCTTTCACCAACCACGACTGGTCGCAGGTGGGCATCACCGCGGCGACCGAGGCCGCCGAGGCCGCCGGTGGGACGATCGAGATCTTCGACGCCCAGAGCGACCCCACCAAGCAGTACGCGCAGGTGCAGGACATCATCACGAGCGGCCGCTTCGACGGCATGGTGATCATGCCCGTCGACGGACCCAGCCTCGTGCCCGCGGTCGAGGAGGCCGTCACGGCCGGCCTCGGCGTCGTCGACGTCGCGTTCCCGATCGGCACCGACCTGGCCACGCGTGAGCCGCAGGTCGAGGGCATGGTCGGCTCGGTCGTCATCTCGCCCGAGCAGAACGGCCGCGTGCTGGCTGACATCGTCGTCGAGGGCTGCGAGGGCATCGACCCGTGCGAGGTCGCGGTCCTGCCCGGCTCCCTGACCGTCTCCGCCGACGCCGCGCGCGTGCGTGAGATCGAGTCGGTGCTCGCCGGCGTCGCGAACGTGACGATCGCCGCAGTCCAGGAGACCGGCTACACCACGGACGGCGCGTTCGCGGTGGCGCAGACGATCCTCACCGCCAACCCGGGTCTCGACCTGTTCGTCGCCATCGGCTCCGAGTCGGTCGTGGGCGCCGAGCGCGCCGTCGTCGACGCGGGCCTGCAGGGCAAGGTCGCGCTCGCGGGCGGCGCCTGCTCGTCCAACGCCACCACGGCGATCGAAGAGGGCCGCTTCTTCGCGTGCTACCGCGGGACGCCCGTCGACGACAACCGCGCCGCCGTCGAGCTCCTGATCGCCTGGATCGCCGGCGAGACGATCGAGAACACCAGCCCCGACCCGGGCGCCGACTCGTGGCCCGAGGTCGTGACCGCGAAGAACCTGGACGGCCGCGTCGGTCAGTGGACTGACTGAAACCCTTCCGTCTGAGAGCGCCCGGAACCCCATGAAGGAGAAACGATGACCACCGTCCACGTCCGTGTGGCCGACGTCTCGAAGTCCTTCGGCGGGAGCCGGGCGCTCTCGGACGTCTCCCTGGAGATCTTCCGCGGCCAGGTCCACTGCCTCATCGGCGAGAACGGAGCCGGCAAGTCGACCCTGGGCCGGCTGCTCGCCGGCATCCATCGCCCAGATGAGGGGTCGATCGAGGTCGCCGGCCGCGAGGTGTCGTTCCGCTCGCCCGCCGAGGCGCTTGCCGCCGGCATCGCCGGCATGGCGCAGGAAGTCGCCCTCGTCCCGGCGATGTCGGTCGCCGACAATATCCTCCTCGGCGCCAACGAGGCGACGATCGGCTTCGTGAGCCGTCAGCGGCAGCGTGAGCGCGTCGAGGAGATCCTGGCGCGCTACGACTTCGTCCTCGACCCCGACGCCCGCGTGGGCGATCTGCGCATCGCCGATCAGCAGAAGGTCGAGATCCTCAAGGCCATCGCCCGCGGCAGCGACCTCATCGTCATGGACGAGCCCACGGCGAGCCTGGGCGACAAGGACGCGCGCGCCCTGCTGGAGGTCGTGCGCCGGCTGCGCGACGACGGCACCACGATCATCTACATCTCCCACCACCTCGACGAGGTGCTCTCGATCGCAGACCGTGTGTCGGTGCTGCGCGACGGCAGGGTCGTCTACGACGGCGACCCCCTCACCAAGTCGGAGCTCGTCGTCCATATGCTCGGACGACCGCTCGAGGCGAGCTTCCCCGAAAAGACCCTGCCCGCGCCCGACGCCCCCGTCGTCCTCCGCGTCGAGGACCTCGCGTGCGGGGACGCCTTCTCCGGTGTCTCGTTCTCGGTGCGCGCCGGCGAGATCGTCGGCCTCGCCGGGCTCGTGGGCAGCGGTCGCAGCGCCCTGGCCCGCGTGCTCGGGGGAGTGGAGCGGCCGCGAGCGGGCACCATCGAGGTCCGCGGTGCCCCGCAGCGCTTCCGCTCGCCCCGCGCAGCCATGCGTGCGGGCGTGCATCTGATCCCCGAGGACCGCAAGCGCCAGGGCCTCATCCTGGTCCGACCGACGCGCGAGAACATCACCTCGTCGGTTCTGGAGCGTCTGTCGACGCTCGGCGTCGTCGACTCGCGCGCGGAACGGGAGATCGCCGAGCGGGCCGCGACCCGCACCGACGTGCGCGCGGCCAGCCTCGAGACGCCCGTGTGGGCCCTGTCCGGAGGCAACCAGCAGAAGGTGATGTTCGCGCGGGCGTCGCTGGCCGAGCCTGCGGTGCTCCTCATCGACGAGCCCACGAAGGGCGTCGATGTGGGGGCGAAGTTCGCGATCCACCAGCTGATCGGGGAGATCGCCGCGCGCGGCGTGGCCGTCGTCCTGATCTCCTCCGAGCACGAGGAGGTCATGGGACTGGCCCATCGCCTGCTCGTCATGGCCGAGGGCGTGCTGGTCGCCGAATTCGACGGCCCCGAGTTCCCCGCCGACGAGGTCTCCCGCGCGGTCATGACCGACGTGGCCAAGAGAACGGATGTTGTGTGAGCAGTTCCCCGAGCGCAACCCTGCGCATGCGATCGCGCCTGAAGCGGGTCTCCCCGCTGGACTACGGCATCGTCATCAGCTTCGTCGCGGTGTTCGTCACCTTGGCGATCGCGAGCCCCGTCTTCGCGACCCCGCAGAACCTGCTGAACCTCCTGGAGCAGTCCGCCGTCGTCGGGATCATCGCGGTGGGCGGCACGCTCGTGATCATCGCGGGTGGGTTCGACCTCTCGGTCGGCGCGATCTTCGCGCTCTCGGGCATCGTCACCGCCTTCGCGGTGAACACGTTCGGCGCACTGGTCGGCGTGCTGTGCGGGCTGGCCGTGGGGGCGCTGATCGGCCTGGTCAACGGGCTCATGTCGACGGTCGGCGGGATCAACCCGTTCATCACGACCCTGGCGACCTCGATCATCGTGCGCGGCGTGTGCCTGGCGGTCACCGGCGGCTTCCTGATCGCCATCCAGGACCCGGGCTTCTCGGTCCTCGGCCGTGGCGGGATCGGCGGCGTCAAGTTCTCCGTGATCGTCTTCGCGATCGTGGTGATCGCCGGTGCCATCCTTCTGTCGCGGACCGTCTTCGGCCGTCAGGTGTACGCGGCGGGCGGAAACCCCGAGGCCGCTCGGCTCGCCGGAGTCAACGTCGCGCGCGTGCGCACGGTCACCTTCATCATCAGCGGCGTGTGCGCCGCGATCGCGGGCATCATCATCGCCTCCCGATCGGGCAACGGCCAGGCCAACATCGGCATCGGCCTCGAGTTCTCCGCGATCGCGGCGATCGCGGTCGGCGGCACCAGCATCTTCGGCGGCGAGGGCGCGATCTGGCGCACCGTCCTGGGTGTGCTCCTGATCGCCCTCATCGGCAACGGCTTCACGCTGCTGGCCGTCCCGCCCACGTTCCAGCAGGTGTTCGAGGGCACCATCATCCTGATCGCCGTCGGATTCGACCTGTGGTTCCGGCGCCGTCGCCGAGGAGGGCAACGAGCATGACATTCTCGATCGTCGCGCGGGACAGCCGCACGGGAGCCCTGGGCACGGCCGTCACCACGACCGTCACGTGCGTCGGCGCGCTGGCTCCGCATGTCAGCCGGGATGCCGCGGTCTCGACCCAGGCGTACGTCAACGTGGATCTGGGCCTGGCCACCCTCGAACTCGTCGCGGCCGGAGAGACCGTGGAGGCGGCGATGCGCGGCGCGCTCGCGCGCGACCACCATGTCGAGCAGCGTCAGCTCGTCGGAATCGGCGCGTCCGGTGAGGGCTTCGCCTTCACCGGCTCAGAGGTGCTCGCCGACAGTGGACATCTCGTGGCCGACGACCACGCCGTCGCCGGGAACCTCCTGGTGTCCACCGAGGTCCTCGAGGCGATGTCGCGCGCCTTCGCGTCGTCGGACGGCGAGGAGTTCACCAGCCGGCTCATCGGCGCCCTCGAGGCCGGGCTCGCGGCGGGGGGCGAGCGCGACTCGTCCGACTTCGCCGAGACCTATGGGTCTGCTGCCGTGCTCGTGGCGAGCCCCGAGCCGAAGGGCTTCCACAACCTCCGCGTGGACGCGTCGCTGACCGCGGTCGCCGATCTCCGCAGCGTGTACGAGCGTGCGGTCGAGAGCGCGCGCGCCCTCGATGAGTTCTACGCAGGCGCGATCGTCGTGAACCCGGTGCACTGGCGCCGCTCGGCGCTCGGGGAGCAGCACGATGCGTGAAGTCCTGCGCGGCGCACGCGTGCTCGACGGCCTCGGCGGTGATGCCGAGGCGGGCGACATCCTCCTCGAGGACGGGCTGATCGTCGACCTCGGGTCGGGCTTCGACGCCGACGTCGAGACGGACGTGTCAGGGCGCTGGATCATGCCGGGCGCGATCGACTGCCACGTGCACGCGATGGTGGAGAGCTTCGACCTCGACACGGTCCTCGCCACCCCGTTCTCGCTCGCGTTCTACGTCGCCGCGCGCAATCTCGCACTCACGCTGCAGGCGGGTGTCACGTTCGTCCGCGACGCCGGCGGCGCGGACCTGGGCGTCAAGCGCGCGCAGGAGCTCGGCTATCTCGCCGGTCCCGCCATGCAGATCAGCGTCAACCTGCTGTCCATCACCGGCGGCCACGCGGACCACTGGTCGCCGTGCGGCTACGCGCTGCCCGACCTGCTCGCCCACCCCGGGCGGCCCGATGGCGTGTGCGACGGGCCCGCCGAGGTGGTGCGGCGCACGCGCGAGATGATCCGGGCCGGGGCGGACTTCGTGAAGCTCTGCGCCACCGGCGGCGTGCTGTCGCCGCGCGACCACCCCTCGGAGTCGCAGTTCCTCCCCGAGGAGCTCCGGCTCATCGTCGAGACCGCTGCGGCCGCGCACCGCCCGGTCGCCGCGCACGCGCAGGGCGCCGAGGGCGTCAAGAACGCGGTGCGCGCGGGGGTCAGGTCCATCGAGCATGGCACCATGATCGACGACGAGGCGATCGACGAGATGCTTGCGCGCGGCACGTTCCTCGTGCCGACGCTGGCGGCACTGCGGTGGGTCACCGAGAGCCCGGAGGGCCGGCGCCCGAGCGAGGTCGAGCAGGCGCGCGAGATCCTCGACGTGCAGCGGGAGTCGGTCACGCGCACCATCGAGGCGGGTGTGCGGATCGCGGTCGGATCGGATGCCGGCGTGGTGCCGCACGGCACGAACCTACGCGAGCTCGAACTGCTGGTCGAGTTCGGCATGTCGCCGCGCGACGCGATCCGCGCCGCGACGTCGGAGGGAGCGGACCTGCTCGGGATCGGCGACCGGGTGGGCCGCATCGCGCCGGGCTACCGCGCCGATCTGCTCGTCCTGGACTCCGACCCGCTCGAGTCGATGGCCGGACTCGCGTCGGGATCCTCGATCGTCGACGTCCGGCAGGCCGGGAAGTCGGTGCGCGCGGGGGTCTGATCGGCCTCAGCTGCCGCCGAGCCCGCCGCTGAGACGGCGGTGCAGGGCGGTGGCCGTGGCGTTCATGCCCACGATCTCGACGTGGCATCCGTGCCGCTCGTACTTGATGACGATGGCGTCGAGGGCGGCGACGGTCGAGGCATCCCACACGAGCGACCGGGTCAGGTCGATCACGACGTGCGCGGGGTCGGCGGCGTACTCGAACTGCGTCGTGAGGTCGTTGCTCGAGGCGAAGAAGAGCTCACCGTCCACGGTGTAGCGCGCGGTGTCGCCGTCGACGACGCGGGTCAGCGTCGTGAAGTGGGCGACCCGGCGGGCGAAGAGCACCATGGCGGTGATCACGCCGGTGACGACCCCGATCGCGAGGTTGTGGGTCCACACGGTAATGCCGACGGTGACCACCATGACGAGGGTCTCGCTGAGGGGCATCCGCTTGAGGGTGGACGGACGGATGCTGTGCCAGTCGAACGTCGATACCGAGACGACGATCATCACGGCGACGAGAGCGGCCATCGGGATGGCGCCGACGATGTCTCCGAGGGCGACGACGAGCACGAGCACCCACACCCCGGCGAGGAAGCTCGAGATGCGCGTGCGCCCGCCCGAGGTCTTGACGTTGATCATCGTCTGGCCGATCATGGCGCAGCCGCCGGTGCCGCCCAAGAACGCCGAGGCGAGGTTGGCGACGCCGAGGCCCACGCCTCGTGCGTCTTGCGCGAGCGGGTGTCGGTGATGTCGTCGCCGAGCTTGGCGGTCATGAGTGACTCGAGGAGGCCGACGAGGGCGGCCGCGAACGCGTACGGCGCGATGATCCGCAGCGTCTCCCACGTGAGGGGCACGTTCGGGATCAGGAGCTCAGGAAGGCTCCGTGGCAGCTCGCCCTGATCGGCGACATCCGGCACGGCGATTCCGAACACGGCCACCGCCGCGGTCAGCAGCACGATCGCGATGAGCGGGCCGGGGATCGCCTTCGTCACACGCGGCCAGAGCACCATCACGCCGAGTCCGACGGCGACGAGCACGTATACCGGCCACGGCACGTCGATGAAGTGGGGCAGCTGCGAGACGAAGACGAGGATCGCCAGAGCGTTCACGAAGCCGACCATGACGCTGCGCGGGATGAACCGCATCAGCCGCGCGACGCCCAGCGCCGCCATGAGCACCTGCAACACACCGGCGAGGGCAATCGTCACGATGAGGTAGTCGGGGCCGTACTCGCGTGCGACGGGCGCGATGACCAGGGCCACGGCGCCTGCCGCGGCGGTGATCATCGCGGGCCGTCCGCCGGTGAACGCGATGATCAAGGCGAGCACGAACGACGAGAACAGGCCGACCCGCGGGTCGACGCCCGCGACGACCGAGAACGCGATGGCCTCGGGGATCAGCGCCAGGGCGACCACGAGCCCGGCCAGCACCTCGCGCGTGAGCAGGCGGGGGCTGCGCAGGGCGTCGACCACGGTGGGCTCGATGCTACGGCGCGCGGCGGAATCGCGCGCGACGGCGGGGTGGGACACGGGTGCTCCTGAAGCGAAGGCGCGCCGTTGCGCCGCCGGTGAGACGGAGAAAGGGAGGGATGCCGCGGCGCGGCCCCTCGACTCTACTCGCGTGCTCCCGACCGTCCGCTGGCAAATCCGCCCGCGATCCGCAACCCCCTTCGGTGCCCCGGCCGCGCGGGTGAGGGTAGGGGGATTGACCGGGAGGTGCGATGAAGGCCATGACCTACCGCGGGCCGTACAAGCTCCGCGTCGAGAGCAAGCGCGACCCGCGAATCGAGCATCCGAACGACGCCGTCGTGCGGGTCGAGCTCGCCGCGATCTGCGGCTCGGACCTGCAGCTGTACCACGGCATGATGCCCGATACGAGGGTCGGCCACACGTTCGGCCACGAGTTCATCGGGCGCGTCGAAGAGATCGGGTCATCGGTGCAGAGCCTCCAGGTGGGCGACCGCGTGCTCGTGCCGTTCAACATCTACTGCGGCTCGTGCTTCTTCTGCGGGGTGCTCGCAGCGACGCCGGTGTTTCGGCTGGGCCGCGCTATCGTGCGGCCGGCTGGGCGCCGTCGCTGATTCTGGGCGCCGGGCGTGCGGGTCGCGGTTCTGCCGCTGCGGTGACCGCCAGGCGCAGCCACCGCAGCGGCGGGAAGTCGCGCGGCCAGTGCACGAGCACCGACCGGAAGCCCCGGACGATCCGCCGCACGAACCCGCCCGCGTCGCCGAACGGACGCATCGAGATGCCCATGGTCGCGCCGCGCAGGTACCGCACGGCCCCGGTCTCGCCGAGGTGGAACGACAGGTCGATGTCGTCGTGCAGCTCGGGGTCGGCGCGGTGCACGCGCGAGCGGATGCCCCGCCACGTCGACGCGCGAAAGGCGAGGTTCGATCCGAACAGCGGTACGTGTCCGAGGGTCGGGGTCAGGACCAGCGCGTAGGCCCCGAGGTACAGCGCCGCGAGCGGTGTGCGGAGCCGGCGCGGACCATCGAGGAATCGTGCCCCTCCCGTGAACGCGACGACGCCGGGGTGGCGGGTGAAGGCATCCGTCATCGTGCGAACCCACGTCGACGCGGGTACGCAGTCGGCGTCGAGCCGCAGGATGATCTGGCCCTTCGCCGCGTCGTAGCCGGCCGCGCTCGCGGCGGGGATGCCGCGGTGCTCGCAGCGGATCACCGTCGCCCCGGCGGCACGCGCGACCTGCGCCGATGCGTCCGACGACCCGTTGTCGACGACGAGCACCTCGTCGGGTCGCCGCGTCTGCACGGCGAGGGCCGCAAGGCAGCGGCCGAGTTCGCGGTCGTCGTCCTTCACGGGGATCACGACCGACACGGTCGGCCTGCCTGAATCGTGCATAGCGTGACGCTAACCGGGCGAAGTGCGCGTGCGGGCTCCCGTTGACATGGCCGTTGTCGTGCGTTAGCCGCGAAGACGACGGATGCCGCGACCCGGCCGGGCCGCGGCATCCGCTCGTTCCGTCTCTTGCGTCACGCGCTCGCGCTGGTTTCCGACCGCTTGGGCAGCACCCAGCCCGCGCGCGGGAAGTGGCACGTGTACCCGTTGGGGATGCGAACCAGGTAGTCCTGGTGCTCGGGCTCGGCCTCCCAGAACGGGCCGGCGGGCTCGATCGTGGTGACGGCCTTGCCGGGCCACAGGCCGGACGCGTCGACGTCGGCGATCGTCTCGCGGGCGACGCGCTCCTGCTCGGCGTCCAGTGGGAAGATCGTGGACCGGTAGCTCGTGCCGACGTCGTTGCCCTGACGGTTCAGCGTCGACGGGTCGTGGATCTGAAAGAAGAACGCGAGGATGTCGCGGTACGTCGTCTTGGTCGGGTCGAACACGATCTCGACCGCCTCGGCGTGACCGGGGTGGTTGTAGTACGTCGCGTGTGCGTTCTGGCCGCCGGTGTAGCCGACGCGCGTGTCGATCACGCCGGGCTGGCGGCGGATGAGGTCCTCGACGCCCCAGAAACAGCCGCCCGCGAGGACGGCGGTCTCCATGCCGGGGGCGCGGGTGATCTCTCCGGTGTCCAGGGGTCCGCTGGTCATGATGCTGTCTCCTGCTCGTTGGTGGTCTCGAAGAGGTGCCGGTACTCGCCGTAGCCCTCGCTCTCGAGCTCGGCGGCGGGAACGAAGCGCAACGCGGCCGAGTTCATGCAGTATCTCAGGCCCCCGGCGTCCCGCGGGCCGTCGTCGAAGACGTGGCCCAGGTGGCTGTCGGCGCCGGACGACCGCACCTCGGTGCGGGTCATCCACAGCGAGCCGTCGGTCTGTGTCGTGACGGCACCGGAGTCGATCGGCTTCGTGAAGCTCGGCCAGCCGGTTCCGCTGTCGTACTTGTCGGTCGATGAGAACAGCGGCTGCCCTGACACGACGTCGACGTAGACGCCGGACTCATGGTTGTTCCAGTACGCGTTGCGGAACGGCGGCTCGGTGCCGTCCTCCTGCGTCACCGCGTACTGCGCGTCGGTGAGGCGGCTCAGCGCCTCGGGGGTCTTGCGGTAGTCGTTGTGACTCACGGGGTTCCTCCTCGGAAGACGTCGCTGGCTGCGGCGCCATAGAGAAGAACGGATGCCCCGCCCGTTTTGGTCCCGTGAAGCTGGGAGCGGGCCGTGAGTTTCTGCGTCCGTCGCGATCGAGTGATCCCGCATCGGAAGGGATGACGGATGCCGTGCGCGCACGCGTTTCCCAGCGCGGCCGCGCGGCATCCGCCCTCCCGAAGCCCGCCTCCCCAGAAGGCGGCACCGCCATCCCAGTCGGCGGTGTCGAACACATCATGGCCCCGGGTCCCGACATCCGCAACGGGAAGTTCCCGGGTTGTGGATAACTCGAGCGGGACCGAGGGGACCGGCCCGCCTACACGCTGGCGCGATAGTCGCCCATGGGCCGTTTCACGACCGTGAGCAGCACCGCGGAGTCCTCGAGCGCATCGAGACGGTGACGACTGCGCGGGATGGCGAGGTGATCACCGGATGCGCCATCCCACGACTCGTCGCCGGCGACGATTCGCACACGACCGACGAGCACCTGCAGCGTCGCCTCGCCGGGGCTCTCGTGCTCGCCCATCTTCGCCCCGCCCCGCAGCGCGATGACCGTCTCGCGCAGGGCGTGCTCGTGGTCGCCGGTGATCGTGCGTGCGGCGCGGCCGCTCGAGGCGATGCGGGCGGTCTGCATGAGCTCCGCAACCAGGTCGGTCAAGTTGTCGTCCACGGCGCGCATCGGGCTCCCCGTTCATCGTCGAGTGGGTCCTGCTGGCCAGGCTACGCCACCGCCGCCTCCTCGACGATCTTCCAGTACGAGTCTTTCCGCACGACCAGCCCGTCGCGGAACGTGTAGAAGTCGCATCCGCGCACCTCCTTGCGCTCCCCGGCAGGCGTCGTCCCGGTCAGCAGCCACTTCGACATGCCGGTCTGCCGCTCGCCGTCGACGAAGTGCTCCTCGTCGCCGTAGTGCACGTCGGGGAGCCCGGCGAACCTGCCGGCGAGCGCCTCTCGCACCGCCGCCTTACCCTCATAGCGGGATCCCCACGGATCGGCGCCACGCGGCATCTCGAGAACGCAATCGTCCGCGAAGAGGGACATGATGCGGTCGAGGTCGTGCGCGTTGAACGCGTCGCACAGCCCGATCAGCGCCGACCGGATGTCCATGACTGCACGGTACGCCTGCCGCGTACCCTGGGGAATATGGAACGGATCTTCCGCATGCCCTTCGCCAAGGTCTACCCGCTATACATCGAGAAGGTCGAGAAGAAGGGCCGCACGAAGGCCGAGCTCGACGCGGTGATCGAGTGGCTCACGGGCTTCGGCGACGGCGAGCTGCAGCGGCACCTCGACGAGAGCACGTCGTTCGAGGACTTCTTCGCAGCTGCCGACCTCAACCCCAACGCAGACCTCATCACAGGCGTCGTATGCGGGGTGCGGGTCGAGAACATCGAGGACCCGCTCATGCAGAAGATCCGCTACCTCGACAAGCTCGTC
Source organism: Microbacterium immunditiarum (assembly GCF_013409785.1). NCBI lineage: Bacteria > Bacillati > Actinomycetota > Actinomycetes > Micrococcales > Microbacteriaceae > Microbacterium > Microbacterium immunditiarum. The sequence goes on from NZ_JACCBV010000001.1 coordinate 1,575,848, forward strand.
GACGAGCTCGCCAAGGGCAAGGCGATGGAGAAGATCCTCCGCGAGCCGAGCGCCGCCGCCGCGGCGAAGCGATGACGACGCGCCTGCTGCTCATCTCCGACACCCATATCCCGGGGCGCGCGAAGCGCCTTCCCGAGACGGTGCTGAGGGCAGCGGATGCCGCGGACCTCGTGATCCACGCCGGCGATTGGGTCGCGGAATCCGTGCTCGACGTGCTCGAGCAGCACGGCGAGGTGCTCGGCGTCTACGGGAACAACGACGGCGCGGACCTGCGTGCGCGGCTGCCCGAGGTCGCCCGGCGAACGGTCGAGGGCGTGCGGTTCGCGGTCGTGCACGAGACGGGCGCGTCGGCTCGCCGCGAGATCCGCATGGACGAGACGTTCCCCGACACGGACGTGCTCGTGTTCGGGCACAGCCACATCCCGTGGCACACGGTATCGCCGCGAGGCATGCGGCTGCTCAACCCGGGCTCGCCCACGGATCGCCGCCGTCAGCCGGTGCACACGATGATGATCGCGGTCGCGGACGACGGTGAGCTGCGCGAGCTGGAGCTCATCTCGCTCTGAGCGCCGTCTCGCGTACGGCTCGCTCAGCGTCCGGAACGCAGCGCGGCCGCCTTGTCGCGCAGCACGCGCTGCTGCACCTCGTTCGCCGTGAGGCCGGCGGCGGTGAGCAGCTCCGAGCGGGCTTCGTCGTTGCGCCCGAGCTGCGCGAGCAGCTCACCGCGCACGCTCGGCACGAGATACGAGCCGCGGAGGGCGCCGGATGCCTCGAGGGCGTCGACGATGCGCAGGGCATCGGCGGGTCCGGATGCCTTCGACACCGCCACCGCACGGTTGAGCTCGACGACGGGGCTCGGGGCGATGCGTCCGAGCACTTCGTACAGGAGCACGATCCAGTGCCAGTCCGTCTCGTCGATGCTCGGCGCGACCGCGTGGCACTGCGCGATCGCGGCCTGCAGCGCGTACGGGCCCCGTCCTCTCTGGCGGGCGGCGGCTGCGGCATCCGCCTTCTTCAGCAGCTCGATCGCGCGCGCGATCTGGCCGCGGTCCCATCGCGACCGGTCCTGGTCGGCGAGCAGCACGGGCTGGCCCGAGCGCGTCTCGCGCGCGGCGAACCGTGACCGCTGGAACTCCATGAGCGCGACGAGCGCGAGCGGCTCGGGCTCGCGCGGCAGCAGGCCCGCGACGATGCGGCCCAGCCGAAGGGCTTCGTCGGCGAGGTCGGGGCGCACCCATCGGTCGCCCGCGGTCGCGGCGTAGCCCTCGGTGAAGACGAGGTACACGACCCCGAGCACGCCCGCGAGGCGCGCCTTCCACTCCGACGGGTCGGGCGTCTCGAACGGCACGCGCGCGGCCGCGAGCGACTTCTTCGCCCGCGTGATGCGCGCCTGCACCGTGGGGACGCTGGTCAGCAGCATCCGTGCGATCTCTTCGGTCGACAGCCCGGCGACAATCCGCAGCGTGAGGGCGACCTGCGATTCGCGCGACAGCGCGGGGTGGCACGCCGTGAAGATGAGGCGCAGCACGTCGTCGTCGATCGGCTCCCACGAGTCGTCGGATGCCTCATCGAGCGTGTGCGCGATCGCCGCGTAACGCTCGTCGAGTCCGTCGCGCCGGCGCCACGCGTCGATCGCGCGCCGCTTCGCGACCGCCGTGAGCCACGCGCCCGGATTGTTCGGGACGCCGTGCTCGGGCCACGAGCCGAGCGCTTCGACGACGGCCTCCTGCGCGACATCCTCGGCGAGGCCGAGGTCGCCGGTCATCTTGGCCACGGATGCCACGATCCGCAGCCCCTCGATGCGCCAGACGGCCTCGACCGTGCGCCGGGTGTCGCTCATCGTCGGTCTCTCGTCGGACGCCGGATTACTCGGTTCCGAGCTCGGCGCGCCACTCCTTCTCCTTCTGGACGTACTCGTTGTCGGAGAAGTCCGCGAAGTCGGACTCGTCGGTCGCGCGGCGCACCTCGAGCTTGTTGCCCGGCGTGAGCGGTGCGCGCTTGGCCCATTCGAGAGCCTCTTCGGGGGTCGCGGTCTGGATGATCCAGAACCCGTTGAACAGCTCGTGCACCTCGCCGTAGGGGCCGTCGCTCACGATCGGCGTCTCGCCCGAGAAGTCGACCACGTAGCCGGGCTCGGGGGCCAGACCGTCGCCCGACACCATCACGCCGGCCTTGATCATGGACTCGTTGTAGGCGCCCATCGCGTTGATGACGGCCTCGAAGTCCATCTTCTCGTAGTCCTCGACGGCTTCCTGGGTCGCCCGCATGATCAGCATGTGCTTCATCGTTTCGTTCCTTCGTTCGGTTCCCTGTGGGGAGGCCGTTCGCCTCCTCTCACTATCGCGTCGAACGGCGACATCGGGAATCGACATCGAGTTCGAAGAATTTTCGGATGCCGGGTTTCAACCCCCTTGTGAGCGTGGAATGTCCCGGCTGAGAGTGGGCGTATGACTTCCGTGATGAGTGAACTGCTGCGCCTCGAGATGGCCGGGTGGGAATCGCTGTGCGACGGCTCGGGCGACGACTTCTACCGTCAGATCATGACCGACGACGGCGTCATGGTGATCGCCGATGGCACGGTGCTCGATCGTGACGCGGTCGCCGAGTCGCTGCGCGATGCGCCGGCCTGGAGCTCGTACGAGATCTCCGACGAGCGGGTTGTGACGGTGGGTCCGGATGCCGCGGCGCTGGTCTACACGGGCCACGCGTCGCGCCCCGGCGACGAGGCTCCGTTCGTGGCGGCGATGTCGAGCGTGTACGTGAAGCAGGCGGGGGAGTGGCGGCTGGCGCTGTACCAGCAGACCCCGCTCGCCCCACCTCCCGGTCGCTGAGCGAGCGAAGCGAGACGAAGCGCCCCCCGTGGCGGCGCTTCGTCTCGTCCCTGCGCTCCTCGCTCAGCATCCGGAGTATGCGCGCTCCGCTGCTCAGACCGGGTGCGCGGCCGCGAACATGTCGCTCGGGTCGAACCGGCGCTTCAGTTCGCGAAGGCGCTCAATGGCGATCCCGAAGCCGGCGTCGCGATCGACTCCGCCGCCGTCGATGAAGGTGAGCACGAGGCTGTCGGCCCGCCAGGGCGCGAACATGGCGATGCCGGTCTGCACCGCGGCATCCGCGCCCGCCATCGCCTCGGGAACCGGCACCATCGCGAGCGTGTGCGCGAGGTAGGCGCCGTCGACCGATCCCACGGCTCCCGCGTGCGCCGGGCGCTGCGCGATCGCTCCGCCGAGGTGGCGCAGCTCGGTCATGAAGAGCCCGGGCACGTCGGCGGCCGCGAGGAAGGCCCCGACGGCGTCGGCGGGCAGGTCCGCGAGCACCGAGTGCACCGAGGCGGCGGGTGTCGGTCCAGGCGGGTCCATGTGGACGGCGACGAGTTCGGGCGACGGGATCCGCGTGAAGGTGTCGATCTCGGGTGCGAGAGCGCGGAGGGGTTCGAGAAGGGCGGATGCCGCAGCATCCGTCTCGAGGATCGCCCCGTCGATCACCACGACCGAGCGTCCGGACAGGAACGGCGGAAGGTCGGGCATGGGCGGGAAGTTGATCACGCGCAGCGTCGTCGTCGCCGACTCGGGTGCGGTGGCGGTCCACGCCGCCCAGGCGTGCGAGACCTCGGCCGCGCGGGCGGCGTCCCAAAGCATCATGCCCGCGAACACGTCGGCGTACGGCAGCAGGTCGATCTCGAGCGAGACGACGACACCGAAAGCGCCGGCGCCGCCGCGCACCGCCCAGAAGAGGTCCGGGTCTTCATTCGCGCTCGCCCGCACGAGACGGCCGTCGGCGGTGACGAGCTGCACGGAACGCACCGCATTCACCGCGAGCCCGTGAGTGCGGGCGTAGAACGACAGCCCGCCGTTGAGCGCGTATCCGGCGACCGAGACGTCGCCCGCGCTGCCGTGGAGAGCGGTGAGGCCGTGCGGCGCCGCCGCTTCGAGCACGTCGTTCCACTGCGATCCGCCCAGCACGCGCGCGGTGCGGGTGTCGGCGTCGACGGTGACCCCGCGCAGGCCCGCGAGTGAGAGGAGCACGACATCGGAGAGGTCGGTGTCGGCGAGGGGTCCGGCGGCGTGCCCGGTCGACTGGGGTGCGACGCGGAGTCCGGATGCCGCGACCGCGCGCACCGCCTCGACGACCTCTTCGGCGGTCTCAGGCCGCACGATCGCGAGCGGGCGCTGGTCGAACGCCACGTTCCACGGGATGCGGGCGTGGTCGTAGCCGGGGTCGTCGGCGACGATGACGCGATCGCCGAGCGTGCGCTTGAGCGCGGCGACGCGTTCGTCCGTCGTGAGGGTCGTATCGAAGACGGTCATCTGTTCTCCTGGTTCTCATGAATGGCCTCCGCCAGCATGGCGGTCCCGGCGTCGCCAGGCCATCCCAGGTCGAGAGGGATTACGGCTCTCCCAGATACCTGGGATGGCGGCGCGCCGGCAGGGGGGAGCACACTGGTGGCATGACTTCGGCGCTGGCGATCGGTCGAGCGCGCAGCGACATCGATGTGATCTCGCGCGCCGGACTGCCGTTGCACCACTTCATGGACGAGGCGGCCGCGGCATTGCAGAGCGCCGTCCCGTTCGTCGCGGCATGCGTGTCGACGATCGACCCGGCCACGACGATGGTCTCCAGCTCGCGCAAGATCGGCGAGCTCGATGGCCGCAACGAGCAGGACCTCAGGTGGTCGCAGATCGAGTATGGCAGCGACGACCCGACCTCGATCACAGCCATCGTGGCGGCCGGACAGATCGCGGTCGGCGTGCAGCGCGTCACGCACGGCGTGCTCGATCGGTCGGTCCGCATGTCCGAGCTCATCGTGCCGCACTTCGACTTCCGCGACGAGGCTCGCGCCGTGTTCTCCGACCGCAACGGCGCGTGGGGGCACATCTCCCTGTTCCGCGGCGACGACGATCCCGCGTTCGCGGTGGAGGAGCTCGACCTCCTCGCGGCGGTGGCTCCCGCGTTCACGCGCGGCATCCGCACCGGACTGCTCGCACAGTCGAGCCGAACGGATGCCGCGACCGACGCCGGGCCGGCCGTGATGGTCTTCGACGCGCAGGACCGCATCGTGCAATCGACGCCCGGCGCGCAGGCTCATCTCGCGCAGATGTCATCCGTGCCGGGGATGGGGGATCCGCTGACATCGGTGCAGGCGCTCGTGAGCGGCGCGCGTCGCTTCGCTCGCGGAGAGATCGAACGGATGCCGCGCATCCGCGCCCGCACCTACGACGGCGTGTGGGTCGTGCTGCACGCCTCGCCGCTGGGCGGTGCCGGCGATCGCGCCGGCGATGTGGTCGTGACGATCGAAGAGGCGCGTCCGCAGGAGGTGATCGACATCGTGGCGGCGGCGTTCGGCCTCACCGCGCGCGAGCGCGATGTCGTCGCGATCGTGCTGCGAGGTGCCGACACTCGTGAGATCGCCGCCGAGCTTCACCTCTCGCCCTACACGGTGCAGGACCACCTCAAGTCGATCTTCGACAAGGCCGGGGTGGCCAGTCGGCGCGAGCTCGTCGCGCGCGTCTACTTCGACCAGTACCTGCCGCGCCGGGGCGAGGGCATCGGCCCGAGCGGGTGGTACGCGGGCGGCGGCTGAGCGAGCGGCCGCGCCGCGACCCCGGACGCTGAGCGAGCCGGAGGCGAGACGAAGCGCCCGCCCCGCTCATCAGCCACTGACCCCGCGCCACAGCGCCGCCCACTGCTCCGGCCGCAGGTCACGCGGGAGGCTGCATCCGTCGATGTCCGCGCCGCGCACCGCGGCTCGCGCCTGCCCGCGCGTCACGCGGGCGCGCTGCTGCACGAGAGCGACGAGCCCGTTGCCGCGGCCGGTGAACATGTCACGCACGAACCGCTCATACGCCGCCCGATCCCGCGGATCGACGAGCGGGGACCCCCGCCGCGTGATGCCGATGATGCCGCCGTCGACGCTCGGCACAGGACGGAAATGCCGCGCCGGCACCCGTCCGTGCAGCCGGAACTCGAACCACGGAGCGGCCTGCGCGCTCATCATGCTGCCGCCGCCGACGCCGGCGCGCTTGCGCGCGACCTCCCATTGGGTGAGGAGGATCGCGTGGCGCCAGGACCGGCGCGTCAGCATCCGTCTCATGATCGGCGTCGTGAGGTGGTACGGCACGTTGCCGACCACGACGGGGTGATCGAGCGGATGCCGCAGCGCATCCGCGTGCTGGATGCGGACGTCCGGCAGCCGGCGCCTCAGCGTGCGCACGCGATGCTCGTCGATGTCGATCGCGACGAGGGGCCGCCCGAGGCGGGCGAGCGGTGTGGTGAGGTCGCCGTCTCCCGCGCCGATCTCGAGGATCGTGCCCTCGGTGGACGCGACGAGGTCGACGATCGCGCGGATCGTCGGGCGATGGATGAGGAAGTTCTGGCCGAGCTCGTGTCGGCCGCCGTTCGCGGAACGGCGAGGGTGGGTTCGCATTGAGCGCTCCAAGGAGAAGGGTTGGAGCACCCCGATGCGGCGTCTGCCGAGAACCGGCGGAGGTGGGACGCGCGCCCGGGGTGCGAGGACTCCCGGATGACGGCGCTTACGCGAAGATCTGCGAGGGCGCCGTCAGGCGCGGCGGTCGCGGATGTAGAAGTCGCACGCCGTCGTCAGCGCGCTCTTGATCATTCCCACGCGTGCCATGGTACCCGAGCTCTCACTACCCGGTCGCTGAGCTTGTCGGAGCGCGGTGCTACGCCGACCCGCTCCACGGCGCCGGGACGATCACCCACACGACACTCGCCGGCTTCCCGCCGTCGACGTACCACGTGTGCGGCTCGCGCCCCGGGAAGGTCAGCGCATCGCCGGCGCCGAGCGTCACCGTCCGGTCCGAGAACCGCATCACGACCGTCCCCTTCACAACGTGCAGCACCTCGACGTCGCAGTTGATCGTGTAGAGCTCCTTGCCGCCGTGCGCGTCGGGCTCGAGCTCCGACCGCAGCAGCTGCACGCGGTGCTCGCTGCGCGGTGACATGAGCCGCTCCTCGGCGTGCACACCGCCGAGGTTGATGCGCGGCGCGTCGTCGTACGACACGCGCTGGATCTCGGGCTCCGCGAAGAGCGACCCGATCGGCAGCGACAGCACCTGGCACAGCTGCACGAGCGTCGCGACGCTGGGGGAGGTCTCGTCGCGCTCGACGCGACTGAGGAAACCCTTCGACAGGCCGGTGGTCTCGGCGAGTCGGCCGAGCGAGAGGCCTTGGCCCGTGCGTGCCGCGCGCAGGCGGGCTCCGATCGGGGTGGCGTTGGCGTCGGCATCCGGATGAATCGCGCGCATGTCTCTCCCTCGAAAGCCCGCGGCTCTTGACGCGGATGCGACCGCGGGCGTACCGTGGCCGCAACGTTGCTCACAGAGTATCGAAAGTTGTCAAATATGCAACCCTCCGGAACGCCGGAGCCGCGCGGCCCGGTCGACGCGAGCGTCGTGCCGCGGTTCGCGGGCATTGCGACGTTCGCGCGCCTGCCGCGGCTCGACGAGGTCGAGAAGGCGGATGTCGCGATCGTCGGCGTCCCGTTCGACAGCGGTGTCAGTTACCGTCCCGGTGCGCGCTTCGGCCCGGCGCACGTGCGCGAGGCGTCGCGTCTGCTGCGTCCGTACAACCCCGCGCAGGAGGTGTTCCCGTTCGGCGCACAGCAGGTCGCCGACGCCGGAGACATCGCCGCGAACCCCTTCGACATCGCGGCCGCGGTCGCCGAGATCGAGGCCGGTGCGCGTGAGCTGCGGAGCCGCGCCGACCGCCTCGTCGCGATCGGCGGTGACCACACGATCGCCCTGCCGCTGCTGCGCGAGGTGACCTCGGTGCACGGTCCGGTCGCGGTGCTGCACTTCGACGCGCACCTCGACACGTGGGACACGTACTTCGGTGCCCCGACCACCCACGGCACGCCGTTCCGTCGCGCGTCGGAGGAGGGGCTCATCGACCTCACCGCGAGCATGCACGTCGGCATCCGCGGCCCCCTCTACGCGAAGAGCGACCTCGAAGACGACGCGCGCCTCGGCTTCGCGATCGTCACGAGCGAGTACGTCGAGGAGCACGGCGTGCCGTCGGCGGTCGACCGCATCCGCGCCCGCGTCGGCGACAAGCCGCTCTACATCTCGATCGACATCGACGTGCTCGATCCCGCGCACGCGCCGGGAACGGGAACGCCCGAGGCGGGCGGGCTCACGAGTCGTGAGCTGTTGCGGATGCTCCGTGCCCTCACCGATCTGCGCATCGTCGGCGCCGACGTGGTCGAGGTCGCGCCCGCGTACGACCACGCGCAGCTCACGGCGGTCGCGGCGAGCCATGTCGTGTACGAGCTGCTGAGTGCGATGGCGCCGCGGTAGGCGCATCCGCTGATTCGTCTTCGGAATCGTCTTCAAAGGAGAAGCACATGACGACACCCGACCCCGCGGCCGTCGAAGCCGCCGCTGCCGCGATCGTCGACGCGTTCGCCGCGACCGACGCCGAGCGGTACTTCGCGGCGTTCTCGCCGGATGCGACGTTCGTGTTCCATCCCGAGCCGCGACGCCTCGAGAACCGAGGTGAGTACGAGCGCCTGTGGGAGGGGTGGGTCGCCGACGGCTGGCGTGTGACGTCGTGCACGTCGAGCGACGCGCGCGTGCAGGTGTTCGACGGCGGCGCGATCTTCTCGCACACCGTCGACACGTCGGTCGAGACATCCGACGCCCCCGAGTCGTATCGCGAGAGGGAGACGATCGTGTTCGTCGTCGACGGCGACGAGCTGGTTGCCGTGCACGAGCACCTGTCGCCCTTCGCCTAACCGCCCCGTCGCTGAGCCCCCACCCCGGTCGCTGAGCCTGTCGAAGCGTCGCCCCACAACTCAACCCCCCGACAACCCGAACCCGAAGGAGCCCCAACGATGTCGCTCTACTCCCGCCTCGAGCAGCGCCTCGAAGCCCAATCCGATGACGCCGGCCCCCTCGTCGGCACGTATTCGACCGGCCGCCTGTTCATGATCTGGCTGGCGGCGAACCTCGTCGTCACGACGCTGCTGACGGGAACGCTGTTCATCCCCGATGTGAACTACGGCCTCGTGCTGCTGCTGATCGTGCTCGGCACGGTGATCGGCGCGGCGGTGCTCGTCGCGGTCGGCACGATCGGTCGCCGCACGGGGCTGCCGACGATGGCGCTCACGCGTGGTCCGTTCGGAACGCGCGGGAGCCTGCTGCCGGTCGCTGCGAACGTGATCATCCTCATGGGGTGGAGCTGGGTGCAGGCGATGCTCGCGGGCATCGCGCTGGACTACATCGTCATGACGTTCACGGGCTTCTCGTCTCCGGTCATCTTCGCGGTGCTGTGCCAGACGATCGTCGTGATCCTCGCGATCTTCGGGCACGCGGGAGTCGCGCGCGTCGAGCCGTGGTTCGCGGCCGTGATCCTCGCGATCGCCGCATACATCTTCGTGGTGGCGTTCTCCACCTATGGTCCGGCCGAGTTCACGTCGATCGCGGCATCCGCTGAGCCTTACTACGACGCAGGTCTCGTATTCGACGTCGTGCTCGCGACGGCGATCTCATGGACCGTCCTCTCGGCCGACTTCAATCGCCTCGCCGGCAGCACGCGCGCGAGCGTGATCGGCTCGGGCGTCGGCTACACGCTGTCGACGGTCATCTCCATGTCGCTCGGCGCGACGGCGATGGCGTTCGTGATCCTGAGCGGGGGAGAGGCGATTCCGTTCGACCCGGTGACGATCATCGAGCCCTTCGGCTGGGCCTTCGGCGTCGCGATCTTCCTGTCGGTGATGGCGACGAACACGATGGTGGTGTACGGCATGGTGACGACGGTCGTGAACGCGATCCCGGGTCTGCGGATCAAGTTCCTGCCCGCCGCGCTCATCCTCGGCGTCATCTCTATCCTCGGAGCGACGCTGTTCGGCCTGCTCGACCAGTTCACGAACTTCCTCGTGACGATCGGCGCGCTGTTCGCCCCGATCTTCGCGATCATGATCGTGGACTACTACTTCATCAAGCGCTCGTCGTACGACCGCGACATCCTGAATGTGAAGGGCGGTCGCTACTGGTACACGGGCGGCGTGAACTGGCTCGCGATCGGCTCGTGGTTCGTCGGCGCCGGACTCGCGTACGTGTGGGCGTACGTGTGGCCGCTGCCGTTCGGCTCGACCGCGCCCGCGTTCATCGTGACGTTCGTGCTGTACCTCGCGGTGTCGTGGCACCGGCGTCCGAAGGGCGAGTTCACGCCGGTCGGCAATCTGGCCGAAGAGGCGGATGCAGCCCCCGCAGTGAAGGCATGATGACCGGATGCTGCGAGACCTGAGCCACCCGATCCGCGACGGCATGATGGTCTACCCCGGGGATCCCTCGGTGTCTGTGCGGCCGGCTCTGTCGTTGGAGGCCGATGGCGTGGAGGTCGCGCGCATCGACATGGGTTCCCACACGGGGACCCATGTCGATGCGCCGGCGCACACCGTGGCGGGTGGGCGGACGATGGCTTCGGTTTCGCTCGATGAGCTCGTGGGGGAGGCGGTGGTGTTGCGGCTCGGTTCGGCCGCTGCTGGTTCTTCGTACGGGGTGGGCGAGCTGACGCTCGACGGCGGGGCAGTGCCGGACGAGCTGCCTCGGATCGTGATCGTCGACACCGGGTGGGCCCAGTGGTTCGGGTCGGAGCGGGCGTTGCAGCATCCGTTCATGTCCGCTTCTGCGGCGCGAGAGTTGTGGGCGCGGGGGATGCGCGTGCTCGCGGTGGACACGTTGAGTCCGGATGAGACGGGTGGTTCGGCGTTTCCTATTCACGACGTCGTGCTCGGTGGGGATGGGCTCATCGTCGAGAACGTGTGCGGGTTGGAGGAGCTGCCGGGGCGGGTGGAGGTGGGGTTCTTCCCGTTACGTTTGGAGGGGGATGGGGCGCCGGTGCGGGGGGTGGCGTTCTAGCCGGCAGGGAGCAGGGCCTCCGCACGCGTTCGTCGGACCAGACGTTAGGGTCGTCGCCGACTTCACCGAGCTCTCACCGGGAGATCGAGTTGTCTCACGAGTCGAGTTTCAGCTGCAGGCAGATTTCGGCAACTGGTTGGTCGCCCGGGGGACCCCGCCGAGCCGTCTGCGGCTCCCCGTCGCCGGAACGATCATCGAGCCAGACATGTACGTGGAGGCTGAGGGGTGGGTCGTCGAGGCAAAGAAGTCGACTGGCCGTGAGTATGTACGCATGGCGATCGGACAGGTTCTGGACTACACCAACAACGCGCAAGGACTCGACGCGAGCGTGGCTCCACTGATTCTCCTTCCGGGGCGGGCCGAGGCCGATCTGATGCAACTGTCTGCCGACTTAGGCATCGCGCTCGCACTGCGTGACGGAGACTCATTCGAGCTCGTTCGTCCGTAACCCGTCCGGTCAACCACCGTCGCACCCGCTGACTACGCTCGAACGCATGCTCCCGAAGACCCTGCCCGACGGCGCGATCCTGCGCGAAGCGCGCTCCGGTGACGAGGCGGGTGTGCTTGCCTGCATCCGCGGACTCGCCGAATACGAACGCGAACCGGATGCCGTCGAGAACACCGTCGAAGCCCTCACACGCACGCTCTTCGGCGAGACGCCGCACGCGTTCGCGCACGTGGTCGAGCGCGACGGCGAGATCGTCGGCATTGCGATCTGGTTCCTCACCTATTCGACCTGGACCGGCACGCACGGCATCTGGCTAGAAGACCTCTTCGTCGACGACGCGCAGCGCGGCCGCGGCTACGGCAAGGCCCTCATGGCGGCGCTCGCGGCGGTGTGCGTCGAGCGCGGCTACGCGCGCTTCGAGTGGAGCGTCCTGGACTGGAACGAGCCGTCCATCGCCTTCTACCGCTCGATCGGCGCCGTCCCGATGGACGAATGGACCACCCAGCGGCTCACCGGCACCCACCTCGAGGCGCTCGCGCGGGTCTTGTGAATCGACGGATGCCGCCACCGCGGCCCCTCCGTCGTCACGCGTCCCGCGCGAACCGCGCCACGAACCGCTCGACCGTGGGCAACCCCCGCGCCGACGCACGGGTGCCCGTGATCGACTCGATCGTCGGCGTCGCGTGACCCTCGCCCTCGATCTTGTTGCGCACGAGCGCCCACCCGCGCCCCGAGTCGACGAGCTCGCAGCGGTTGCGGTCGGCTTCGGCCGTGGCATCGGCGTCATTCGTGTCGATCGTGCCGCCTCCGTGCAGCGCGAACTCGAACCTCCGCGGATCGCGCACTGCGCCATACCTCGAAGCGACCTCCACGAGCGTGTCGAGCGGAGTCCAGTAGATTTCGCGCGCGTATCCCGAGCGGGCGGCAATCGACGCTTCGGCTTTGGCGATGACCTTGGCGGCAGCATCCGACTCGAACAGGATCGTGCCGTTGCTCTGGAACGTCACCGCGTCGGGGCATCCGGCATCGGCGAAGCCCGCGCGGATGTCGTCGCTCGACGGGTGTCCGTGCTGGCCTTGGTTGACGTTCCGCATGAACGCGACGCAGCGCATGCCTCCGAGAGTAGGGGAGGGCATGCGCTGCGCCGGTGTGTCGCTCAGTCCTGAGCCGGCGGCGTCACCCACTGCACGAGCTGGTAGACGATGCCGTTGGGGTCGGCCATCTGGAAGTAGCGCTCGCCCCACGGCTCGGTCTCGATCGGCGTGACGATCTCGACGCCGTCCTCGCGCAGTCGCTCGTAGTAGGCATCGATGTCGTCGACCGTGAACACCACGAGCAGCCCGTCGGCATGGCCGGCCGCCGACGCGGGCTTGAACGTCGACAGCCCGGTGCGCAGGTAGATGAGGTTGAAGCCGGCATCCGGATGCGCCAGCGAGCAGAACCCGTCGGCCTCCATCGCGACCTCGAAGCCCAAGTAGCTGCGCGCCCACGCGGACGACGCCGCGACATCGGCGACGTTGAGCGAGATGGCGGAATCGGTGATGGTCAAGAGGCGCCTCCTTATTTCGTACAACGTACAATGTATAACGTACGGCGAAAGAGTGCAAGGATGAGGCCATGACCGCAGATCGCACGGGCGCCGGCTCGCCGAGCGCGACCCTCGCGCTGCTGTGGGGGCCGTCCAATGAGGCGTCGCGCCGAAAGGGACCGGCGCGTTCCGTGACGGTCGCGCAGGTCGTCGATGCCGCCCTCGCTCTCGCGGACGAGCAGGGGCTCACCGCGCTCACGATGCGCGCGGTCGCCGAGCGCGTCGGCATCTCGACGATGTCCGTCTATACGTACGTCCCCGGCAAACCCGAGCTCCTCGATCTCATGGTCGACGCGCTGTATGCGCGGATGGAGCGCCGTTCCTGGGATGCGTCGGAGTCGTGGCGTGAGCGGGTCTCGACGTTGGCGGAGGAGAACCGGATGCTGCTGCTCCAGCATCCGTGGATGACCGAAGTCGCCGCCCTCAGCCGCCCACCCCTCGGGCCGGGCTTGATGGCGAAATACGAGCACGAGCTCGCGGCGTTCGACGACACCGCGCTGTCGGATGTCGATACGGATTCGGCTTTGAGTTGGGTACTGGGTTTCGTGCAGGCGCATTGCCGGGCGGCGCACGATGCGCGGCGAGCGACGACCGACACGGCCATCAGCGACGCCGAGTGGTGGGAGGCGAATCAGCCGATCCTGGCGCGGGCGTTCGATCCGGAGAGGTATCCGCGTGCGGTGCGCGTCGGCGCGGCCGCGGGTGAAGCGCAGGGGAGTGCGTGGAGCGAGGAGCGGGCGTGGGAGTTCGGCCTCGCGCGGACGCTGGATGGGTTGGCGGTGCTGATCGAAGGGCGGTAGCGGCGGGGGAGCCGCCTGCCGGTCGAGTGGCCGGCGTAGCCCGGTTTCGAGACCCCCCTCCTCCACCGACCGACAATCCACCCGCATTTCTCCACAGCCTCGCCAACGCGAATCGGAATGTCGTACCTATGTTCTAAGGTCGAAGCATGCCCGCCACCGCCGAGGGTTATCCGCCCTCCCAGGTCCCCGACGCGATCGATCGCGTCCGCGTGGCGGGCGACATGGTGGCGATGTTCGCGGCTGAGCAGTTCTACCGGGTCGACGAAGCCCGCACCGAGGCCCTGGCCGATGCGGCCCGGTACGGGCGGGACCTCACCACTGTGGTGGAGCGGGGCATCCGGCTGGAGTTGGCGGCGGGGATGCGGATCACGGAGCACGCCGCCGGCGACCTCATCCGCCGCGCCGAGGCGCTCGTGCACCGGTACCCGGACGCACTGGACTCACTCAGTCGCGCACGTATCACTCTTGCCCACGCCGAGTACCTCGTCGACCGCCTCGACGAGCTCGAGCCCGACGTGCGCGACGGGCTCATCGCTGACGCGATCGGGCTTGCCGAGGAGCACCCGGTTGGCGTGTTCCGGCGAGCGCTGCGGAATTTGATCGAGATGCATCGGTCGGTCACCCTCGCCCAGCGGCATGAGGTGGCGCTCGTAAAGCGGCGGGTCGTGGTCGAGCGCGCCGATGACGGGATGGCGTGGCTCAGCGCCTGCATCCCGGCGGTGGAGGCGCACGCCATCTACGGGCGCCTGACCGCGATGGCGAAGGCGATCAAGGCCCACGAATCCGAGACGGCACCGCGCGACAGCGGCGCGACGCCGATTGACGCACGCTCGATGGATCAGCTCCGTGCAGACGTGCTCAGCGACCTGCTCATCGACGGCGACACCAGCGTGCACCCGGACGAAGTGCGCGGGATCCGTGCGACGGTCGCGGTGACGGTGCCCGCGCTGACGCTCCTCGCCGAAACGGACACCGATCGTGCCGTGGCGGGGTTGGCGCCGGCGGTGGTGGAGGGTGTTGGGCCCATCGCGCTGGACCGCGCCCGCGAGCTGTGCGGCGGCGCGGACGGATGGATGCGGATCCTCACCCACCCCGAAACGGGCATGGTGCTCTCTGCCGGTCGGACGCAATATCGGCCGCCCCCGATGCTGCGGAAACTGGTCAGGTGGCGGGCGGATCGATGTATGGCTCCCGGATGCGGCATCCCCGCCTCCCGCTGCGAGATCGACCACACCATCGCGTGGGAACACGGCGGGGAGACCTCGCTCGACAACCTCGCCCCCTTGTGCAAGGGGCACCACACGGTGAAACACCACGGCGGGTGGCGAGTGAGACAGGTCCCCGAAAGCGGGGGAGCGCTCGAGTGGAGATCTCCCGCGGGTCGCACCTACGTGGTGCAACCGGAACGCCGCGTGCCCGTGTTCCGACCCGCCGACGCCGCCAACGCACCCTTCTGACACGCCCGGGCGCCGAGGGTGGCGCCGGTGTGCGTGCGAGGCCCGGCCCCGGGGTCCTGCTCCGCGGCGAAGCTCCGCGGCGAACCTCCGCACCGAACCCTCGCGCCCGACAGCAGCGGCAGTCGCGCCGGCGCCCGCCTGCCACGCTCAGTGCGCAGCGACGTCAGTGGACGGCAAACGCGCCTCCGGGCCACCTCACCGCACCGGTCCGCCGATGCCCTGTCGTCGAGGCATCCGCCGTGCCAACGTGGTCACGACGACATCGAGAGGAGCCGCCGTGTCCGACCGTCCCCGTCCCGCCGTTCCGCCCGCGCCAGTCGGTTCGAACACCGTCAACCCGTTCATCATGGCCGACAACGCCGCCGAGCTCATCGAGTTTCTCGAGTACGTCTTCGGAGCGATAGACGTTCCCGAAGCCCGCACGCTCGACGGGGACGGCACGATCCTGCACTCCGAGCTGCTCATCGGCGATTCGATGATCACCGTGGCCGACCGCAAAGCCGACTGGCCGTTCACGCCTGCGTTCACCCGCGTGTACGTCGACGACGTCGACGCGACGCTTGAGCGAGCCGTCCAACGGGGAGGGCGGATCGTGACCAACCCGACAGACTTCTGGGGCGACGTCTTCTCGCGCTTCGTGGACCCGCAGCAGAACCTGTGGTGGGTGTACGCCCACAACCCCGCGCCAGCCGACACCGGCGACGCCGACAGCCAGACCTGGTCCGGGACCTGGACCGAGCCGGATGCCGAGCCCAACGCCGAACCCGGAGCCGACGAGACCTGGGAGTCGTACTCCTCACCAGAGCTGACGTACATCCACTCCACACTTCTCGAAGCGGTGGCATCCCTGCGCGACCCGCGTCGCTGACGAACCGGCGCTGAATCACACCTGCCTTCGCCCGTCACCACGGGTTGCTTGACACCGCCGACGACATACGTTCTTCGGGGAAGAGCTCCCGTGACGTTCAGCCGTGCGGGCTTCGCGGGAGCGCAGGCGCACGGCGCGTTCTGGGCGGGGGACGAGAACTCGACGTGGGAGGCGTTCCGCTGGTCGATGAACGCGGGGCTCACGGCCGCGGCATCCGGCATCGTCTACTGGGGCTGGGACATCGCCGGCTTCTCCGGCGAGATCCCCGCAGCCCGTCGCGCGACCGCACGCCGTGGAACATCGCCGAGCGCACGGGCGACGAGCGCGTGCTGCCGCTCTTCCGCCGGTACACGAAGCTGCGTGAGCGGCTCGTGCCGTACCTCGAGCGTTCCGCCGCGGCGACGATCGCGACCGACCGGCCGCTCATGCGCCCGCTGTTCTTCGAGTGGCCCGACGACCCCGCCGTGTGGACGGCACCGACCCAGTGGCTGCTCGGCGACGACATCCTCGTGGCGCCCGTGCTCGAAGAGGGCGCGACCGAGTGGTCGGTCTACCTTCCCGAGACCCCCGAGGGGGAATGGGCGGATGCCTGGACCGGCGACCGCATCACGGGCGGCGGCACGGGCACGGTGCCCACCCCGATCGACCGGATCCCGGTGTTCGTGCGGGGCGACTCGATCGACGAGCTGCTCGCGCTGTTCCGCGAGTAGGGATCAGTACCAGCCCACGGACTGCGAGTGACCCCAGGCGTTGCACGGCGAGCCGTAACGACCGGAGATGTAGCCGAGACCCCACGCGATCTGCGTGCGGGCACTGGTCTGCCAGTCGGCGCCCGCGGTCGCCATCTTGCTGCCGGGAAGCGCCTGCGGAATGCCGAACGCACCGCTCGAGCGGTTGTAGGCCTGGTAGTTCCAGCCGGACTCCTTCTGCCACAGGTTGTACAGGCAGCCGAACTGGTCATCGCCCCAGCCGTAGCTGCCGAGCATGCCGCGAGCCGTGGCCTGCGCGCCGGCCGGGCTGTTGTCGCCCGTGGCGCCGCCGACGGGCACCGAGGGCACCCAGCCGCCGCCACCCGAGCCGGACGACTGCTGCTGCCGCGCGCGCTCGGCGGCTTCGGCGGCCTGGCGCGCCTTCTCCTCGGCCGCGCGACGGGCCTGCTCCTCGGCCTCCTTCTTGGCCTGGACCGCCGCATCGAGTCGGCCGCGCAGACCCGCGACCTGCTCCTGCACCGACGACACGAGCGCGGTCACATCCGCCGTGACATCCGGCAGCAACGACTCGGGAAGGCTCTTGATGCCAAGCGCGAGGCGACCCGCGGTCGCCTCGAGCGCGGTCGTGTCGACCGTCGGCGTCACGCCGATGTCGAGCCCGGATGCCTCGACATCCGTCGCCACCTGCGCGGCGCTCGCGACAGCGGCGTCCGCGGCCTCCACGGCGGCCCTCGCCTCGGTGGTCGACGTGTCCCCGGTGGCGACGGCGAGCTCGGCGTCGGCCGCTAGCGGAGCGGGCGTCGAGTACGAAGCGAGCACCATCGAGGGCATCGCGGGCGCGGAGTTCACGGATGCCTCGGCGTACGAGAGCGGAACGGCACCCGCGCATCCGACGATCGTCGCCACGGCGAGACCGAGACCCGTCGCGAACAGGAGGGGGCGACGACGAGCGCGGCGCTCGGCGAGGCGGCGGTTGCGGCGCGCGGGAACGGGGGACTCGAGAGAAGAAGTACGAGGGGAAGAAGGAGGCGTAGAAGGAGACGTGGGAGTGCTGGAGCGCATGAATTCGGGTTTCGTGTCGGGTTGTCAGCGCCGCGGAGACGCATCGCGCGGCCGCTTCGCGGACACACAAAGCCCTGATCCTTACCGGCTCTTCTGAGCGTTACCTGACCGTTACCTGGCTGCCACCTCAGTCCTCGCTCGAATGAAGACCCCGTCTCGACGACAGCAGGGTGACTTCCGGATGCTCCTCTGCGAGCATCCGCTCTGCCCTTTCGAGCACGTCTCGGACGTGCCTCGCGTCCCTCGCGACGACCGACATTCCGATGGACGTGCGCCGGTGCAGGTCGTTCGCGCCGACCTCCGCGACGGCGGCCTCGGTGCGCCGGCTGAGGTCCGCGAGGAGGGGGCGCACGATGCTGCGCTTCTGCTTCAGCGAATGCACCTCGCCGAGCAGCACGTCGAACTCGATCCAGCCGATCCACATGTCGTCTGCGAGCGTAGCCTGAACGGGTGCCCGCCGAACCGACCGCACGAGCTCAGCTCGCGGCCCTCGCCCAAGCCAACCACTCCTCGTCCCGCGCGCACGACGCGGGAGAGTCCCGTCCCGCCGCCGTGCTCATCCTGTTCGGGGTGCTGGATGGACTCCCGAGCGAACACGAAGCGCAGGCGGCAGCGGTGCCGCGCGACCTCGACGTCCTCCTGCTCGAGCGCGCGTCGACGCTGCGCTCCCACCCCGGTCAGGTGGCCTTTCCGGGCGGACGGCTCGACCCGCGTGACGACGGCCCTGTCGCGGCCGCGCTCCGCGAGGCCCACGAAGAGACCGGCGTCGACCCGGCAGGCGTCGAGGTGCTCGGAACGCTCGAGAACATCCCGCTCGAGTACTCGCAGCACCTCGTGACTCCGGTGCTCGCGTGGTGGCGGCATCCGTCACCCGTTCGAGTCGTCGATGAACGCGAGTCCGCCGACGTGTTCCGCGCACCCGTCGCCGACCTGCTCGACCCGGCCAATCGCGGCGTGACGGTCATCCGCCGCGACGGCCAGGAGTGGCGCGGGCCCGGCTTCCTCGTGCGCGCCGAGAACGGCGATCACCTCGTGTGGGGCTTCACCGGGCTCGTGCTCGACGGCCTCTTCAACCGCCTCGGCTGGACCGAGCCGTGGGACGACACGCGCGAGCTGCCGCTCGAGCTCCCCGACATCGAGCCCGAGGTCTAGCTCACTTCTTCGGCGTCCGGTTCTCGGCGCTCACCATCCACGACAGCTGCTCGATCTTCTCGAGGATCGCGTGCAGCAGGTCGGCGCTCGTGGGGTCCTCTTCGTCGACGTCGTCGTGCACCTCACGGCACGTCGACGCGACGGCGTCGAGCCGCTCGGTCATGAGGTCGATGACTTCGGTCGTCGCGATCTCACCCTGCGGGAAGTCCGGCAGAGTCGTGGTCTGCGCCACGACATCGCTGCGCCCGTCGGGCAGGGCGTGGAGCGCCCGCATCCGCTCGGCCACATCGTCGCTGAACGCGCGAGCCGCTTCGATGATCTCGTCGAGCTGAAGGTGCGTGTCTCGGAAGTTGCGCCCGACGACGTTCCAGTGCGCCTGCTTGCCCTGCAGCGACAGCTCAATGAGGTCGACGAGCACCTTCTGAAGGTTCTCGCTGAGGGCCTCGGATGCCTGGAACCCGCGCTCCGCGTTCTGCTCGCGCGTCAGCTCGGCGCCCTTGCGCGCGGGGCGGCGCTTGCTCGCCGTCGTCGAGCCCTTGCTGGTCTTGTCGGTCTTGGTCGCGGTCGTTGTAGCCACGGTGTGTCTCCATTCGTCGTGAACACCCGTCGTGAACACGCCCGACCGTACCCGGCCGATTTCGTGGGACAGCGGGGATTGAGAGCACCGCCCCGCAGTGCTAGGGGCAGACTGGGCGGATGCTTGCGATCGTCTCGGCACCGACCAATCTCGGCCTGCGACCCCCCGAGCCCGGCACCGTTCCAGGCACGGCGAAGGCGCCCGAAGCCCTGCGCGAGGCGGGTCTCTACTCCCGTCTCGCCGAGCTCGGAGCACGGGACGCGGGCACCGTCCTCCCCGGACGGTACGTCGACGACGACGAGACCCGCCCGTCCGGAGAGGTGCGCAACCAGGCCGCACTCGTCGACCACGCCAGGCGGCTCGCCGAGCGCCTCGACCGCGTGTGGACGGCGGGCGCGGTTCCGCTCGTGATCGGTGGCGACTGCAGCCTCGTGATCGCCGCAGGATTGACGGATGCCGCGCCCGAGGGCCGCGGGCTCATCCACGTCGACGGGCACACCGACTTCCGGCATCCGGCGATCAGCGACGAGTGCGCGCGCGTCGCGGGGGAGGACCTCGCCGCCGCGATCGGCCTGCACTGGCCGGCGATCTCCGATATCGACGGGCGCGGCCCGTACTTCGACGCCGAGCGCACGGTGCACATCGGATGCCGCGACGACGACCCGAACCTGGAGCGCGTGCGGGCGGCGATCGGCGCCGTCGCCCCCGCAAGCGAGGTGATCCTGCATGGGGGAGCACGTGTGGCGGCTCGCGTGCGAGAGGTCGCGGACCAGGGAGCCGGCTACTGGCTCCAGGTCGACGTGGACGTGCTCGACCCCGAGGTGATGCCCGCGGTCGATGCCCCGACCCCAGGCGGATTGCGGGCAGACGAGCTCGTCGCGCTGCTGCAGGGGCTCGCGCCCCGCGCGATCGGAGCATCGGTCACGATCTTCGATCCGGATCTCGACCCCGACGGCCGGTACGCGTCGCTGCTCACGGACGTCGTCGTCAACGGGCTGAGCGAGCTGGGCGCAGAGCTCGGGGACGAGATCTAGTTAGACCTCGTCTCTGAGCCCCACCCGGTCGGGTATTTCGAACGGTAGATGCGGCAGCCACGATGCCGGGTCGGGCCACGGACGTGACGACGGCAGAGCGGTCAGCAGCCGCCGGACCGCCGCGTCACGAGGTCCTTCGGGCCCCCGCGACGCGAGCACTCGCTGCGGTGCATGATGCCCGAGCGCCCCGAGCCACCAGTGGCGCCACGTGCCGGGCACGTCCTGCGGGTCGAGCACGATGTAGTAATCGGGCATGAGCGCCGAACCCTCTTCGAAGCGGGCGATGGCCGCCTCGACCTCGAGCTCGAGCACGCCGAGGCTCGAGCGCTCTTCGAAGAGCTCGACCCACGCCGCGGCGACGTGCTCGAGCGGGTCGGCGTCGTGGATGATCCAGGGAGTGCTCGCGGCCGCGATGCGCCGTGTCGCGAGGCCGGGGTCGCTGCCCTGCAGCGCGAGGATCTCGACCCCGGGGATGCCGTCGAAGGTCGCGAGGGCGTCTTCAGACTGCTCTCCGACGATCGCGACGATCGTGCCGGTCGGTGTCAGGTGCGCCATGCTCGATGTTACGTCGATCGCGCCGCGAGAGGACTGAACGCGCCGCGAGTCCGATCGCCGCCACGACGACGGTCACGACGATCGGCCGCCAGGCCAGCTCGGGCGTGAACGTGGCGAGCCCGAAGACCTGCAGCGCGTACTCCGCCATCTCACCCAGCTGCCGCGCGAGCACGCGCATCCCCACCGCCGCGGTCGCCGCTGTGATCGCCGCGGGAACGATCCATACCATCGCGATGCTCGCCAACGCCGCGATGATTCGGCCCGTCGTCCCGAGGCCGGTCCACGCGATGGTGGCGCCGACGAGGACCGGGGCCACCCACTGGATCAGCGCGACGAGCTCGTACGGGGTCGTCAGACCCATGAACCCTGTGAGCCACGAAGTGGTCGCGATCGCCCCGATCGTCAGCCCGATGAGGGCCCCGGCGCGCGGTGCGCGTGCGATGAGGAAGACGGCGAGCACCCCGACAAGCAGCGACAGGACGCTGACCACGACGAGCGCCCAGAGGTAGAGCACCGACTCTGTGCCGTCACGCAGCCCGCCGGCGACCGCGACCGTCGACTGCGCGATCGCGATGGCCTGGATCACGACGAGCCCGGTCACCACCAGTGCGAACCCGCCGCGGGGCATTCGCGGCCTGAGCGCCCGTGCGGCGATTCCGGCCGCCGACGCCCCCACGACGAGCAGCGCGAAGATGAGGCTCAGCGAATACTGGCTGAAGGGCAGCATCGCGAGGGGCATCGCTTCCGGCGGGGTCGAGAGCTCCCACCAGTTCTGCAGCGGCAGGCGCATGCCGGTCACGAGCCACGGCAGCAGCCCCACGAACGCCGCGCCGACGCCGATCAGCGTGCACAGCCACGGCCGAATCCTCACGCGACGCCGCCGACAGCGGCGAGCGCACGATGAACGGATGCCACGGCGCTCGACCCCTCGCCGACCGCCGCCGCGACGCGCTTCATCGATCCGCGGCGCACGTCACCCGCCGCGAACACGCGCGGGACGGACGTCTCGAATGGCAGCGGCTCGCGCCCGAGGCTCTCCCAGTCCTCGCCGAGCACGTCGAGCGGGATGTCGACACCCGTGCGGAGGAAACCCTCGGGGTCGCGGTCGATGCCGTCGAGCCACGACGTCGCGGGCTCGGCGCCGATGAAGCAGAAGAGCCCTCGTGCGTCGACCTCGCCGACGCGGTCGATGTGCACGCGACGCAGGAACCGATCTCCGTCGAGGCCGACGACGTGGGAACGGGTGAGCACCTCGACGCGCGGGTCTTCGAGCAGCCGTGACACAAGGTACGACGACATGCGCCGGGTGAGGTCGTCGCCGCGGACGACGAGGCGGACGGGGCATCCGTTCGATGCCAGGTACAGCGCCGCCTGACCGGCCGAGTTCGCGCCGCCGACGACCACGACGGGCGACTCCATCACCTGGCGCAGCTCGA
Source organism: Microbacterium immunditiarum (assembly GCF_013409785.1). Lineage (NCBI taxonomy): Bacteria > Bacillati > Actinomycetota > Actinomycetes > Micrococcales > Microbacteriaceae > Microbacterium > Microbacterium immunditiarum. The sequence goes on from NZ_JACCBV010000001.1 coordinate 1,598,412, forward strand.
GCGGCGTCGCGGCGTAGAAGATGCCCGACCCCTCGAAGTCGTTCCAGCGGTCGAGGTCGAGCGTGCGGTAGGCGGCACCCGACGTCACGATCGCGCTGCGCGTGTGGATCGTGCGTCCGTCTCGGAGGGTGACCTCAAGGCCGTCGTCGATCGTCGTGAGGCTCACCGCTTCGCACGGCGCGTACACCCGCACGCCGAACTTGAGCGCCTGAAGCGACGCCTGGCCGATGAGCGCGCGGCCGGTGACGCCGAACGGGAACCCGAGGAAGTTCTCGATGCGCGAGGTCGCCGCGGCCTGGCCGCCGGGCGCGACGGCATCGAGGAGGACGGTGCGAAGACCTTCGGATGCCCCGTAGATCGCCGCCGCGAGGCCGGCGGGCCCTCCGCCGATGACGGTCAGGTCGACGAAGTCGTCCGTGCTGGCCTGGTAGCTGAGGCCCAGGCGGTCGGCGACGAGCCCGGGCGTCGCACGCAGGATCGGCTCGCCCTGCACATATGCGATGGGGAGGTCGGCCTTGGTGAAGCCGCGCTCGCTGAGGTAGTCGGTGTGGTGGGTCTTGTCGGGGGCGTCTTCGAGGTCGATCGCGGTGTGCACGAGGTCGGTGCGCTCGGCGAACCGGCGCAGCGCGAGGAACTCGCGCGACGCCTTCGAGCCGACCATCTTGAGCGTCAGGGCGGCGGGGCCGCTGCGCAGGGACTCCCGCCGCGCCCACAGCGCGTGCAGGAGGATGTCGCACAGCTCGTCATCCTCCGCCATGAGGCGCCGCAGGCTCTCGTCGCTCACGCGGTACGCGACGCCCGGTGCGGTGACGCGCGCCGACAGGAACGCGGCCTGGCGGTTGAGGAGGCCCAGCTCACCGAGGAACGAGCGCGGGCCAATGGTCGTGATGATGACCTCGCCGACCCAGCCGAGCGGCTCGCGAACGATCTCGACCTCGCCGCTCTCGATGAGCATGAGGTTGTAGGCGCGCTGGCCCGTGCGGAAGAGGTAGTCGCCGGGCTTGATCTCTTCCGGCTCGCCGAATTCGAGCAGCCGCGCCCACTGGTCGTCGGTCAGCGCGGGCGACTGCACGGGATCGTGGACCGGCTCGGGCACGCGCTCGGGCACAGTTTCCTTGTTATCGGGGGACACGATTCCGACGCTACTCGCGGCTAGCCTGGCTGTCATGCGAATCCGTCCAGCCGTTCCTGCGGATGCCCCGCGAGTCGCCGAGGTGTGGGAGACGGGCTGGCGGTCCGAGAGCTCATGACGCACACGCTCACCCGCGAGCAGGCGCGCCGCATCATCGTGCGCGCGCAGCTGCTCGACGCCGAGCGTCCGGGCGACGTCGTCGAGGTCGCGGAGCAGCTCGGCCAGATCAAGATCGACCCGACGGCGGTCATCGCGCCGTGTGAGCACACGATCATGTGGTCGCGCATCGGGTGGTCGTACGAGCCGGGGCAGCTGCAGAAGGCGGTCGAGGAGGACCGGCTGCTGTTCGAGCTCGGTGGCATGTTCCACCCGATGAGCCTGCTTCCGCTCATGCTTCCCGCCATGCGCACGTGGCCGCGCCGCAAGAGCACCCGGGAGTGGCTCGAGGCGAACGACCGGTTCCGCAAGGACGTGCTCGCGCGCCTGCGCGCGGACGGCCCGCTGCTGGCGAGCGACATCCCCGACACGGCCCAGGTGAGCCGCCCGCCGGACGGCTGGTCGGGCTCGAACCAGGTGCCGATCATGCTCGACTTCCTCTCGCGGCAGGGCGTCGTCGCGATCACACGGCGCGAGGGCCGTCACCGCGTGTGGGATCTGGCGGAGCGCGTGTATCCGGCTGATCTTCCCGAGGTGCCCGCCGATGAAGCCGAACGGATGCTCCACGAGCGCACCCTGCAGGCCACAGGCATCGGCCGCTCGCACTGGTGGTGGTCGCCCGTGGGCGACGCGGGGGAGCCCGCCCGGGTCGAGGGCAGCACGTGGAAGCTCCGCGTCGACCCCGAGGCGCTCGCGGCGCTCGACGACGATCGTGGGGGCCGAGTCGCGTTCCTCAACCCGTACGACGGCCTGCTCTACGACCGGGGTCGGCTCGAGGAGGTCTTCGAGTTCACCTACGTGCTCGAGCAGTTCAAGCCGAAGGCGCAGCGTGTCTACGGGTACTTCGCGCATCCCATCCTGCTGGGCGACCGGTTCGTCGGCATGCTCGACGCCGAAGTCGACCGCAAGGCCGACGTGCTGCGCGTCAACGCGATTCACGAGTTCCTGCCGTTCGAGCCCGAGGAGATGGAGATGGTGCGCGCCGAGATCATGGAGCTCGGCGAGTGGCTGGGGGTGCCGGTCGCGGGCCTGCCGTGACGGGCCTTTCGCGGCTCGTGGAGCCGACCTAGCCTGGGATCGACCCCGCCGAAGGGGGCGAGGCCGGGACGCGGAGCGTCCCTCAATCCGGGTGAAGGAGGTCGAGGGCGATGAAGGCATGGCAGTTCGCGGGCACGGGCAAGCCCCTGGAGCTCAACGAGGTGGAGGAGCCGCACGCGGGTCCCGGCGAGGTCGTCGTCGACGTCAAGGCATCTGGGGTCTGTCATTCGGATGTCACGACGCTGGACGATCCCGGCTGGATGGCCCTGTTCCAGCACGGGCTGCCCCGGACGATGGGGCACGAGTCGGCGGGAGTCATCAGCGAGGTCGGCGAGGGCATGGAGCACTGGAAGGTGGGCGACCGAGTCGGTCTGGCCCCGGTCATGTCCGACGGCGACGCGCTCGGCTACGGCAAGTGGGACGGCGGGTTCGCGCCCAAGCTGCGCGCGACGGATGACAACCTCGTCGTTCTGCCGGACGAGGTGCCGTTCGATCTCGGGGCGATGGCGACGGATGCCGGGCTCACGGCGTACCACGCGATCATGGCGGTCGGCGGCGCGAAGGCGGGCATGCGCGTCGGCGTGATCGGCCTCGGCGGGCTCGGCTACATCGGGGCGCGGTGCGCAGCGCTCATCGGCGCCGATGTCTACGGGGCCGAGATCAACCCCGAGACCCAGAAGCTCGCGGACGAGATCGGCCTGGCGGGCGTCGCGGGATCCATCGACGCGTTCAAAGACAAGAACCTCGAGCTCATCGTCGACTACGCGGGGTTCGGCACCACGACGTCGGCCGCGATCGAGACGCTCACGGAGTTCGGCACACTCGTGCAGGTGGGTATGGGACGCCTCGAGGCCACGATCAACACGTACCCGATCATCATCAACCAGCTGACGATCAAGGGGTCGAAGTCGGGGACGAAGGAGGATCTCGCCGGCATCTACGACATCATGCGCAGCGGCGACCTCAAGCCACCGGTCAACCACATCACCCACGCCGACATCCCTGACGCGATCGACAAGCTCCGTCAGGGAGGCGTCATCGGCCGCTTCATCGCGATGTACGACTGATCGCATGCCCATCAAGCTCGAGAACGTCGGCATCGCCGTTCGAGACATCGAGGAGGCCATCGCGTTCTTCACCGACCTCGGACTGACCGTGCTCGGCCGAGACGAGGTCAGCGGGGAGTGGGCTGACACCGCGGTCGACCTGGACGGCAACCACGTCCGCATCGCCATGTTGCAGACGCCGGACGGCCACGGCCAGCTCGAGCTCTTCGAATACATCCACCCGGATGCGATCGAGACCGAGCCGACGCTGCCCAACGAGATCGGCATGCACCGGGTCGCGTTCTCGGTCGACGACATCGACGAGGCGCTCGCGATCGCGGCCAAACACGGATGCCACCCGCTGCGCGGAGTCGCGAACTACCAGGACGTGTACAAGCTCGCGTACGTCCGTGGTCCGAGCGGCATCATCGTGATGCTGGCGCAGGATCTGACCAAGGGCTGAGGGTGCACCGAACCGGAGCATGCTGCTGACGTACGTGCAGGCATCCTCCGTGGCGATTGTGGCGCCCGCATCGATCTCAGGCTATCGGCGGATCGCCATTGCGCCTCCCATCGCGCACACCACCGCCATCGTCAGAGCCACGAGGGTGTACGTCCCGGCAGTCGCGGCCAGAATCGCGGCGGCAGCGGGCGCGAAGGCTGTCAGCGCGATCACCGGAGCGGCGAGCACTCCATTCAGGCGTCCGTATGTTGCGGCTCCCCACCGGTCGGCGACCGCCGATGCTTGCACGAGCGTCAGAGCGCCCCGAATCGCGCCGGCCACGATCGCGGCAGCGAAGACCCCGGTCGGACTGGATGCGACGGCGAACAGGACGAGGGCGGCAGCGCCGAGCAGTCCCACGCACGCGGGAGCGATCCACGGGGCGGCGGTGTGGGGGACGACCAGGTAGACGAGGCGCCCGAGCACCTGACCGGCGCCGATGAGTCCGAGCACCCAGGCGGCGGCCTGGAGGTCCAGCCCCTTCTCGACCGAGGCGGGGACGGCCGAGAGCGTCACGGCGTAGAGCGAGAAGGACATGAGTGCGAACGCGATGGTGAGCGCCCAGAATCGCACTGAGCGGAGCACGCGACTCGCGGCTCCGCCTGCGGCGGGTTGCCCGGTGACGTGTGTCCAACGCCGCTCGATCGTGAGGGCGTATGTCGGCAGCGCTGTCACCGCGAGGATCGCGGCGAGGACGAAGAAGGCCGTCCGCCAACCCAGCTCGAGGATGAGCCAGCCGGTGAGCGGAGCGAAGATCGTGGACGCGAGGCCGCCGGCGAGGGTGACGAGCGTGAGCGGTGCGCGCCGTGCCGCGCGGTAGCGGTGAGTGATCACCGTGAACGCCGCCTGGTAGAGCACACCGGATTGCGCGATCCCGCAGAGGATCCAAGCGGCGGCGAATATCCAGATGGTCGGTGACAGGGCGGCCACGGACATCGCGAGAGTTCCCATCATCGCTCCGCTGACCATGACCCGCCGGGGATGTCGGTCCAGCCATCGTCCGATGGGGATGGAGCTGAGCGCGGAGACGAGAAGTCCAGCTGTGACCGCGACGAAGATGAGCTCGTCATCCCAGCCGGTGTCGGCTGAGATCGCCGGCGCGGCCACGAGGACCCCGTAGTACAGCACGCCCCACGAGACGACCTGTGCGACGGCGAGCGCGGCGAGCCTAGCGCCCGAACCGCGCGCTGCCGTCATCGATCGGCCGGGGGGCTGCGGTCACGACGCGACGAGGAGCTGCGAGATTCTGTCGAGCGCCCCGGGCACCAGCTTGAAGTACGCCCACGTGCCGCGCTTGCTCCGTGTGAGGAAACCGGCCGTCGTGAGGATCTTCAAGTGGTGCGACACCGTCGGCTGGCTCAGCCCGATCGGCTCGGTCAAGTCGCACACGCACGCCTCGGAGTCCTCGGAGGCGGCCACGATCGACAGGAGACGGAGCCGCGCCGGATCGGCCAGCGCCTTCATGGTTGCGGCCAGCTGCTCCGCTTCGGCCGCAGTGAGAGGCTCCCGCACCAGCGGGGCGCAGCATGCGCCGGCGGAGACATCCGTGACGTCGAGCATCGTGACCATGCATCGACAATAGTCGATATTGACAGACGTCGATAGAGGGATGCAGAATCAAGCATCGAAGTTCATCGATATCCGTTGGAGGATGCTGTGACCCTGCTTGATCTGACACCCCGGACCGCCGCGACCGACCGCATGTCGACCCTGCCCGTTGCGATCATCGGCGCGGGCCCGATCGGGCTGGCTGCTGCGGCCAACCTCGTCGAGCGGGGGATCGACTTCCTCGTGTTCGAAGCAGGCGACCACGTCGCTGCGAGCGTCCAGCAGTGGGGGCACACCCGCCTCTTCTCGCCCTGGAAGCACCTGGTCGACCCGGCCTCCCGCCGACTGCTGGAACAGCGGGGGTGGACGCTTCCCGACCCCGAGCGCGCGCCGACAGGGGCCGAGCTCGTGGAGAAGTATGTCGCACCCCTGGCCGAGCTGGAGGAGATCGATTCGCGAGTGCGGCTCGGTGCCGAGGTGATCGGTGTGACCCGCGAGGGCATGGACCGCACCCGCACCAGGGCGCGCGCCACGACACCGTTCGTCGTTCGCGTCCGCACGACGGACGGCGCGATCGAGGATGTCCTTGCGCGTGCGGTGATCGACGCATCCGGAACGTACCGTTCGCCGAACTCGCTGTCCTCGAACGGACTGGACCTGCTCGGCATGGCCGACATCGCCGACGCGGTCACCCCCGCGCTCCCCGATGTCCTCGGCCGCGACCGGGAGAAGTTCGCCCGACGCCACACCACCGTCGTCGGCGCCGGCCACTCGGCGGCGAACACGCTCCTGGGGCTGGTGGAGCTGGCTCGGGAAGAGCCCGGTACGTCGGTCACCTGGCTGATCCGGAACGCGCGTGCGGTGCGGGTCTCCTCGTCACCGGATGACGAGCTCGCTGACCGCGCGCGACTGGGCAGCCGCGTCGACCGGGCCGTCGCCGAGGGCCGCATCACGGTACTCGACGGGTTCGAGATCATCCGTGCGCGACGTGCCGACGATCGGGTCGAACTCGTCGGCCACCGGCGCGATGAGGTGGTCGTTCACGGCACGGACATCGTCGTCAACGCGACGGGGTTCCGTCCGAACCTCGACATCCTGCGCGAGATCCGGCTGGAACTGGATGAGATCGTCGAGGCCCCCAAGCGCCTCGCTCCGCTGATCGACCCGAACGTGCACTCCTGCGGCACGGTGGAGCCGCATGGCTTCCGAGAGCTCACGCACCCTGAGCAGGGGTTCTTCATCGTCGGCATGAAGGCCTACGGCCGCGCGCCGACCTTCCTCCTGACCACGGGATACGAGCAGGTTCGCTCGGTCACCGCCTGGCTGGCCGGCGACGTCGTGTCGGCGTCGAACGTGGAACTGGTGCTTCCCGCGATCGGGGTCTGCTCGACGAGCCTCGGCGACGGCGCTTCGAGCTGCTGCTCGTGACAGCGGTTCGGGCGATGACGGCGGCCGACTGGCCGGCCGTCGAGCGGATCTACGCACAGGGGATCGAAGACGGGGAGGCGACATTCGAGGTCGCCACCCCGTCGTGGACGGCCTTCGACGCGGGCAAGCTCCACGAGCTCCGGTTCGTCGCGGTCGATGAAACCGGGGCGATCGTGGGATGGATCGCGGCGTCGGCCGTGTCGGCGCGTCCCGCTTATCGTGGAGTCGTCGAGCACTCGGTCTACATCGATCGCGCGGCTCGGGGGCGTGGCATCGGCCGCCTCCTCCTCGACGCGTTCATCGACGCCGCGGAGCATGCGGGGATCTGGACGATCCAGTCGAGCATCTTCCCGGAGAACGCCGCCAGCGTTCGCCTGCACGAGGCCGCGGGGTTCCGCGTCGTGGGTCGACGGGAGCGGATCGCCCGATCCGGGACCGGCCCTCATGCCGGCGCGTGGCGTGACACGCTGCTCATCGAACGGCGCAGTTCGATCGACCGGAGCGGTTGAACGGCGACCCACGCGGGCGAGATAGACTGGCGTCTATGGATCCGGTGGCGACCACACCCGCGCTCACGGTGCTGGCCGACCCCACCCGAGCACGCATTCTCCGACTGATCCGAGATGCCGAGGACGGTCGCGCGCGGGTCGGTCGCCTCGCCGATGAGCTCGGGCTTCGTCAGCCCACCGTCAGCCACCATATGCGCGCGCTGCACGACGAAGGCATCGTCATCCGGGAGCCCGAAGGTCGTCGAGTCTGGTACTCGATCAGCCCGGCGCACGTGGACCGCATCGACAGCCTGCTCGGGGATCGGGCGGCGGTTGTCAACGCGGGCGAACCCGACCTCGACCGCGTCGTCGCCGACCTGGCCGACCGATACGCGGGGGTGATCAACAGGCAGACCGTCGGCCGATACGTCCAGGAGAGCCACGATCTCCTCGCTGCTCGCGAGAACACACCGCTCCTTGCATCGCGCACCGCTGCCTTCGCCGCCCAGCGTCTCGACGACCTCCTGCGCAGGGGACAGCGCGAGCAGCGCGAGCAGCGCGAGCAGGGAGTGCCGGAGGTCCTCTTCGTGTGCGTCGAGAACGCCGGGCGTTCCCAGTTGGCTGCCGGCATTCTGCGACAGCTCGCGGGCGATCGCGTGCTGGTTCGCACCGCGGGGTCGGCGCCGGCGAGAGACCTCCGCGCCTCAATCGTCACGGCGCTCGATGAGATCGGCGTACCGGTCGGCGGAGAATTCCCCAAGCCCCTCACCGACGAGGCCGTCCGGGCGGCCGACTACGTGATCACGATGGGCTGCGGCGACGCGTGTCCGATCTACCCCGGGCGCCGCTACCTGGACTGGGATATCGATGATCCCGCCGGAAAGCCGCTCTCGGTGGTCCGCGGCATCCGTGACGACATCGAACGTCGGGTGCGTGACCTGCTTCCTGCGCTCATCAATCAATAGATCGTGGTCTATGCTTTCTTCCGAGAGGAAGCGAGACCGACATGACTGACAAGAAGCCCACCGTCCTGTTCGTCTGCGTGCACAACGCGGGGCGATCCCAGATGGCCGCCGGATATCTGCGAGCGCTGGCCGGCAACCGTATCGAAGTCCTGTCGGCCGGATCTGCGCCGAAAGACGAGATCAACCCCGTCGCCGTGCAGGCGATGGCCGAGGAAGGCATTGACATCGCGGGGAACACGCCCAAGGTCCTGACGGTCGACGCTGTGAAGGAATCGGACGTCGTGATCACGATGGGATGCGGCGACGCCTGCCCGATCTTCCCCGGCAAGCGCTACGAGGACTGGGAGCTCGACGATCCCGCCGGGCAGGGGATCGACGCGGTTCGGCCGATCCGTGACGAGATCCGCTCGCGCGTCGACGGCCTCATCGCCGAACTGCTCCCCGTGATCGCCGACCATGACTGAGCGCCGCGGTCAGGACGCGCTGCTGTCAGCGGACTCGGTCCTCCACCGTGCGGCCGAGCGGCTCGCGCACCAGTTCGCGGGCATGGTCGGCGAAGAGACCGTCGAGCGTGTCGTGTTCGAGTCCTACGCCGCCCTCGCCCGAACGGCAGCCGTCTCCACACTCCTGCCGAGCCTCGCGGAGAAGTTCGCTCGTGACCGGCTGCTCGCCCTGGCACAGTCCCGCGGACTGATTGCGAAGCCCGTGCCGGAGATCCTCTACGTCTGCGTCCAGAACTCCGGTCGCTCGCAGATGGCGGCCGCGCTGACCAGGCACCTCGGCGGCGAGCGGGTGCACGTGCGCTCCGCGGGCTCGCAGCCCGCCGTCGGCGTGATGCCGGAGGTGGTCGCAGTCCTGGCGGAGATCGGCGTCGACGTCGGCGACGAGTTTCCCAAACCGCTGACGGACGACGTCGTGCGAGCCGCGGACGCGGTCGTCACCATGGGTTGCGGCGACGCATGCCCGCTGTACGCGGGCAAGAGGTACCTCGATTGGGACCTGGACGACCCCGCCGAACTCGACCTCGAGGGAATCCGCGAGGTGTGCGACGAGATCCGTGCACAGGTCGAGCAGCTCCTCTCCGAGCTGCTGCCGCAGTCAGGGGCGAGGCGGTCGTGACGGCCGGCCTGACTCTCGCCCGACGCGCCGGCGCCGAGATGCTCGGCACCGGGCTGCTCGTAGCGGTGGTCGTCGGTTCCGGGATCGCGGCGCAGCGCCTCTCGGCCGACACCGGACTGCAACTGCTCGAGAACTCGATCGCGACCGCGCTCGGACTGGGCGTGCTGATCCTGCTCCTCGGCCCGGTGTCGGGCGCGCACTTCAACCCCGTCGTGTCGATCGCGGACGCACTCCTCGGCCGCCGCGGCCGGGTCGGGCTGCCGTTGCCCGCCCTCATCGTCTACACCTTCGCGCAGATGAGCGGAGCCATCGGTGGGGCTGTGCTGGCGAACCTCATGTTCGCGGCGCCGACGACACTGTCGACTACCGCCCGCGCCACACCGGCCACCGTTCTGGCCGAAGTCGTCGCCACCGCTGGGCTCGTCCTGCTGATCACCGGGCTGGCGCGCGCGGGCCGGCCCGTCCAGCAGGTCGCCATCGCCGTCGCCGCGTACATCGGAGCCGCGTACTGGTTCACCAGCTCCACGGCCTTCGCGAACCCGGCGGTCACCGTCGGCAGGGTCTTCACCGACACGTTCGCCGGCATCGCACCGGCCTCAGTGCTTCCCTTCCTGGCCGGCCAGCTGCTGGGCGCCGGCGTCGCAATCGGAATGGCGGTGCTGCTGTTCCCACATGCCGCCTCCCAGACGGCCGACCTCGTCGCGGAACCTGTGCTCACTGAGCCTGGCGTGGCAGCGGCGGAGGATGTGGTGACGCGGAGGATGGGGGATTCGAACTCACATAGACGAGCGCGCTGATGAGCCCCCTTGCCGCGGAATATCAACGGTTTGCCGCCCGGGGCAATCGGGACGGGTGCAGTTAATCGCGTTCGTAAGCGGGTCGGCGCGTCTACTACTGCACCCCAAGCTGCGCCCCCAAGGGGTGATCCCACGGGCGGGGCCGTGAAGACCACGCGCTCAGTCGACCTTGAGTGAGTCGAGGTAGTCGTCCAGGTCCTCACGGAAGAAGATGAGGAGCTTCCCGTCACGACGGGCAACGATCTTGTTGTCCCGCTTCAACTGGCGCAGGAAGGAATCTGAACGGCCGATGTATATAGCGGCCTCGTGGACGGTGTACGCCCGCTTATCTCGTCCGATTGCCTCTGGGCTGACCGCGCTGACAATCGCTTGTTCAAGTTTGGGGTCGAGTCGGATCACGAGTGTCATCCTCCACGTCCGAACGGTTGTTGTCGCACAACACCATCGCGGCGGAGACACCGGGGGGCCATACTCGGAGGGCATGGGGAACAACGAGTACTGGGTGATCTCGCTCCCGTCTGGGCAGCGCCTCAGAGGTGAGGACGTTCTGGCGGCGATGAATCGCGAACTGGCAGAGCTGGCAGATAGAGGGTGGGAGGTAGCGGCCTTCGATCGCCCAAGCGCGATTGGACCGGCCACATTCGTGCTGAGGAAGTCGCGGTGAGCGACCGCACGCCACCAGGGATCCACCAGACCCCGAAGAAGTCGGGCGGATGCCTTTGGCTGGTGCTCGCGATAGTCCTGGTTGCGGCGGGTGTTGGGGGGTGCACCGCCCTGCTAGCTGCCAACCGCGAACCCTACGATGCCGACAACAAGTACGAGGCGATCGCTCAGTGCGAAGCGAGAGTGAAGGAGCAACTGAGGGCGCCCTCTACCGCTACCTTCGATCTTGACGCGACCGGTTCTGGCACTTGGACAGTGACCGGGACGGTGGATGCTGAGAACGGATTCGGCGCGATGATACGCAACGATGTCCAGTGCACCGTGATCATCGAGGGCGACCGTGCCCGAGTTCGAATCGACCTGTTGGAGTGACTCCGGAGGGGACGGGGGTGTGCCCCCAACAGCACGGGGGGCCGGGGCACACCCCCGCGGGCCCACGTCGGCGTATGGGCCACTTCGGTGTTTCCCCCCTCGAAAGTTTCTAGCGGAATCCCCCGCGGAACGTCCAGATCCCTACAGCGAGAACCCCACAACTTGTGCGAGGTTCTGCATAACGTCTTTGGCTCTGTCGCCAAGACAGGCAACGGGACCGAACAAGCTTTTCACCCTCATCCGAGAACTCGCGAGAGCATCGTATACATGGCGATTGCATATGACTACGAGGGCGCTGCCGCTGCGATTGGTGTGTCGGTTTACAAGATTCAGGCTGCGGTGCGTGAGAACCGGATCGCGGTGAAGTATTGGGGCAAGGACGTCCTGATTCCTCACGAGGAGCTTGAGCGGCTGTTGGCGGAGCTTCCTGAGGAGCGCGACTAACCTCCGGCCGCGTACGGCCAGGGACCGATCCGTTTGGGTTGGTCCGGGATCGATTCTTGCCGATGTACAATGCGGGCTAATCGCCCACGAGCTCGGATGTCGCCGGGTCGACGCGCCCTCCAAGTTCCACGGTAGCCCTCCCGACCACATTGTCGATGTCCTGCTCGATGTCGTACAGGCGCCATTCGCCCTCAAGCTCGTAGACGACGCTGAAATGCAGGCGCTCACCGTCCACGTTCTGCCGAATGTATCGCCCCACACGTACGTGGAAATCACGGAGAGCAGACCGCTGGTACCGCGCTGCGCGTTTCTGGAAGGCGTCCCACTGGTCGCGAGGAAGCACACCCGTTGTCGTGATCCTGGTGCGCATCTCGGCACGATATCCGGAATATGCCTCGCATGACAGTACGATCTGGACGCATGGCTGTGCGCACGGAGGCCGCCCAGGTCCTCATCACTGTCAAAGCGTCGCCGGTGCCGTCCCAGAAGTACGGCGATACCGTTTGCGTCGCGGGCGTCAGGATGGATGCCCCGAGCGCATCCTTCATCCGCCTCTACCCAATCGCCTTCCGCTGGCTACGCGCAGACGCGCAGTTCAACAAGTACAACGTGGTGGAAGTCGAAGTGCAGCGGCGCACATCCGATACCCGCCCCGAGAGTTATACGCCGATCGAGGGCACATGGAAAAGAGTAGATCACCTGAAAGAGTGGTCGCGCAGACACGAAGTGCTTTCGCAGATCGCTCCCACCACGACGTGCCGGCTGATGCGCGCCGCTGAAGTCAACCATGCAGCCCCGTCGCTGGGTCTCGTCTACCCCGCCGACATTGATGATCGTCTCGAGTTCACCAAGAGCGAGCCATGGACTGAGGCGGAGCTCGAGAAGATGCGTAGCCGCGCCCGACGCGAGTCCGAGACCCTATTCGATGACGGGCACGTGATCCCGCCGCTGCTCAAGAAGCCTCGGTTCGACGTCCGCTACCGCTATCGATGTGCCGACAAGGCGTGCCCGGGCCACGGCGCCAAGATCCTCGACTGGGAGATCACGGAGCTTCAACGACGGTTAGCAAGAGACGACGACGACACCTTCAAGCGCAAGGTGGAAGCGAAGTTCATCGGGCAGATGTTTTCGAGCAGTCGCGAGAGCGGGTTTTACCTCGGCAACTTCGAGCAGGCGATGAAGCGCGGAAAGTTTAGCGTTCTCGGTGTCTACTGGCCGAGAAAGAGCGACACCGCTCCGCCCACGCCGACGTTGTTCTAGACCGGCAGGAGATCCCTGTTGACGTGAGCTGACAGCGCTTCGCGCACCTGCTCTCGGTGGCAGTGGCGTTCGTCCGCTTCGAAGCAGAACAACGCGATCGTCTGCGTGCGCGCGAGCTTCGCGACCTCCTGCAGTGCCGCGTCGGCCCGCTCCGTGAGGAGAACTTCGCGGAAGCGATCCCGCGCGGCATGCGCGACGTCGGTGTCGGTCGTTGCGTACCCCTCACGGTTATCCCGGTGATTGCCAAGTTCGGGCTTGTGAAGGTAGTCGATACCAGCCTCATGAAGCGCCGCGGCGAGCCCCGTCTTGGAGAAGCCTCGCTTTCGAGAGATTGCGTTAAGCCGGACGTCGACGAGGACGTCGATCCCATGTAGCCGGAGCTTCGCCACGAGTGCATCGACAGTCTGGCCTTCGTAACCGAAGCCGAGGATCTTGGGCACGCGCGGGGCCTCCTTATTCTTGGCCGCCCGGTGAGCGGCCGTGCGGCATTTCGTCGAACAGAAGCGAGCACCTGCACGCGCGATGAATTTGATGCCGCAGCGAGTACACGCGTGCAACTCGCCGCTTCTACGACGGATCTCGCGGAGAACGCCTAGGCGCAACGCCTGAAGCTCTCCGAGTGAGAGCGCCTCGAGTTCGACCATGTAACACATATTATACGTTACAGGTGATCGTCGGTGGTGAAGGACCCCCTTTACGGCGTCCGCTTCCGCGCTAGGGACCTGTAGGACTGCGCCCACGGATCCCGCGATCTCTCGAGGTGCGCGATCACCTTGGACGCCATGAACCGCCAGTGTCTGCCGGCTTTGAACCCCGGAATGTCGCCCCGCCGAACCATCGCCACGACAGTCCCGCGGGACACGTTGAGTATCCGCGCCATTTCCGCGGAGTCGACCGCTACCTCGTGTTCGTCACGCACGGTTACGTCGCCTGAGGCCGCGGCGGAGTGAAGGGTCCGCAAAACCAACCGCGATACTCGGCATGGTCGGGAGGAACGCGAGCCTGCACGCGCGGCACTCGAACCCAGGCGAGCGGTCGCGGAGCGCGGTCCCACAGTGGGGGCAGTGCGGCTGCGTGAGCGCATGGGCGACGTCGTACACGCGAGCTACCCTATTGGTTCGGCCGGAGAAGGGACGCCGGCTATCCACAGAACCTCCGGCGAGCACGGCCATTACCAAGAATCGCCGCTACGAGGGCTACTACGACGCCCTGAACGACCGCCGCATGGCGGAAGCCGCCGCACGTCCTTGCACGCTCCCAGCTCAGGCGTACGGCCCTGAGCCGATCCAATGGGTGCCAGTGGGTCAGTCGAAGCCACCGGTGTGGGTGTGGGTGCAGTGGCCACACCGGCCCGCGGAACGGATCGGGGCGTTCGCGGCTGGGTGGAACGACAGGGTTGTGGTGGTGGAGTGGACTGGGCCGGGTGGGACGCGGAACACTGTCGTGTGGCGCAACGCCGTGACACGTCGCGTCCGTTCGTGATGTCGGACTGCTTCGCTAGGGTCAGCGCCATGACTGACAATTCTCCCAACGAACTCGACCGCCCGAGCGAACTTTTCTACGCCATTCAAGGATTGCCTGACTGGCGAGAAGTATTCAGCGACGTGACGGATCCGAACTGGTCCCCGATTCACAGACAGGCTGGCAGCCTTCTGTCGACCATCCTTGTCGCCACGGACGAAGGAAGGAGCATCGTCGCGGTCGCGGGGGAACTCTATGGTGAGAAGGGATATCTGGCCGCCGTCACGACGACCGGGGTCGTATATGCCGACTGCAACCCCATCACACACCAGCGGTTGGAATTCTCCGTTACCCTGCACCCGTTCAGCGACGTCGAAGAGGTCACTATAAACGCGGACCATGTGTACTTCAGGGGAACTGAGGAGAGCCCGCGTCACCGCAGGCTCACCATGGCGCTGAAGGTTGCTGGGCGTACCGCAACGTTCAAATCGCATGGCGTGACACCGCTCACGACCGGTGACGACGTATTCGCGGCAATGAAGACCGTGCGCGACGGCCGCGCGAGCTCGTAAACGCACGCAACGGGGGTGCGCCAGGATCTCTCCCAGCACACCGCCCACAAGAGGCGTTCACCCCATCGGTCTGGGCATCGCCGCTACCGACTCGTCGTAGTCGTCGAACCGGTGCCACAGCGCCGTCTCGATGTGCCCGTTCTGGACCATCGTCGCGATCAGGTCACCACCGATCCGGACACCCCACCCGTGACCCAACTGCTCGTGGTTCATGTCCCGCACCCGGATAGCGAGGTCGATGACCTCCTGCTGCGACTGCGGGCGCTGGTACTGGAAGTCGGGCAACACCGGCTTCACCGTGAACTGGGAACCTTCGAACCGTTCCGGCTCGAAGTCGTTCGTCGACCGGTACGCGTACGACACGATCTTGTTGGAACCGGCAGGGAACCCGTGATGGTAGACGGTCGACGTCATCGGGAACTGCTCATATGCGGCGTTGTACTCGTCCCACAGCCTCCGCAGCTGACCGGGTGCCACCTCGTTCACCGTCTCGATGTCGACGAGGCCGGGCGTCGTGTCGATGACGTTTCGCCAGGACATGCCGACGAGGTGGGACCCGAGCGTGGAGACGGTCATGTTCAGGTGCGGGAGGGCGGTGACCTTCGACCCGAACATGTACGGCTTGTCCTCGAGCGTCACAACCGTGTCCGCGACGAGCAGCGCCCACTCGTCGGTCTGATCCGTGAATAACAGGCTCATCGTGCCCCCACCAACTCTCGTTCCATGTCCCACCGTTCCGCCGCGGCACCCTCCCCAACGACGTCCATCACCGTGTGTTCGTTCTCCGCAGGGGCCGCCATGATGGGCACCGAGTCGATCCCGTCGGGGCCGGGACCGTAGATCGCACCGCCCGCGGCCTTGCCCGGGAGCGCCCCGCCACCCATGCTGGGGTTGCCGGTGATGGTGTCGACCGTGACGCCCTTGTAGTTGGGGAGCGCGTTGAGTGCGTCCTTGAACGCCTGCAACCGGTTCATCGCCGTCTGGTTCTGCAAGTCAATGTAAGTTGACACGTTCCCGGGGATGAGTCCGAGGTCGTCGGCGTAATCCTCCGCAGCCTGCCCCGTGATACCGAACTGTCCGAGCATGTCGATCAGCTTCTGACGCCCGGTTTCGACAGCCGCGGTGGCATCCTCCTGCGAACCGGTCTGCTCGTAGATCGCGGCGGCGAGGTCCAGCGCGGACGTCGCGATGTCGTCGAGAGCGGCCTGGTTCTGCCGTCCCGCCTCTGTCGTGATGTCCAGGCTGTTGCCGTTCTCCCTGACAGACGCTTCGAGGTCGTCGAGGGCCTGCTCGAACTGGCGTTGCGCATCCCGAGTGTCGAGGGTGGCCTGGCCGAAACCACGGATCGTGTCCGCGAGCCCATCGACCTCATCACCTGTTGTGGCGGCTTGGCCGGCGAGGGACCGCAGCGCCGCCTCGTTCTGGGCGGTGACGTCAACGGACTCCTCGAGCGCGAAGTTGAGCACGTCCTGAGCGGTCGCCGCTTCCCCCGCCTGTGTGAGATGGTCGCGGATCGCGTCCCGCAGGTGCGGCATCTCGTCCAGCAGAGTCGACGCCTGCGCCTCCGACAGCCCGAGCTCGTCATTCCACTGCTGGAACTTCGCCACCGCGTCCTCGAGGGGCAGGTCGGTGATCTTCCCGTCGAGTTCGGTGAGCGTGTCACGCAGGCTCAGGACGTCGAGTCCGACGTTGCCGAGTACGTTTCCGGAGCCGATAGCGTCAAGCGCCCGAATCACCCCATCCGCGGTCGCGTCGGTCGTGATCTTCAACTCATCCATCGCGTCCGTGAACGACAGACCCGTGGTGAGCGCCTTCGAGATCGCGTCATCCGTGCCACGCACCTCCCGAGCGAAGTTGGTAAGCGCCTCGGTCGCGACAGTCACACCCACCGCAACACCCGCGACAACACCAGCACCCTTCGCCAGAGCCCCCACACCCCGCGCCGCACGCTGCGCGTTCGGGCCCAACACGGTCAGGGCCGCGTTGAACTCCGCGACCTTCGGGACCAGCAGCAGATACGACCCCAGCGCGGTCGCACCGGTCGCGCCCAGAGCACCGATCCAGAAAACGGCCTGCTGCGCCCCGTCCGGGAGGTCGTTGAACCCGTCCACAAGCCCCGTGAGCGTCTGCACCAACCCCCGGAGCGGCCCCTGAGCCGCGTCCCCCATCGAGATCATGGCGGAGTCCACCGCGCCGCTCAGGGCCTCGAAATCGCCCTTCAGGTTGTCGAGCTTGGTTTCCGCTGTCTCGGCCGCGTAACCGGCGTGGTCAACCTTCTGCGTCCACTCCTCAATCCCGTCAGCGCCCTCGTTGTACAGGATCGTCGCGGCACGGATCGCATCCTGCCCGAAGATCATCGCCAACGTCGCCTGCCGCTGCTGATCCGTCATCCCACCAAGGGCAGACTCGAGCTCACCCGCGAGACCCTGCAACCCGACGAACTGGCCCGACGCGTCATACGCCTCGATACCGAGCTCGGTCATCAGGTCCTTGACTTCCTCAGTTGGGTTCGCGAGACGGAGAAGCATGGTCCGCAGCGACGTACCCGCATCCGACCCCAGCAGGCCAGCGTTAGCGAACGCGGCGAGGGACCCCGCCGTCTCCTCAACGCTGATACCGAACTGGTCAGCGACAAGGCCCGCCTGCTTCAGCGCCTGAGCCATGTCCCCGACGTCGCCCATCGCCTTACCCGCACCAGCCGCGAGAAGGTCCGCAACGTGGGTTGCCTGGTCGCCGGCTAGCCCGAACTGCTGCAACGTCGTCGCCGCGATCTCACCCGCCTCCGCGACGTCAAGCCCCCCAGCCGCCGCGAGGTCCAGAGAACCCGCCAGAGCGCCGCCGAGGATGTCCGACGCCGAGAGGCCCGCTTTCGCCAGGTTCTCAATCGCCCCCGCGGACTCCTCCGCGCTGTAGACCGTGGACGCCCCAGCTTCGATAGCCGCCTCACGGAGAGCGCCGAGGTTCTGCCGTGCGTCCTCACCCGTCGCGGCAACATTCGACATCGCAGCGTCGAAATCGGCGGCACGCTTCACCGCGACACCCAGACCCGTCGCAAGCAACCCGCCCGCGACGAGAGACGCACGCCCCAACTGGTCGAACGCCTGCTTCGTCTTCGCGAGCTTGTCCGCCTCACTAGCGGTCTCCGCGGTTACCTTGCGGGCCTTCTCCATCCCCGCCAGATACCCCTGCATCTGCGCGGTCAACGTGACCTTCACGATTCTGTCTTGAGCCATGTTCAGTTACCTTTCGAAGCCCCATCTGTCTTTCGCCGCTCAACGGAAGCGATCCACTCCCAATCGGCCTGTGTGATCTCGCGACCCAACATCCCGTGCCGCTCCCGCCCCTCGAGCGCGAAGCTGAACAGCGGAACCTCACGGGGGACCTGCGTCCAGTCCGGGAACGGCCACGGGTTATTCGCGTAACGCTTCACCCACCCCTGAGCGACCGCGTACGCCTCCACAACCTCGCGGAACGCCGTCAACGGCCCCTGCCAAGGATCCGGCTTCAACCCATGCACCGCGCAGAACTCCCGGATCGCGTCATCATGCCGCCACATCGGGTGCAGCCGAGTAGTCAACTCGATCGGCACACCGCCCGCCGTCGTCGTTTGCCGGCGCACTCTCCGCTTCGCCACTAGTTCACCGCCCGCAAACCACGCGCCGCCGCACCGGCCTTCGCGCGTTGCGTCTTCCAACGCTCATGCGCGCGCACGTCCTCATCGCTCGGCGGCAACTCCAACGCAGCGACCAGGCGCGTCAGCGTGATCTGCAGCTGTCGGGCCTCCTGGACCGCGGGATGCACGATGCGCTGACCCATCGAACCCTCCGAAGTCACGCCCTCGTCAGCGATCACCGCGTCAAGAGCCTCGAGCCGATCCAACGTCCGACACGCCTCGATCAGCACCTCGGTCTGAGCGACCTCGAACTCGTAGTCCGCGTGCAGTTGCCGCCAGAACGCGCGGCCACGCTTCCCCAAACCCCGCGGCGGGGTCGGGGCTTTACCTTCGGTCATGTCGGCCTCCTTCCGAAAAACAGCGACTCGAGAAGCACGCACTTGGGAGAGACCTCACCGGCGACTCTGGTGGGTGTGGGGGTTGGGGGTGTCCCCCCACCCCCTTGTCCGCGTCGCGCGGCCAATCAAACGTCGTGCTCCTCCGAGGGGCTGACACCGAGCTCGTGTGCGTGGAGGATTGCGGTGACTTCGATGGAAGCGACGTCGGATGCGGATCTGGCGTTTGCCGCTCTGGCCGCGATCTGGCGGGTCACGTCAAGGACGGTGTTCGTGTCCCTGACGGCTTGCATCGCGGCCCGTACGGCGGGGTCCGTCGCGGCGGTGGCGTACCGGTTGGCCACCTCGACGCGCAACGCTGTGATCTCGGCTTCGGACTCGAGGGGTGGCCGGTTGGCTCGTATCCAGTTGGGTGCAAAGCGCTCAATGGCAAGCAGGTCGTCTTCGGATGTGATGCGGAGAATGTCCATCCAGTGGCGTCCCGCCGCCAGCATGGGGGCGATGTTGTACTCCCATGCCTGGGCGGTGCGGGCGAGGTGTGCGGGGTCGGTGGTGTCGACCCGGGGGCGGAGTTCGTCGGCTCTCTCTGCTGCTGCGGCCGCGACCTTGTCGATCTCATCGACTGCATGGGAGGTCGATGAGATGAGGGTGGCGCGCGTTGCTTCGATTTGGGAGGCCCGGTTGCGTTCTTGCGCGTCGGGGGTCACGTGTCCCCCTTGAGCTGGTCGTTCAGGTTCCGCATCGCCGCGAGCGTCTGCCGGACCTCGCGCTCTTTGGCGGTCGGGTTCTGGTCGGCTCTCCGCACAAGCCACTGGATGGACTCTTCTCGGCTGAGGGGGCCGCGGTTGATGCGGCCGGTTTCGCGGCGCCACCGGTCCCACTCCTCGAAGCTCATGTCGCGGGGGTCCTTGTCGGTCATTCCGGGCCCCCGGACTTTCGTCGGCTGCCGAGCTGGATGGTGAGGCGGGTGTACAGGTCGACGCTCCGCCTGGCGGGGTTCTCGAAAGCTGCAACCGGCAGGGTTGCGAGGTCGTTCACGTATCCGGCTGCGTTGATCGCGGAGAACTCGTCGTTCTCTACCCGCACTGAGACTCGGTCGTAGTCGTGGTGCAGTGGAGCGATCCCGAACGGTTCTGGTCGTGACGTGTCGTTGCGGGCTTCTTCGACCCCGAGTTCGCGGAGACGTTTCCGCCAGGCGCGGATCTGTTCGGTGCGTTCCTCGTTGAGGCGGTACCAGTTCAGGATCGCGTCGTCGATCGCGCGGAGCGCTTCCAGAAAGGGGGCGGGGTCGTTGGCGGCTGCTTCGACGTCCGCTTTGACTGCTTCGATCGCGCGGACCCGTTCGGCTTCCTGGTTCTGTTCTGCGATGTTCTTCGCAGCGTCGAGGCGCATCTGTGCGAGTCGGACGCTGGATTCGGCGTCTGCGAGGTCTCCGGGTTTCACGGTGCGGTCGCCGGCTGCGATCTTCTGCTCGAGGTCTGTGAGGTGCTGTTCGGCCTTGGTGAGGTCGGTTGTTGCCGCGTCGATCGGGTTCTTCGTTGCCATTGGTTCGCTTCTTTCGTTCAGTCGCCGGTGAGGGATTGGCAGGGTTGGATGGATCCGAGTTCAGGTGCTCGAACGTTCATTCGTAGGGCGGTTCTCGGTTATGCGACGCCCTTCGTCGCCTTGTAGAAGTGGCCAGCCCAGAAGCTGCCGGAGGGTTGGGCGGCTCGCGCGTATGCGTCACACAGATCGCGGAGTGGGCACGAGTCGCAGAGTTGCGCCATGTCGTCTATGTCGGAGGGCGTTAGGTCGTCACAGACGAACCGGTTGTCGCCGTCGCATTTGGGCACGATCCACCGTCGCCCAGCCGCCGCAGCGCGAGCACGTCGCGCCGATGGTGACACCGTGCGAGCAGTAGTCGTGTAGGGGTGTAGGAAACGTAGGAAGTGTTGGAAGGCCCAACCCGTTTCCTACAGTTCCTACGCTTCCTACAGGCCCGTACAGGCCCCGGTCGATACGGTCGATGCGGCCGGACTTGTGCGCGCGGATGAGATACGTTCCGGCGTCCTTCTCCGAGATCCCCAGCGCTTCCGCGACATCAGCAGCACGCACACCATCCGGATGAGCGTTGACGAAATCGATGATGCGGACGGAGTTCTCACCAAGCCCCTGAGTGAGGCGCTGGTTCGCCAGAGCGATAGCGGCGGCGGTGAGGTCTCCTGCGGCGAGGGTCCACTTCACGCCCTCTTTGTGGACCGCGTACTCGCCCTCGACGGCATCCCGCGACGTGACCGACAGGCTCCCGTTCTTCTCGTTGCGGTCGCGGCGGAGCACGAGGATCGAGTCAGCCGATCCCGCCAGACCTTGAGTGCCGGAAACGGAGTCGAGCCAGTCGTCTCCGACCGCCTTCCGGGTGTGGTGGACGACGATGACGGACCCGCCTGTCACCATGTCCGCGACGGCCTTGAGTTCACCACCGACGCGGTAGTCACGCATGTAGTCGGTCTCGCCGGCACCGGCGGGAGGGGCGACCTTCCCGAGCGTGTCGATGATGACGACCGGGGCGTCGTCCGCGTGCTCACGCATGAACGTGCGGCACTCCTCGAGCACGCCACCGCGCACCACATCCGTTTCGAAGTAAAGCAGCGGGCTGGGATCCCCCGCATCGAGCGCCCGCAGGCGGTCCTGCAGCCGACGGCGACCATCTTCCAAGGCGAGGTAGTAGACGGGGCGCGCCCGGTCGATGGGCACCGCGTCGAGCGCCTTGCCTGCGGACGCGAGCTGATAGGCGAGGTCGAGAACGAACCACGACTTGCCCACCTTCGGGGGCGCGGCGAGGATCGTTAGCCCTTCGGGGATGATGCCGGGGATCACGTACTCGACCGGGGGGAACTCGATCTTCATGAGGTCGGTCATGCTGATGCGGGTCATCGGGCGACCACCCCTGCGATGATCTGTTCCCACTTCTTCCGGGTGGAAACGGAGTCCGCAACGATCTGGATTCGAACGCCTGTAAGGTCTACGTCTCGGAATGGGTAGACCGTTTTGTAGTCGACGATGAGCTTCACGATGTCTCCGGGCTTGATCCCGTCGAGCGCGAGCCGCGCGTAACGCAGGTAGTTCGACCAGCGCTGGAAGTCCTCAATGTGAGCGCAGCGGAGGTCGACTTCGACGCAACTCGTGATGAGATTCGGGTCTGGCATTTCCCCCTCCAAAGGGACGTGTTGAGTTGTGAGATGTGAAAGGGGCCCGGCCCGAAGGCCGGACCCCTGAAGGTCAGTCATGCGCTCGATTCGCGCGTTCGTCGCGGGTCAGGTCGACCGCTGACCGTAACCCGTCAAGGACAGCCTGCAGGTCGTCGGAGTTGCGAATAGTGCCGTCGTCCCCGATCTCGATCATCCAGGGATCGAACTCCAAGCTCCCGTCAAGATGGTGGAACGCGCTCTGCAAGATCGTTACGCCGCCGACGAGCTTGGATGAGTACGTGACCGCCCACGGCTGCGCGTCGTTGAGGTAGTACAACTCGAACTCCGCGGCCCAGCTCGGCGCGGAGGAACGGATCTCCGGGTGCTGCTCGAGGTAGCGGCGACTCCGCTCGTCCTCGAGAAGCGCCTTCGGCTTGGGCGCTGTATCAGCCACCTGGGCGCCGTGCTCGTGTGAGATACTAGAAATAGACATAGCCGGTTCCTTCAGTGAGATGTGGGTTTCGGTTCAGCCCCTGGGATTTCTGCTCCAACAGACCCAGGGGCGTTCTTTTTGTGTGCGCGGAGGTTGTCCCCACGCCGCGTCCGCGTAAACGTCAGACGTGGGATGACTACCTCGGCTAGAACGTGCTTCCGGATGAAGAAGACGGGGTTGCCTTGGGAGTCAACGACCGCGAACTCGTCGCCTCGGCTTAGGGCGAGGATGTTCCGTATCGCAGTCTCACCCGTAGGGTCCGCGATCCAGTACCGGCCCAGCATGTCCCGGCTCTGAGAGACAACGGGACGGTTCGTGTCAGTCACGGCCGCTACCGTCTAGGCGGCTACCTCGACGGCGAAGATCTTGAGCAACGCCGCGCGGGGGATCATCCGACGTGCGCCGATCTGCACGCTCGGGATCACACCGGACTCAACGGCTTCGCTGATTCGGCGTGAGTCGACGCCGATGAGCGCTGCCGCTTCCTTGTACGTGAGCGCCAGGGGCTCCTCCGTCATCTTGGGCACCTCCGTCGCCAGGGGCTCCTCCGTGGTCTTGGGCATATTGGCTCCCTTTTAGTAGCTAACTTGCGTGGCTCTGACTGGACCCCGCAATGAAAAGAATACGTCGGTTGCTGTCTGCTGTCAAGCGAACGCAATTGCGGCGCGGTGTCGGCGGTGTGCGTATACTGAGGCCGTGACCGAAGACCTGACCAAATGGGTGAAGATCGTCGGGGAGTTGCTGATCCCGGAGACCGTGGACGCGGAGGGAATCACCGATCCTGAGTGGGCGTTCACCGTCGACGCCCGTCTGGTCTTCGATACGCGGACGATGGTCTACGAGATCGTCAGAATCACTCTCCGCACAGACCACCAGGAGTCAACAACGCCGATCACGGCGACAGGTATCCGGCAGTTGAGCCTCAAGAGGCTGTCCGACCTGATCTTCCAGGGCGACCTACCCGTCATCGCGATCAGTCTCGAGAAGTTAACGTCGCTTTCGGAACTCGGCACGATTGGGATCGCGCCACTCGTCCACAGCGCCGGCAGGCGACCCACGCCGGAGGTACTGGAGACGGTCGCGATGTTCTATGCGCTCTACTTCGCGTACAAGAGCAACCCGACTCAGATGATCTCCCGTCTGATGAAGATCCCGCCCCGGACGGCAAGCCACTGGGTGAGCCTCGCGCGAGCTCGGGGTTACCTGAGCTCCGATCCGACGAAGAGCGTGGACACGGTGGAGATCATCGAGGCGGAGAAGGCGCTGAGCCACGCCATTGGGCCGGTCTCGGAGCCTGCGACTGAACACATGGATTACAAGCCTCGGGGCCGTGCGGTCTCGGTGAAGGGACGGACGGGCCAAGAAATCTCGGCGAAGAGCCATCGATCAGGTGGCAAGAAGTTGTCACCGGATTCGGTCTCAGCGTCCTGGCGTGGCGTCGAGGTGCCTTCAGAGGATGACTAAGCGACGCGCGAACAATCATGGCTCGGTGTACCCCTATAAGGACCACCGGGGCATCGAGAAGTGGCGCATCGCGTACTGGGTGGACCTTCCCAACGGGGAACGGGCGCGGCGAACGAAGAAGGGCTTCCCGTCGACCAAAGCCGCCGAACTCGCGCTCGAGGAAATCAGGGTCGACTTGCGGCGTGGGCACCATGTGGACGAGACGCGCGAGACGCTGAACTCGTACGCCGAGAAGTACTTCGACGCGCTCCGAGTCCGCCCCACAACCCTCGCCGGCTACCGGAAGCACTTCCGGGTGCACATCGAACCTTCCGACGTCGGCAAGGCACCGATCTCGGAAATCACGAAGGACGCGCTCAACAGGTTCTACCGGCAGCTCGAGAAAAGTGGGAGGAAGGATCAGGGGCATATCGGGGAGCCGCTCAGCCCCGCCACTGTCCGCCACATCCACGTCCTCGTCTCGCAGATCATGGAGCACGCCGTGGAGGACGGGGTGCTGCGGTTCAACCCCGCCAAGCGTGCATCGCCCCCGACGAAGCTCGAGGCAGCGCCGCCTGAGATGACAACGTGGTCGGGGGAGGATGCCGCGACTTTCCTCGACTGGTCCGAGTCCACGGGCGACTATCTGTGGCTCGCGTGGCTGACGTTGCTCGGCACGGGGATGCGCCGCGGGGAGCTTCTGGCGCTGCGGTGGCGAGATGTCGACTTCGACAACAACGTGATCACGGTCGCGCGGGCGATGAGCTACGTCAAAGAGGCGGGCAAGAAGCCGGTCATCGACTTCAAGAAGCCGAAGTCGGGGCGCACACGAAACATCGACATCGACTCCCGGCTGGCGGAGGCGTTGCGCCGTCGCCGGGACATGCTCCGTTCGGTCGAACCTGAGTTGGCCCGAGGTGAGCACCTGATCTTCACGAACAGGTTCGGGCGTCCGCACAACCCCGTCCAGTTCTCCCGTCAGTGGAGGGAGCGGGTTTCGCGGGCGAGGATCGCGCATCCGTCGCTGGACGCGATCCATCTGCACGAACTCCGCCACACGCACGCGACGTTGCTGCTGCGGGCCGGAGTGCACCCGAAGATCGTCTCGGAGCGCCTGGGGCACGCGGATGTGCAGACGACGCTCAACACGTACTCGCACGCGGTGAGGACGCTTCAGAGGGACGCTGCGGACGTTGTGGGGCGGTTGTTGTCGTCGCGCGTTGCGCCCCAAACTGCGCCCCACGAACATGTGGTCCCGGCTGAAGCCTGAGATTCCGGGCAAGTCTCGAGCGGAGGATGGGGGATTCGAACCCCCGAGGGCTTGCACCCAACACGCTTTCCAAGCGTGCGCCATAGGCCACTAGGCGAATCCTCCAGGAGCCCCGGAGGGCCACAGGCCATCCTACCTTGCCCTCCCACCCGCTCCCGACGTCGCCCGGGGCCTCGCCCACCCACCCATGCCGAGGTTGCGCGATTGACGACGGATGCCGCGTGCGGGCGGTGATTCGCGCAATCTCGGCCCCCGCACGAGCGCCCTACGAGCGAACCCGCACCCGCGCCCCCGCACCGGCGTACAGACTGCCCGGACGGATCACGAGCGAGCGCGGGGCGACGAACGCGAGGATCCGCCGCGGCGGCTCGACCTCCGCGAGCATCGCACGCGAGACGGCCGTCGCCGCGTTCGCGATCGCCTCGCCCTGCCAGAACCCGTGCTTGCCTCCGGGCGCGTAGCTCGCGCGCTCGATCGCGCTGATGAGCAAGCTCATCTCGGCCGGAGGAGCACCGTGCTGCTCGACGAGCCGCGTGCCGAGAGCGCGCGCGCTCTCGGAGGCCGGCACGCTCACGCCGAGGTCGATCGCGACGTCCTGGACGACGGTCCACGCGGATGCCGCATCGCCCGTGCGCGCCGCCGCGAGCAGCTGCCGGCGTCGAAGCTCGCGCACGAGCCCCGGAATCGCGAGGGCGAACAGGATCCCGAGGCTCACGGTCGCCGCGGGCGTGAGATCGAGCGGGCCGGTGGCCGAGGCATCCGAAGACCCCGAATCGTTCGGGCCGCCGTCGTCAGGCGTGAGCCCCGGAGCGGACGAAGGTGCGGTGCTCGGCAGCGGAGTGGCGGGGTTAGCCGGATCGTTCGGTCCGCCCTGCGAAGCCGCCGGGGCGAACGCGGTCGGCGTGCCGAGGCTGTTCGTCGGCTCGAACTGCACCCAGCCGATGCCCTCGAAGTACACCTCGGGCCACGCGTGCAGGCGGCCGCTCGTCACCGAGTACACGGTCTCGCGTTCGATCGCATCGGTCGTCGCCTCGCCCGGCAGGTACCCGACGACGATGCGGGACGGCATCCCGAGCGTGCGCGCCATCAGGGCGAAAGCCGACGCGAAGTGCACGCAGTATCCGGCGCGGGTCTCGAGGAACCGCGCGACGGCCTCGGCGCCCGTCCCGTCGAACCCGTCCTCGACGGGCGCCTCGAGCGAGTACTGGAACTCGCTCGAGCGGAACCACGACTGCAGCGCGATCAGGCGGTCGTAGTCGGTCGACGCGTCATCCGTCACTTCCTGCGCGAGCTGGGCCACGACGGGCGGAAGGTCCGTCGGGATCTCGGTCGTCTCGTCGCGCTGCTCGTTGGCGCGCGACGGCCGTGCGCGGATCTGCTCGAGCGTGGGCCGTGGCACGTGGCTGACGATCTCGTACACCTGACCCTGCGTCGTGCCGGATCGCGCCGTGACCGTGCGGTTGTAGGGCACCGCCGCCCATTGACCCGTTAGGCCGGTGACCTCCACCGCCGGATACGACACGGGCAGCCACGGCGACGAGAGGTTTCGCACCTCGACGCTCGTGTTGTACTCGGCGACGTCGATGTTCGGCGCGACGCTGATCTCGCTGAGCCCCTCGGGACCGTCGAGCGGGACGCTGCGCACGCGGTCGGGGTTCCACACCGCGCCGTCGAACCCGGTGAGCGTCGCGACGCGCAGGTACGGCGGCAACGGGGCATTGCTGCGCATGACGAGCACCTCGATCTCGCGCGGCCGGCGCAGGTCGTCACCGAGCTCGAGCGTCACGTCGATGCCGGTGCCCGGGCCGAGACCGCCCGCACCGACGCGCACGGTCGGCTGGGGGAGCAGCGGCGACGCCACGACCGCGACGACGACCGCGATCGCCCCGATGCCGAGCGCCGTCGCCGGCACGCCGGCCGTCCGCTCCGCGTCGCGCTCCTTCTGCCGCTCGCGCGCCCGCGTGTCGGCGCGCATGAGGAAGAGGATCGCCGCCGCCAGCAGCACGAAGGCCATGACGTCGGCGTCGCTCGGCACCGCGATCGCGGGGATGAGCGAGACGGCGATGAGTCCGATGGCGGCGAGGAGGGGCATCCGCGCCGTCAGCACGACGTGATCGACGACGATCGTCAGCAGGCCGGTCGTCGCGACGATGAGGAACGACAGCGCGGCGCCCGCTTCCAGCGGTGCGGCGCCGAGCGCGATCTCCTCGGATGCCACGCCGACGAGCCTCGGGATCTGACGCGTGATCGTCTCGGGCGTCGGGAGCACCCACAGCAGAGCCGTGTCGCGCAGGAACACGAACGAGACGAACACCACCCACACGGCCGCCTCGATGAGCGACACCGCGATCGCGGCGAGCCGGTATCGGCGCGCGACATACCCCGCCGCGAGGATGCCCGCCGTCAGAATGACCGCGCCGAGCAGCCACCCGCTCGGGCGCACGACGCGCATGAGCGGCAGCAGCGAAGCGAACACCGCGATGAGCACGCCGGCGGTGAGCGTCAGGTCGGCGCCGCGACGGCCCACCCGGACGTCGTCGATCCCCGTGGGGTCGCGATCACTGGAGGACATTCGCCGCCGCCCTGTCCACCGCGTTCACCCACGCAGGAGCGATCTCCGACTCTTCGCCGATGCGCCCGACCCGCCACCCGAGGTCCGCCGCGCGCTCGAGCGACCCCGCCGACGGCGAGACCGTGAGCAGCACCGGGAGCGTCGAGTGATGCACGATCGGCGCGAGGGCCGCGGCATCCGCTGTGTCGAAACGACCCGTGATGACGACCACCGGACCCGTCATGACGCCGGAGAACACGCGCGGAAGCTGCTGCAGGTGGTCGTCGCGCCGCGCCACGAGCTTCGCGAAGCCGTTGATGACGAGCTCGACCTCGATCATGTCGCCGCCGTCGATGCGCTCGGCGAGCTGCGTGCCGTCGGAGTCGATCACCTCGACCGCGTACCCGTCGTGCGCGAGACGGGCGATGACGGATGCCGCGGCCGACACCGCGATCTCGAAGCCCGGGTCCGCACCGGGAGCCTGCATGGCCTCGCCCGCCCAGCGCAGCACGCCGCGGTCGAGCACGACGGTGGCCTCGGGCGTGGACTCCTGCTCCTCCTGCCGCACCATGAGCTCGTCGCGATGCGCCGTCGCCCGCCAGTGGATCCGCCGCATCGAGTCGCCCGGCACGTACGGCCGCGCGATGAGGTTGTCGGCGCCCTGACCGAGCTGCGTGGTCGTGGTGTGCAGCATCCCGCCCGCCTCGCCGGCGAAGTTGCGGAGCGCGGGAAGGTCGACGACGGCGGGCGCGACCGTGATGTGGGTCTTCTCGCCGAAGACGTTGCGCCGGCGCGCGAGGCCGAAGGGGTCGGTCGAGCGCACGGACAAGGGGCCGATCGGATGCACCCCGCGGCGCGTTCCCGTCACGGCATACGACAGCTCGACGATGCGGTCCGATCCGCGCAGACCCGATCCGAGCGCGGGGAACACGCCCTGCGCGTCGCCGGCGACGCCCTTCGGCAGGGTGTCCTGCCACACGCCCGGGGGAGTGGGGAACGCCGTCCGCACGCCGACGCGAACGGTGACCCGCGCGTCGCGGCCGACGGACGCAACGTCCGGCATGAACGACCGCGCCACCGTATCGGCACGTCGCGTGAGGTAGAGCGACGCGATGCTCGCGCCCAGTACCGCGAGCAGCAGCATGCCGAAGTACAGCAGCTCGTGGATGCCGACCTCGTTCGCGACGATGAAGCACGCGATCGCGAGCACCAGCGCGCCTGTGCCCCGTGCGGTGAGCGGCCACAGGCGGTTCATGACGGATCCCTCACAGACCGGTCACTGGCGGGTCGCGAGCGGCACCCGCACGCTCGCCGCGATGCGGTCCAGGATCGTCGCGATCGCATCGGCGGTCGAACGGGCGCGTGCCCCGCCCGCGGACCGGGTCGGGATGAGCCGATGCGTGAAGACGGCGTGCAGCAGTGCGGTCACATCGTCCGGGATGACGAACCCGCGCCCGTCGAGGGCCGCCCACACCTTGGCGGCGCGCACGAGCTGCAGCGTCGCGCGGGGGCTGGCGCCGAGCCGCAGGTCGGGGTGCGTGCGCGTGGCCGCCGCGAGGGCGACCGCGTACTCCTCGATCGCCGGGGCGACGTGCACCGCGCGTGCCCACGCGATGAGCTCGGCCACGCGCGTGCTCGAGACGACCGGGGCGATCGAGTCGAGCGGGTTGACGGAGTCGCGCTGCCGCAGCATGAGGGCCTCGGAGCCCGCATCCGGGTAGCCCATCGAGATGCGCATCATGAACCGGTCGCGCTGCGCCTCGGGAAGGGCGTACGTGCCCTCCATCTCGAGCGGGTTCTGCGTCGCGACGACGAGGAACGGATCGGGGAGAGGATACGTCTGCCCGTCGACGGTGACCTGGCCCTCCTCCATCGCCTCGAGCAGCGCGGACTGCGTCTTGGGGGAGGAGCGGTTGATCTCGTCGGCGATGACGATGTTCGCGAAGATCGCGCCCGGCTTGAACTCGAACTCGCGATCGACGGGGTTGAACACGCTCACGCCCGTGACGTCGCCGGGGAGCAGGTCGGGGGTGAACTGGATGCGGCGCACTGTCGCATCGACGGATGCCGCCAGAGCGCGCGCCAGCATCGTCTTGCCGACCCCGGGCACGTCCTCGATGAGCAGGTGGCCCTCGGCCAGCAGGCACACGAGTGCGGAGCGCACGGCCTCCGGCTTTCCGTCGATGACGCGCGCCACCGAGTCGAGGATGGCGGTGGTCGCGCGCGCGAAGTCCGTCGCAGCGTCTGTCGCGGTCTCTGTCATGCGATTCCCCTCGCCGTCCCGGAGGGAACGGCCCCAAGAACGGGCGACTTTGCCCGATCAGTTGATCGTAACAATCCGGAAGCGGTGTCGGCCTGTGAGATCGGCACGAGTCCTTGCTGTGGAAGCGCGCCCGTTACCGGCATGATGTGCGCATGACGGATGCCCCCGGGGATGCACCGAAGAACAAGTCGAAGAAGAAGTCGCGCTGGACGCTCATCGCCCTGTTGGCGGCGGGGGTGTGGCTCATCGCGATCGTGCTCATCGCGGTGTTCGCGCGCGGCGGTCCCGTCGAGTACGCGGATGACACGCCCGAGGGCGTCGTGCAGCGCTACTCGCAGGCGGTCATCGACGGCGACACGCGGACCGCCCTCGACTACCTCGTGCCCGAGCTCGCGGACGACTGCGAGCGGCAGCAGCCGGGTACGGACGACCTTCGAGTGACGCTGGTCGAGACCACCGAGCGCGACGACACCGCGCGCGTCGAGGTCATCGTCGCGACCGTGTTCGAGTCGGGCCCGTTCGGCACGAACGAGTACCGGAGCGAGGAGATCTTCGACCTCGTGCGCGAAGGCGGGCAGTGGTACGTCGACGTCGCCCCGTGGCAGCTCACGATCTGCTTCGACGACGGGATCCGCTGATGGCGACCGCGACCGGCCGGGCGCAGACCGTCGTGCGCCGCATCATCGTCTTCCTCCTCCTGCTCACGCTCGTCGTGATCGCGGCGATCGGCCTCGCCGGGCTGATCGAGCGCATCATCGGCGCGGGGGCCACGCTCGCGGGCGGCGACGCGGGCCTCGCGCGCTCGCTCGCGTTCGCGATCATCGGCGCGCCGCTCGCCGGGGTGCTTTGGTGGTGGGAGCGACGCCGACTCGCGACGGATGCCGCCGAGCGCGCATCGCTCGTGTGGACGCTCTACCTCACGGTCGCAACGCTCACCGCCCTCATCACGTCGGCGACGGCGCTCGCCATCACCGTGAACGCGGGCATCGACGGGCGGTGGCAGCCGGCCGACGCCGCCGTGGCGATCGTCTGGGCGGGAATCTGGGTGTGGCACCGGCACATGCGCCGCAGCGCGGCGACCGCGCCGGCCCGCCTGCCGCTCCTGCCGGTGCAGCTCTCGGCGGTCTATGGGCTCGCGGTCGCGGCATCCGGTGCCGTCAACGCGATCGCCGCTCTCGTGGCGGAGTCCCTCGTCGGCGTCGCCCCCGTGCTCGCCGACTCGCGCACGTGGTTCGTCCCCGTGCTCCAGGCACTCGTGTGGTTCGCGATCGGCGCGGTCATCTGGTGGTGGCACTGGTTCCGCGAAGGTGCGCGCGACGAGCGGGGCGGCTTCGCCACCGTGGTCCTCGTCGTCCTCGTCGGCGCGTCCGCGGCGACCGCGCTCTTCGGGCTCGGAACCGTGCTCTTCGTCGTGCTGCGCCTGCTGTTCGACAGGGATGCTCTCGCCGAGGTGCTCTCGCCGCTCGGCGGCGCCGTCGGCGCGGCGCTCGTCGGCGCGATCGTGTGGGACTACCACCGACAGGTCATGGCCGCGCGCTCGGAGCGTGCGCGCCGCGCCGCCCGCCTCGTGATCTCGGGCGTCGCGCTCATCGGCGCCGCGAGCGGCTTCGGCGTCGTGATCAACGCGCTCCTCGCGACGCTCGGCCCGACGCTCGTCGACTCGAACCCGCGCACGCTGCTGCTCGGCGGACTCAGCGCCCTCGTCGTCGGCGCCCCGGTGTGGTGGATCGCATGGCGTCCGGATCGGGCGGTGAACGAGACGGATGCGGCGGACCCCGCCCGCCGCGTGTACCTCGTCATCGTGTTCGGCGCGAGCGCGATCGTCGCCCTCATCGCGCTCCTGGTGATCGGCTATCGCGTGCTCGAGGTGCTCCTCGTCGGGGGAGCGGGCGGGCTCATCGAGCACATCCGCGCCCCGTTCGGGCTCCTGTGCGCCACCGCCGTCGTGTTCGCGTACCACCTCGCGATCTGGCGACGCGACCGGCGCATGGCGCCCGCGGCGACGCCGGCGGAGCGACCCGCGCTCGCGCGGATCGTGCTCGTGGCGAGCGGCGACGCCGACGCGTTGGCAGCGCGCATCCGGGCCGAGCTCGACGTGCCCGTCGCGGTGT
The DNA here is from genome assembly GCF_013409785.1 of Microbacterium immunditiarum. Taxonomy (NCBI): domain Bacteria; kingdom Bacillati; phylum Actinomycetota; class Actinomycetes; order Micrococcales; family Microbacteriaceae; genus Microbacterium; species Microbacterium immunditiarum. The sequence goes on from NZ_JACCBV010000001.1 coordinate 1,630,709, forward strand.
GGCGGGCCGCGGACGACGGCGGGGCGCTGGGCGACGACGCGCTCCCGGGCCTCGTGGAGTCGCTGCGCGGCGTCTCGGCGCGGCGAGCACTGGTCATAGCCGAGGGAGCGGGCGCGCGGGTCATTCCGCTCGAGGAGTGACCGCCGCTGCGGAGCGGGTAGACTGTCGGAAGCTCTCCGCGAGGCGGCATCCAGGCCAACTCCCCCAGGACGGAAACGTAGCAAGGGTAACCGGGCTCTGCCGGGTTCGCGGAGAGTCTTACTTTGTCCGGGGTTTGTCCGGGGAGGGGCGCCTTCCTCACCGGTGGTGGCCTGGTCGCGGCATCCGGCTCGCCCATAGAGTGAACGCGTGGCGCAGAGCATCTACATCACGTCCGCAGAAGGCCACTCCGGAAAGTCCACCGTCGCGCTCGGCGTGCTCGACGCGCTGAGCCGCGCCACCCCGAAGGTGGGCGTGTTCCGCTCGATCGCCCGGTCGACCCTCGAGCGCGACTACGTGCTCGAGATGCTGCTCGCCCACGACGGCGTCGATCTCGACTACGACGAGTGCGTCGGCGCGACCTACGACGAGGTGAGGGCCGATCCGGATGCCGCGCTCGCGACGATCGTCGAGCGGTACAAGGCCGTCGAGGCCCAGTGCGACGCGGTCGTGATCGTCGGGTCGGACTACACCGACGTCGGCAGCCCCGCCGAGCTCGGCTACAACGCGCGCATCGCGGCGAACCTCGGAGTCCCCGTGCTGCTCGTGCTCGGCGGCCGCACCGTCGACGCGAAGCCCGAGCAGCTCGGCTCGTCGCAGCCGCGGACCCCGGCCGAGATGGGCCAGCTCGCGCACCTCGCGATCACCGAGCTCGCGCACGGTCGCGCCGAGCTCTTCGCGATCGTCGCCAACCGCGCCGACCCGGAGCACAAGACCGAGACGATCGCGGCGATCGAGCAGGCGATCGCGGCGGCGCCCCCGCGGCACGCCGATGGCGCCGTGCCGGTGTGGGCGATCCCCGAGGACCCGTACCTCGTCGCACCGTCGATGCGCGGCATCATGCGCTCGCTGGGCGGGGAGCTCGTCGCGGGCGACCCCGAGCTGCTCACGCGGCCCGCGCTCAGCGTCGTCGTGGCGGGCATGTCGATGGTGAACGTGCTGCCGCGCCTGCTCGAGGGCGCGGTCGTCGTGATCGCCGCGGATCGGTCGGAGGTGCTGCTCGCGACCCTGCTGGCGAACTCTTCGGGCACGTTCCCGTCGCTCGCGGGGATCGTGCTCAACGGGCCATTCGAGATCCCCGACCCGGTGCGGCGGCTCATCGACGGGCTCGGCTCGAAGCTGCCGATCGTCACGAGCCCGTACGGCACGTACGAGACCGCCGTGCGCATCATGGGCACGCGCGGGCGCCTCGCCGCGGACTCGCAGCGCCGGTACGACACCGCCCTCGCCCTCTTCGAGACCAACGTCGACACCGAGGAGCTCACGCGCGAGCTGGGCGTGGCGCACGCGACGGTCGTGACACCCCTCATGTTCGAGTTCCAGCTCATCGAGCGCGCGCGCTCGCGGCGCAAGCGGATCGTGCTGCCCGAGGGAGGCGACGACCGAATCCTGCGCGCCGCGGGCACGGTGCTCAAGCGGGGGATCGCCGACCTCGTGATCCTCGGCGAGCCGGCCGACGTGCGCGCGCGGGCGACCGAGCTCGGCGTCGACCTGGGCGAGGCGCAGCTGCTGAGCCCGTTCGACCCGGAGCATGTGCACCGCTTCGCGCAGGAATACGCACGGGTGCGGGCGCACAAGGGCGTCACGTATGAGAAGGCGGCCGACACGGTCACGGACGTGTCGTACTTCGGCACGATGATGGTGCACTCGGGGCTCGCCGACGGCATGGTGTCGGGCGCGGCCCACACGACGGCTCACACCATCCGCCCGGCGTTCGAAGTCATCAAGACCAAGCCCGGCGTGTCGGTCGTCTCGAGCGTGTTCTTCATGGCGCTCGCCGATCGCGTGCTTGTGTACGGCGACTGCGCGGTGATCCCCGACCCGACGAGCGAGCAGCTCGCCGACATCGCGATCTCGTCCGCCGCGACGGCGCGCCAGTTCGGCATCGAGCCGCGCATCGCGATGCTCTCGTACTCCACCGGCGAGTCGGGCTCGGGAGCCGAGGTCGAGAAGGTGAGGGCGGCGACCGTGCTGGTCCGCGAGAGGGCGCCTGAGCTGCTGGTCGAAGGGCCGATCCAATACGACGCCGCCGCCGACGCAGCCGTCGCCGCGACCAAGATGCCCGAGTCGCAGGTTGCCGGTCGCGCGACGGTGTTCATCTTCCCCGACCTCAACACGGGCAACAACACATACAAGGCGGTCCAGCGCTCCGCGGGCGCCGTCGCGATCGGACCCGTGCTGCAAGGCCTCAACAAGCCGATCAACGACCTGTCGCGCGGAGCGCTCGTGCAGGACATCGTCAACACGATCGCGATCACGGCGATCCAGGCCCAGCGCGAGTCCTCATGAGCGTCGTCCTCGTGGTCAACAGCGGCTCGTCGTCGTTCAAGTACCAGCTCATCGACATGGACACCGAGCAGGTGCTCGCGACCGGCCTGGTCGAGCGCATCGGCCAGTCGTCGGGCTCAGGGACCGGTTCAGGGGCCTCGCGCCACACCGTCACCAACCCGAACCGGGACGGCCCCGCTACGACGATGCTCGACGCGACGTTCACGCGCGAGCTGCCGATCCCCGACCACGCCGCGGGATTCCGCGTCATGCTCGAGGCGTTCGCCGAGCACGGTCCCTCGCTCGACGAGTTCCCGCCGGTCGCGGTCGGCCATCGCGTCGTGCACGGGGGAGCGCGCTTCTTCGAGCCGACCCTGATCACACAGCTCGTCGAGATCAACATCGACGACCTCTCCGTGCTCGCGCCGCTGCACAATCCGGCGAACCTCGAGGGCATCAGGGCCGCCCGGAGCACCTTCCCGGACGTGCCGCACGTCGCCGTGTTCGACACCGCGTTCCACCAGACCCTCCCGCCGGCGGCCTACACGTACGCGATCGACGCCGACCTCGCGGCCTCGCATCGCGTGCGCCGCTACGGCTTCCACGGCACGAGCCACAAGTTCGTGAGCGAGGCCGCCGCGGACTTCCTCGGACGGCCGCTCGCCGACCTCACGCAGATCGTGTTCCACCTCGGAAACGGCGCATCCGTCACCGCGATCGACGGCGGTCGCTCGGTCGACACGTCGATGGGCATGACGCCGCTCGAGGGTCTCGTGATGGGCACGCGGTCCGGTGACATCGACCCCGCGGTCCTCTTCCACCTCGCGCGGCGCGCTCAGCTGTCCGTCGACGAGCTCGACGACCTGCTCAACAAGCGAAGCGGCCTGCTCGGGCTCGCGGGCGTGAGCGACATGCGCGACATCGAGGCGGGAGTGGACAGGGCGGATGCCGCGGCCACCCTCGCGTTCGACGTCTACATCCACCGTCTGCGCGCCTACGCCGGCGCGTACATGGCCGCCCTCGGCGGCGTCGACGTCATCTCGTTCACGGCCGGTGTGGGCGAGAACTCCGCGCGCGTGCGGGCCGCTGCGCTCGCGACGTTCGGCTTCGCGGGGATCGAGGTGGACCCCGCTCGGAACGAGGAGCGGCGGGGCGGCATCCGGGTCATCTCGACGGATGCCTCGCGCACTACCGTCCTCGTGGTGCCGACGAACGAAGAGCTCGAGATCGCGCGGCAGACGCTGACCGTCGCGCAGTCCTGACCTCGGGGTGTGCGCTCAGGTTCGGCGCGACTACGCTTGCATGGATCCCGCCACCACCTTGCCCGGAGGCCCGCTGTCGCCGTGACGTCCCTGCCCGACCTCACCACGTACGACGCCGTCCTGTTCGACCTCGACGGCGTCTTGACCCCTACCGCGGAAGTGCACATGCATGCGTGGCGCACGATGTTCGAGGAGCTCTTCGCCCAGTGGGGCATCGAGCCGCCGTACACGGACGACGACTACTTCGCCTACCTCGACGGCAAGAAGCGCTACGACGGCGTCGCGAGCCTGCTGCACAGCCGTGACATCGAGGTGCCGTGGGGCAGTCCCTCCGACTCGCCGAGCGCCGACACGGTGTGCGGCATCGGCAACCGGAAGAACGTGGTGTTCGAGCGCGTCCTCCGTCAGGACGGCATCGCGCCGTACCCCGGGTCGCTCGCGCTGCTGGATCGCCTGCGCGATGCCGGGATCCCGGTCGCGGTGGTGTCCAGTTCGAAGAATGCGGGCGAGGTGCTCGACGTCGCCGGCATCCGCGACCGCTTCGCCGTCGTGATGGACGGCGTGATCGCCGAGCGCGACCAGCTCGCATCCAAGCCCGCGCCCGACGTGTTCATCGAGGCCGCGCGCATGCTCGGGGCCGAGCCCGCGCGCAGTGCCGCCGTCGAGGACGCGCTGAGCGGCGTCAAGTCCGCAGCCCAGGGCGGCTTCGGGCTCGTCGTGGGCGTCGACCGCGGAGTCGGCGCCGACGTGCTGCGCGAGGCCGGCGCCCACATCGTCGTCGACGACCTGGAGGAGTTCATCGCATGATCGACCGCGACCGCTTCCCTGTGGACCCGTGGCGGCTCGTCGAGCGCTCGATCGACCTCGAGGACGTCGGCGTGACCGAGACGCTGTTCGCGGTCGCGAACGGCTACCTCGGCCTGCGCGGCAACTTCCCCGAGGGCCGCCACGAGTACGAGCACGGCACCTACATCAACGGGTTCCACGAGACCTTCCAGATCCGTCATGCCGAGAACGCGTACGGGTTCGCCGAGATCGGACAGACGATCATCAACGCGCCCGACGCGAAGGTCATGCGCGTGTACGTCGACGACGAGCCGCTGTCGCTCGACGTCGCCGACGTGCGCGAGTACGAGCGCGTGCTCGACATGCGCGAGGGCGTGCTGCGGCGCCACATCCGGTGGATGACGCCGTCGGGCAAGGACGTCGTCGTCGACGACGAGCGCTTCGTCTCGTTCGAGGAGAAGCACCTCGCCGTGCTGCGCCTGACGATCACGGTCCTGAACGCCGACGCGCCCGTGACGATCAGCTGCCAGGTGATCAACCGGCAGGACGGCGAGAACGTCTACGGCGGGACCCCGATCGTTCCGAAGAAGGCCGGGTTCGACCCGCGCAAGGCGGACCGCATCGAGGAGCGCGTCCTCCAGCCGCAGGAGTACTGGCAGGACGAGAGCCGCTCGGCCTTCGGCTACCGCGTGACGGAGTCGGGCATGGCCCTGGGCGTCGCCGTCGACCACGTCGTCGACACCGAGAACGAGGTCGAGGAGCGACGGCTCATCGAAGAGGACATCGCGAAGAACGTCTTCCGCGTCCACGCGCGCGCCGGCGTTCCGACGACGGTGACCAAGTTCGTGACGTACCACACCTCGCGAGGCGTCCCCCCGCGCGAGCTCGTCGACCGATGCCGCCGCACTCTCGACCGCGCGAAGTCGATCGGGTGCGACACGCTCCTGGTGCATCAGGCGGAGTGGCTGGCCGCGTTCTGGGATCGCTCCGACGTGCGCATCGGGGGTCACGACGACCTGCAGCAGGCGACGCGGTGGTGCCTCTTCCAGCTCGCGCAGGCGTCCGCGCGCGCCGACGGGATGGGTGTGCCCGCCAAGGGCATGACGGGGTCGGGCTACAGCGGCCACTACTTCTGGGACACCGAGATCTACGTCCTGCCGTTCCTCACGTACACGACGCCGCAGTGGGCGCGAAACGCGTTGCGGATGCGGTACCTCATGCTCCCCGCCGCGCGCCGCCGCGCGTTCCAGCTCAACGAGGCCGGCGCGCTCTTCCCCTGGCGGACGATCAGCGGTGAAGAGGCATCCGCCTATTACGCCGCCGGCACCGCGCAGTTCCACATCAACGCCGACATCGTCTTCGCGCTCGCCAAGTACGTGCGGGCGACGGGCGACATGGACTTCCTGCACCGCGAGGGCATCGACATCGCGGTCGAGACGGCACGCCTGTGGACGACGCTCGGGTTCTGGCGCACGAGCGACGACGGCGAGCGCACGTTCCACATCCACGGCGTGACCGGCCCCGACGAGTACACGACAGTCGTGAACGACAACCTCTTCACGAACGTCATGGCGCGGTTCAACCTGCGCTTCGCGGCGCGCGTCGTGCGCGAGCTCGCGGCCGCCGACGGAGAGGCGTTCCGCACGATGGTGACGCGCCTCAGCCTCGAAGCGGGCGAGGCGGATGCCTGGGAGCGCGCCGCCGAGGCGATGCACATCCCCTTCAGCCCGGCCCTGGGCATCCACCCGCAGGACCACGTGTTCCTCGAACGCGAGATCTGGGACCTCGAGAACACGCCGGCCGACAAGCGCCCGCTGCTGCTGCACTACCACCCGCTGGTGATCTACCGGTACCAGGTGCTCAAGCAGGCCGACGTCGTGCTCGCGCTGTTCCTGCAGGGCAACCACTTCTCGGCCGAGGACAAGCTCGCCGACTTCGAGTACTACGATCCGCTGACGACCGGCGACTCGACGCTGTCCGCCGTCGTGCAGTCGATCCTCGCGGCCGAGGTCGGCTACCAGGACCTCGCGCTGGAGTACTTCCGCCAGTCGCTGTTCGTCGACCTCGCCGACCTGCACCACAACGCGGCCGACGGCGTGCACGTCGCCTCCGCCGGCGGTGTGTGGACGGCGCTCGTAGCCGGGTTCGGCGGCATGCGCGACCACTTCGGCGAGCTCACGTTCGATCCTCGGCTGCCGGCCGCGTGGCCCGAGCTGTCGTACTCGCTGGAGTGGCAGGGCACGCGCCTCGACATCGCACTGCGCCGCGACTCGCTCACAGTGCGCGCGTCGGAGGACGGCACGCACGTCGGGTTCAGCGTGCGAGGGGCGCCGTACATGATCGGACCGGGCGAAGAGCTGGTCGTGCCGCTCGCCGACCAGGGTCCGATCATCCCCGGACGCCCGACGCAGCGGCAGTTCGCCGACATCCGTCGCGAGGACGGAACGCTGCTGTCCGCGTCCGTTCCCACGGTCACCTCCACGATCCCGGTCATCGTCCCCGACCCCGACGGGCACGTGCCCATCGACGTGTAGCGCACCGCCGGTTCCGACCGCCGCGATGTCGTCGGCACGCCGTAGGCTGTGGTGGTGACCACCGCCCTCTACCGCCGCTACCGGCCCGAGACGTTCGGCGAGATGATCGGTCAGTCGCAGGTCACCGAGCCGCTCATGACCGCGCTGCGCGGCGACCGCGTCGGCCACGCGTACCTCTTCTCGGGGCCGCGCGGCTGCGGCAAGACGACGTCCGCGCGCATCCTCGCGCGCTGCCTGAACTGCGCCGAGGGCCCCACCGACACGCCGTGCGGCACGTGCGAGAGCTGCATCGAGCTCGGCCGCAACGGCGGCGGGTCCCTCGACGTGGTCGAGATCGACGCGGCGTCGCACAACGGCGTCGACGACGCGCGCGACCTGCGCGAGCGCGCGGTGTTCGCACCCGCGCGCGACCGTTACAAGATCTTCATCCTCGACGAGGCGCACATGGTGACGCCGCAGGGCTTCAACGCGCTGCTCAAGCTCGTCGAAGAGCCCCCCGACCACGTCAAGTTCATCTTCGCGACGACCGAGCCCGAGAAGGTCATCGGCACGATCCGGTCGCGCACGCACCACTACCCCTTCCGGCTCGTGCCCCCGGCCGCGATGCTCGCGTACGTCGAAGAGCTGTGCGCGCACGAGGGCGTCGAGGTCGAGGCGGGCGTGCTCCCGCTCGTGGTGCGCGCAGGTGGCGGCTCGCCGCGAGACACGCTGTCGCTGCTCGACCAGCTGATCGCGGGGTCGGACGCCACGGACACCGGCGCCGTGCGCGTGCAGTACGCGCGCGCCGTTTCGCTGCTGGGCTACACGCATGCCGAGCTGCTCGACGAGGTGGTCGACGCGTTCGCCGCCGCCGACGCGGCTGCGGCGTTCGCCGCCGTCGACCGCGTCGTGCAGACCGGGCAGGACCCGCGGCGCTTCGTCGACGACCTGCTCGAGCGCCTGCGCGACCTCATCGTCGTCGCGGCGACGGGCGAGGGTGCGGCGGCCGTGCTGCGCGGCGTCTCGGCCGACGACCTCGCGCGCTACCGGCGTCAGGCCGACGCCTTCGGCGCGGCGCGCCTCTCGCGCACGGCCGACATCGTGATCGGCGCGCTCGACGAGATGACGGGCGCGACGTCGCCGCGGCTGCAGCTCGAGCTCATGGTGGCGCGCGTGCTGACGTACGCGACGGGTCCTGCGGCAGCGCCTCCCGCCCCGGTCGGTGAGCGAGTGAGCGAAGCGACCGAGACGAAGCGCGTCCCCGAGGCACCTGCCCCTGAACCCGTCGCTCCGGCATCCGCGCCTCCGACCGGACCGATCACGCTCGAGACGGTGCTCGTGGCATGGCCCGACGTGCTCGCGCGCCTGAGCGACATCAACCGCACCTCGTGGATGGTGGCGCAGACCGCGCAGGTCGTCGACCTCGCCGACGACGTGCTCACGCTGTCGTTCCCGAGCCCGTCCGACCTGGCGAAGTTCAAGAAGCTCCCGGGCGGACCGAGCGAAGACCTGCGCACGGCGATCAACGCGGTGCTCGGCTTCCGCGTGCGCTACATCGCGCGGCACGAGCCGGGCGGCCGCGAGCCCGAATCGGGCGGCGGGAGCCCTGCCGAAGGCACGCGGGGCGAGCCCGAGCCCGACCCTGCGAGAGCCCGCGTAGCCACGACGTATGCCGCCGCCCCTGTCACGGAATGGGCGGTCGCGCCGATCCCCGACACGCCGCAGCCCGGCGCCGAGGCGGCGGAGCCGACGACTCCGCACCTCGCGGTCGATGAGGAGCCCGAGGAGGCGGTCGCGGCGGTGCGTGTCGCGACCCTTGCGCCCGCTCGCGAGGGCGACGTGCTTCCCGCCGACGAGGTCGAGACCTCGATCGAGATCGAAGACGACGACGAGGAGCCGATGCCCGAGGCCGAGGCGCCCGTGCCGCCGGTCGTCCCGCCCGCGCCGGTGCGGCCGGTCGCGGCATCCGGTGGCCCTCAGCGATACGGTGAGGCGGTCGTGCGTCAGGTGCTCGGTGCGCGGTTCGTGCGCGAAGAGCCCTACGAGCCGCCGACGAGGTTCAGCTAGCCATGTACGACGGCATCGTTCAAGAGCTGATCGACGAGTTCGGCCGCCTTCCGGGCATCGGACCGAAGTCGGCGCAGCGCATCGCGTTCCACATCCTCCAGACGCCGAACTTCGACATGTCGCGACTCGCGCAGCTGCTCAGCGAGGTGCGCGAGAAGGTGCGGTTCTGCGAGGTGTGCGGCAACGTGTCGGAACAGGAGCGCTGCGCGATCTGCCGTGACCCGCGGCGTGATGCGACGGTGATCTGCGTCGTCGAAGACGCGAAGGACGTCGCGGCGATCGAGCGCACGCGGGAGTTCCGCGGTCTGTACCACGTGCTCGGCGGGGCGATCAGCCCCATCGCGGGCGTCGGACCCGACGACCTGCGCATCACGCAGCTCATGCAGCGGCTCGCCGACGGCACGGTGAGAGAGGTGATCCTCGCGACGAACCCGAACCTCGAGGGCGAGGCGACCGCCACGTACCTCAGCCGCCTCCTGCACACGCTCGAGATCTCCGTGACGCGCCTGGCCTCCGGCCTTCCCGTCGGCGGCGACCTCGAGTACGCCGACGAGGTCACCCTGGGCCGCGCGTTCGAGGGCCGACGCTCGCTGTGAACGCCGCGCAACGGTTCGACACCCGCGCCTGGCTGCTGTTCGCGGCCATGGCGGTGCTGTGGGGCATCCCGTACCTGTTCATCCGTGTCGCGGTCGACTCGTACTCGCCCGCCGCGGTCGTCGCGGGACGCACTCTTCTGGGCGCCGTGATCCTCCTTCCGTTCGCGATCCGCCAGAAGGCGCTCCGGCCCGCGTGGTCGAAGATCGGGTGGGTGCTCGCCTTCGGCGCGATCGAGATGGCGGGTCCGTTCCTGCTGCTCAGCCACGCCGAGCAGACCATCCCGTCGGGGCTCACGGGGCTGCTGGTCTCGACGGTTCCGCTTTTCGCGGCGGTGATCGCGTTCGCGGGCGGCGACCGAAGTGCTCTCGGCCGGGCGCGTTCGATCGGGCTCGTGGTCGGCTTCGCCGGCGTCGCGGTGATCGTCGCCGGTCCGGGCCTCGCCGTCCAGGGCGGTGCCGGGCTCATCGCCGTCGGCGAGGTGCTGCTGGTGGCGGTCCTCTACGCGATCGCGCCGTTCATCATCGCGACGAAACTGAAGGACGTGCCGTCACTCGGCACCGTGACGCTCGCGCTGGCCGCGGTGGGCATCTTCTACCTGCCGATCGCCCTCCTCACGCAGCACCAGGTCCCCACCGTGCCGAGCACGGTGTCGCTCGTGCTGCTCGCGGTGCTGTGCACGGCTCTCGCCTTCATCGTCTTCTTCGCGCTCATCGCCCGCGTCGGCCCGGCGCGGGCGCCGCTGTTCACCTACGTGAACCCGGTCGTCGCGATCATCCTCGGCGCGATCATCCTCGGCGAGGAGATCACCCTCGGCCTGCTCGTGGGCTTCCCTCTCGTGATCTTCGGATGCTGGCTGGCCGCGACGGGCGGACGCCTGCGCGTGCGCGACAAGGTCGACGAGCTCCCGCCGATCGCACCCTGACACGCGGTTCGGATGCCGTCGGCCCTGGCGATCCTGCGACGCACAAGGCACGATGGTCGGAACATCCACATCGGTGTGGGAGGCGTGAATGGATCCGACGCCCGGCAACGGACACCGGACGGTCGTCCTCGTGGGAGGGACCGGCTCAGGCAAGACGATGCTCGCGGAGGCGCTGCTGTTCCAGGCCGGCGCGATACCGCGCAGAGGCTCGATCGAGCAGGGCACGACCGTGTGCGACCACGAGCCCGAAGAGATCGCCCGCGGCTCGACGCTCGGCATCTCGCTCGCGTACCTCACGTGGCCGTGCTCCGACGGCGTGGCGCGCGCGATCACGGTGATCGACACCCCGGGGCATCCGGATTTCATCGGCGGGGTCGACACCGCGCTGGCCGTCGCCGATGCCGCGGTCATCGTCGTGAGCGCGGTCGACGGCGTCAACGCGGGCACGCGCGCCGCGTGGAACGCCGCGGAGCACGCGGGCATCCCGCGCATCGTCGTCGTGTCGCAGGAGGACCGGGCGCGGGCCGACTTCCGTCGCGTGCTCGGCGAGCTGCGCGCGGCCTTCGGCGAGAAGCTCTGGCCGCTGGAGATGCCGCTCGGCGAGGAGCAGGACTTCCACGCGGTCGCCGACGTGCTCAGCGAGCACGCGCTCGTGTACGACGAGTCCGGCCACCATCGCGAGGAGCCCATCCCCGAGTCGGCGCGCGCGGAAGAGCACGACCTCCACGTGAACGTCACCGAGGAGATCGTGTCGCATGACGACGAGCAGCTCGAGGCGTATCTCGAGGGCGACGAGCCCTCGCCCGACGCGCTCGAGCGCACGTTCGCCCGCGAGGTCGCGTCGGGCGAGGCCGTGCCGGTGCTGCTGTGCTCGTCCGAGACCGGGACGGGAATCGACCGCATCGCCGACCTGCTGTGCGCGCTGGTGCCGTCGGCGCACGACCACGACCACCGCATCGTCGTCGGCGGCTCCGCCGAAGGGGAGGGCGGCAGCGAGGTCGCCGTCGCCCCGAACCCCGACGGAGAGACCGTCGTGCACGTGTTCCGCACGGTCGCGGACCCGTTCGTCGGGCAGATCGCGATGCTCAAGGTGCTCTCGGGCACGCTGCGCCCGAGCGACAGGCTGCGGAACGCGACGACGGGAACGGACGAGCGGATGCCGGCGCTGTTCCGCCTGCGTGGGGCGCAGCACGTGCCCGCCGAGGCACTCCGCTGCGGCGAGGTGGGCGCGGTCGCGAAGCTCACCGGCTCGCCGTCCGGCTCGATCCTGTGGTCGCGCGCGCAGGGGACGGCGCGCCCCGCGCCCCTCCCGCACCGAGAGCCCGTCTACGCCGTGACGCTCGCACCCGTGAGCCAGTCCGACGACGCGAAGTTGTCGAGCGCGCTCGGGCGCCTGCTCGCCGAGGATCCGACTCTCGTCCTCGATCGCGCGGGCGGCGACACGATCCTCCGCGGCCTCGGCGACACGCACCTCGCCGTGGCCGTCGAGCGGCTCGCGCGCGTGCTCGGCGTTCATGTCACGACGGGTCCCGCGCCGGTCGCGTATCGCGAGACGATCGCGCGTCCGGCGCAGGCCGAAGGGCGCCTCAAGAAGCAGTCGGGCGGTCACGGCCAGTTCGCGGTGGTGCAGCTGCGCGTGTCGCCGCTGCCCACCGGCTCGGGCTTCGAGTTCGTCGACTCCGTCGTCGGGGGAGCGGTGCCTCGGCAGTACATCCCCGCCGTGGAGAAGGGCGCGCGCGACGCGCTCGCTGCGGGCGGTCCGCAGGGGCATCCGGTCGTCGACGTCCGTGTCGAGCTCTACGACGGCAAGGCCCACTCCGTCGACTCGTCCGAGATGGCATTCCGCACGGCGGCCGCCATGGGTGTCAAGGCGGCGCTCGCGGATGCCGGGACGATCGTGCTCGAGCCCGTGTCGATCGTCACGATCACGGTGCCGCCCGACCTGCAGGGGCCGGTGCTGACCGACCTGTCGTCGCGCCGCGCGAGGGTCAACGCGACGGAGTCGACCGAGGACGGCCGCACGCGCATCATCGCGAGCGCCCCCGAGGCGGAGCTCGCGCGCTACGTGCTCGAGCTGCGCTCGCTCACCGGCGGGCAGGCGGAGCTCGCGATCGCGTCCGACCGGTACGAGAAGGCTCCCGAGCCGCACCGCGTCTGATCCCCCGCGGCGGTCCGTCGCATGACGGGCCGGGAATGCGCCGATCGTAAGATGGAACGTCGGGGCGCGGCCGGGAGCCGCGCGCCGACGTATCCCCGGGAGAACCACGTGGCGCTCATCGTCCAGAAGTACGGCGGCTCGTCCGTCGCCGACGCCGACAGCATCAAGCGCGTCGCGAAGCGCATCGTCGACACGCGCCGCGCCGGCCACGACGTCGTGGTCGCGGTGAGCGCGATGGGCGACACGACCGACGAGCTGCTCGAGCTGGCCGCTGAGGTCGCGCCGATCCCGGCGCCGCGCGAGCTCGACATGCTGCTGTCGAGCGGCGAGCGCATCTCGATGGCGCTGCTCGCGATGGCGATCCACTCGATGGGCTTCGAGGCGCGCTCGTTCACGGGCAGCCAGGCGGGCATGATCACGACCGCCGACCACGGCGCGGCGCGCATCGTCGACGTGACGCCGGTGCGCCTGCGCGAGGCGCTCGACGAGGGCGCGATCGTCATCGTCGCGGGCTTCCAGGGGTTCAACCGCGACACGCGCGACATCACGACGCTCGGCCGGGGCGGGTCCGACACGACCGCCGTCGCCCTCGCGGCGGCGCTCGACGCCGACGTGTGCGAGATCTACAGCGACGTCGACGGCATCTTCACGGCGGACCCGCGCGTCGTCCCGAACGCTCGCAAGCTCGACGTCGTCTCGGCGGAGGAGATGCTCGAGCTCGCCGCGAACGGCGCGAAGGTGCTCTACATCCGCGCCGTCGAGTACGCCCGCCGTCACGGCGTGATGATCCACGCACGCTCGACGTTCAGCTCGAGCGTCGGCACGTATGTGCTCGGCCCGGGCATGACGGTGCCCGACGGCCACAAGGACGCCCACAAGGGAGAACACGCCCACAAGGGAGAACACATGGAAGAGCCGATCGTCGCGGGCGTCGCGACCGACCTCAGCCAGGCGAAGATCACGATCATCGGCGTGCCCGACGTGCCGGGCAAGGCGGCCGAGATCTTCAAGCTCGTCGCGCGGTCGGGTGCGAACGTCGACATGATCGTGCAGAACGTCTCGGCGGCGGCGACCGGTCGCACCGACATCTCGTTCACCCTCCCCAAGGCGGATGCCACGGCCGCACTGCGCGCGCTCGCCGCCGACCAGGACGAGGTGGGCTTCGAGAGCCTCGTGCACGACGACCAGATCGGCAAGCTGTCCGTCGTGGGCGCGGGCATGCGCACGCACTCGGGTGTGTCGGCCACGCTGTTCGAGGCGCTGTCGGTCGCGGGCATCAACATCGAGATGATCTCGACGTCCGAGATCCGCATCTCGGTCGTCGTCCGCGGCGACGACCTCGCCGCCGCCGCGCGCGTCGTGCACACCGCATACGGACTCGACGGCGACACCGAGGCCGTCGTCTACGCCGGGACCGGGCGCTGACGCATCCGCATGACCGGTGACTGCCAACTCACTGCGGATCTTCGCCACCCTCGCTCATCGGGCGTAACGACGGCCGGGCGCTTGCGGGCAGGGCGGTAGAATCGGGCAACCCCGCGCGACCGACGACGCCCGCGCGTCCGCTTCACGCTGAGGAACACCCCATGACCCGCATCTCAGACTCCGGACTCTCCGTCGCCGTCGTCGGCGCCACCGGCCAGGTCGGCGGTGTGATGCTCGACATCCTCGAGGAGCGCGGATTCCCCGTCCGCGAGCTCCGCGCCTTCGCGACGGCACGCTCGGCGGGATCCGACGTCATCTTCCAGGGCAAGGCCGTGACGGTCGAAGACGTCGCGACGGCCGACGTCTCCGGCATCGACATCGCCCTCTTCTCGGCGGGCGCCACCGGCAGCCGCGCGCACGCGCCGCGTTTCGCCGACGCCGGCGCCACCGTCATCGACAACTCGAGCGCGTGGCGCATGGACCCCGACGTCCCACTCGTCGTGAGCGAGGTCAACCCGCACGCGATCGCCGAGGCGCGCAAGGGCATCATCGCGAACCCGAACTGCACGACGATGGCCGCGATGCCGGTGCTCAAGGTCCTCGACGCCGCGGCAGGGCTCGAGCGGCTCATCGTCTCGACGTACCAGGCGGTGTCGGGCTCGGGCGTCGCGGGCGTGCAGGAGCTGCTCGGTCAGGTCGAGGGCGTTCTCGCGCAGGGCGACGTCGACCGCCTCGCGCGCGACGGCTCGGCGCTCGACTTCCCGCAGCCCGAGAAGTACATCGCCCCGATCGCGTTCGACGTGATCCCGCTCGCGGGCAACGTCGTCGACGACGGCTCGAACGAGACCGACGAAGAGAAGAAGCTGCGCAACGAGAGCCGCAAGATCCTCGAGCTGCCCGACCTGCGGGTCGCGGGCACGTGCGTGCGGGTCCCCGTCTTCACGGGCCACTCGCTCAGCATCAACGCCGAGTTCGCGCGCGAGATCACGCCCGAGCGTGCGCGCGAGGTGCTGTCGGGTGCCCCGGGCGTGACGCTCGAAGAGGTGCCGACGCCCCTCCAGGCGGCCGGCAAGGACGCGTCGTTCGTCGGCCGCATCCGCGCCGACCAGTCGGCCCCCGGGGGCAAGGGCCTCGTGCTGTTCATCTCGAACGACAACCTGCGAAAGGGCGCGGCGCTCAACGCCGTCCAGATCGCGGAGCTGGTCGCCGCGGGGCTCACCGCCGTCCAGACCCCCTGACGCGCCGACCTAGAATTGTCTGGTGACCGAAACCACTGATGCGAGCACCGTTCCGAGCACGGACGCCGACGTCGCCGACGTCCTCCTGATCGGAGGCGGGATCATGAGCGCCACGCTCGGCGCCCTGATCTCGCAGCTGCAGCCCGACTGGAAGATCGTCGTCTACGAGCGCCTCTCCGACGTCGCGCTCGAGAGCTCCAACGCATGGAACAACGCGGGCACCGGTCACGCCGCGCTGTGCGAGCTGAACTACATGCCCGAGGGTCCCGACGGCAGGCTCGACCCGTCGAAGGCAATCGCCATCAACGAGCAGTTCCAGCAGAGCCGCCAGTTCTGGTCGTCGCTCGTCGACCGGGGCGTGCTCGACGCGCCGTCGACGTTCATCAACACGGCCCCGCACATGACGTTCGTGCGCGGCGAGAAGGACGTGGCGTTCCTCAAGAAGCGCTACGAGGTGCTCAAGGAGCAGCCGCTGTTCGCCGGCATGGAGTACAGCGAGGACTCGCGCGTCATCAACAAGTGGGCCCCGCTGCTCATGCAGAGGCGCCGCAAGGGCGAGCCGTTCGCCGCGACCCGCGTGCCCGCGGGCACCGACGTCGACTTCGGCGCACTCACGCGCCAGCTCTTCGACGCGCTCCGCGAGCGCGGCGCGCAGGTCGTGACCAACCGCGAGGTGCGCGACCTCAAGCGCCAGAAGGACGGCACGTGGCTCGTCAAGTGGCGCAACACGATCGGCCTGACGCCCGGCCAGATCCGCGCGCGCTTCGTGTTCGTGGGCGCCGGCGGCTGGTCGCTGAAGCTCCTGCAGCGTTCGGGCATCCCCGAGATCCGCGGCTACGGCGTGTTCCCGATCGGCGGCCAGTTCCTCAAGACGACGAACCCGGCCCTGGTCGCGCAGCACAAGGCGAAGGTGTACTCGCAGGCATCCGTCGGCGCCCCGCCGATGTCGGTGCCGCACCTCGACACACGCGTCGTCGACGGCGAGGCCTCTCTGCTGTTCGGTCCGTTCGCGACGTTCAGCCCCAAGTTCCTCAAGAACGGGTCGATGCTCGACATCGTGTCGCAGGTGCGCCCGAGCAACATCGGGCCGATGCTCAAGGTCGCGTGGGACAACCCGAGCCTCATCAAGTATCTCGTCGGCGAGCTGCTGAAGACCCACGCGAAGAAGGTCGCGAGCCTGCGCACGTTCATGCCGACGGCGAAGGACGAGGACTGGGAGCTCATCCAGGCCGGCCAACGCGCACAGGTGATGAAGAAGGACCCCGAGAAGGGCGGCATCCTGCAGTTCGGCACCGAGGTCGTCACGGGCGCCGACGGCACGATCGCAGGGCTCCTGGGCGCGTCGCCGGGTGCGTCGACGGCGGTCTCGATCATGCTCGGCCTGCTCAAGTCGAGCTTCCCCGAGCACCTCGGCGAGTGGGAGCCGCGCCTGCGCGAGCTCATCCCGAGCTACGGCTCGACGCTCAACGTCGACCCGGAAGCCGCGAGCGAGTCGCTCACCGAGACGGCCGAGGCGCTCGCGCTCACGGCGTGACCGGCTCGGCCCTAGGCTGAGCGCATGCGGCTGAACTGGGGTCGGCTCACCCGGCGCGCGAGCGCGCTGGCGGTGGCGCTCGTACTGGCGTTCGCGGCGCCAGCCGCGGCATCCGGAATCGATTCCGCCGACGTCCAGGACTTCACGTACGACTCCTTCGACGCCGAGTACTGGCTCGTGCGCGCTGCCGGCGGCGCGAGTGCGCTCTACACGACCGAGACGATCGTCGCGCGGTTCCCCGAGTTCGATCAGAACCGCGGTCTTGTCCGCCGGCTGCCCCGCTCCGACTCGGGCATCGACCTGCAGACGCAGGTCATGCAGGTGACGGGGGAGGACGCAGCCCCGATCCCGTGGTGGACGGAGCAGGACGAGGACTGGGTCTACGTGCTCACGGGCGATGACTCGTTCGTCCACGGGCGGCAGACGTACGTCATCTCGTACACGATGCGCGACGTCGTCCTGCGCTACGAGGACACGGACGCCGACGAGTTCTACTGGGACACGGTCGGCACCGACCATCCGCAGCCGTTCGACGCCGCCGGCGCGCACGTGCGCATCGCGGGCGACGCCGCGGAGGGCCTCCTCGCCGGGCGGGCGTTCTGCTACCAGGGTCCTGCCGGCTCGAGCGACCCGTGCACGATCACGGGTCCGACCGACGGGGGAGAGTGGCCGGCTCACGTGACCGCGTGGGCGGCTTCGCTGGGGGCGCCGGATGCCGCATCCGACGCCACCGACTTCACGGTCCCTCCCGTGCGCCTCGGCCCTGACGAGAACGTCACCGTCGCGATCGGCTTCTCGCAGGGCACGTTCGCCGCGCCGACGCCGCCCCCGCCGCCGCCGTACCCGTGGTGGCAGTGGATCCTCCCGGGAGCGGCGCTGCTCGCGGGCGTCGGCGGGCTCGTCTTCGTGATCGTGATCCGCATCGTGCTCCGCCGCAATCCCGACCGTTCACCGGTCATCGTGGAGTACACGCCGCCCGAGGACGAGTCGCTCATGCTGTCGGCGGACGTGCTCGGGGTGCCGGAGCGCGCGTTCGCCGCCCAGGTCGTCGACCTCGCGGTGCGCGACATCATCGAGATCCGCGCGAGCGGCGACCGCGACCGCCCGGACGACTTCGATCTCGTGCTGCGCACGCGCGACGGGCTCGACGGCGACGACCAGCGCGTCGTGCAGGCGCTGTTCGGCACCAAGGCGGGCTCCGGGGCGACGGTCGATCTGGGGAAGTTCACCGCCAAGCCTCCGAATCGCGCCGTCACCTACATGCGGGGCATCGGGGATCTCACGCGACGCCGCGGGTATCGAGGACGCATCCCGGGATGGATCGAGAACGTGCGACTCACCGCGATGGTGTGCGGCATCGTGCTGGCGTTCGTGCTGCTCTTCTTCATCGACGAGCTCCCGGTCCTCGCGGACCTCCCCGGCGGTCTCGGGACGCTCGTCTACGGCGCCGCGATCGCCGGCGGGTTCTTCGCGTTCACGGTGCCGGGGTACAAGCTCCCGGCGCCGCTGACGCTCGCGGGCGGCCGCCACCGCACGTACCTCGAGGGCATCCGGGAGTACCTCGAGCTGGCCGAGGAGGAGCGTCTGCGCGCCGCCCAGACGCCCCGCACTGCCGACCTGGTGTCCGCCGGCAGGCGCCCGTATGGCGAGGCGCCCAACGCGCCGGACGCCGATGTCGTGAACCTCTACGAGCGGCTGCTGCCCTACGCGGTGCTGTTCGGCATGCAGAACGAGTGGCTCGACGTCATCCGCGCCGCCGCGCCCGCCGACATGGTGGCCTCCCACCTGTCGCTCTTCGACGTCGTCGGCTCGAACTCGCTCTCCGACGCGTCCCGCTCGATCGGGCGCCTCGCCGCCACGCCCGTCTCCCGCGGATCGTCCCGCTCCGGATTCAGCAGCTCGTCGAGCTCGGGATGGTCCTCGTCCGGCGGATCGTCGGGTGGCGGCTTCTCCGGCGGCGGCGGGGGCGGAGGCGGCTTCGGCGGGCGCTGACGCCGGCGTGTGAGACGCTTGCTCGCGTGAGGCTGTGGTCGCTGCATCCGTCGCTGCTGGATCGTGCGGCCCTGGTCGCGTGCTGGCGCGAGGCTCTGCTGGCACAGAAGGTGCTCGGCGGCGGGACCGTCGGGTACACGCGGCATCCGCAGCTCGAGAGGTTCCGCGCGTGCGACGATCCGCTCGACGCCGTCGGGCACTTCCTCGGCACGCTCGCGGACGAGGCCGATGCGCGCGGGTACCGGTTCGATCGCACGAGGATCGTGAGACCGGATGCCGCGCCCCCCGGCATGCTCGTCACCGACGGGCAACTCGCGTACGAGGTCGCGCACCTGCGCGTGAAGGTCGCCGCGCGCGACCCCGAGTGGCTGCCGAGGCTGGCGGGCGAGCCGACCGCGGGAACGGGCTTCGTCGTGGAGCCCGGGCCCCTCGCATCGTGGGAGCGCCCCTGAGGGCGACTACGCTCGGTTCGTGGCCAAGCTCTACTTCCGCTACGGGGCGATGAACTCCGGCAAGTCGACGGCTCTCCTGCAGGCCGCGTACAACTACGAGGAGCGCGGGCAGCACGTGCTGCTGGCCAAGCCCGCGATCGACACGAAGGGCGCTGAGCAGATCACGAGCCGGCTCGGCGTGACGCGCGACGTCGACTTCCTCATCCGGCCCGGCGACGACGTGCGCTCGCTGTTCGCGGAGCACCGCTCGAGGCTGCATCGCGCCGAGGTCGATACGCTCATCCCCGACCACGGCGGCATGTCGATCGACGTGGCGTGCCTCCTCATCGACGAGGCCCAGTTCCTCACTCGGGAGCAGGTCGACGACCTTCTGCGGATCGTCGTGCTCGACGCCGTTCCGGTGCTCGCGTACGGCATCCGCACGGACTTCCGGACGCAGGCCTTCCCCGGCTCGCGCCGGCTGCTCGAGCTCGCGCACACCCTCGAAGAGCTCAAGACGATCTGTCGGTGCGGCCGCAAGGCGATCTTCAACGCGCGACTCGTCGGAGGCCGGTTCGTGTTCGACGGCGACCAGGTCGCGATCGACGAGCTGTCGGCCGACCGCGTCACGTACGAGTCGATGTGCGCGGAGTGCTACCTCCGCGAGTCGGGCGGGCGCCTGGGCTAGGCGCCCCCGCCTGGGCTAGGCGTGCGCCTCGGCTTCGCGCCGACGACGGGGCGGCAGCGGCACGATCATCGACGTCGTGCGCCTGTAGTCGCCGTACGCGGGGTACTTCGACGCCGAGATCGACTCCGTGAAGATCGTCGAGCCGATGAACAGCACCGTGAGCAGGAATGCCCCGAGGATCGTCCAGTTGAACGCGCCGCCCCAGAAGCCGAGACCGGATGCCACGGCCGCTGTCGCGCCGAGCGCGTAGAACGTCCACCACTGCGCCTGCTCGAAGAAGAAGTTCGGGTGACGGCTGAACCGCCACAGGCCCGTCGTGACGAACCCGGGCTCGAGGTGGCCGCCGGCCGCCTTCTTGGCCTGGTGGAACTCCCACTGCTGCTGGTCGGCGACGAACTCCCCGACCAGGAACGCGATGAGCAGCGCGGCGAAGGCGGCGTCCCATCCGGTGAATGCCGCCGGATTGAGGTACGCGATATAGGCCGGAAGCGTGATGAGCACGAGCAGGGCGTTCTGGTACAGCACGATGAAGAACAGATTGAACAGCTGGAACTGCCACGGCTTCATGCGCGCCCGCAGGATCGCCCACCGGTAGTCCTCCATGCCGGTGTAGCCGCCCTTGCGCGCGAAGTTGTAGGTGAGGCGCACGCCCCACAGGGTGGCGAGCACGGCCATCACGATGAGACGGGTCGCGTCGACGCCCGCGAGGATGCCGGCGATCGCGAAGATCCACACGTACACGAACGGCACGATCGACCACAGCCGGTCGACCCACGATGTCTCCTTCGTGATGAGGGACGTGATCCAGCAGAAGGCGCACGCGACGCCCGCGACGACGAGGACGAGGACGAGGGGATCCATGGCGCCAGAGTATCGGGTTGCACCGCCCCGGGCGCTCGCGTAGTGTGGTCAGACCAAAGGAGGTCACGTGGCGGAACAGGCGCGGGCATGGCGGACGGTCCTCGACACGATCGAGGCCGACATGGCCGCAGGCAGGCTCCGCCCAGGAGATCGGCTGCCATCCGAGCGCGACCTGGTCGCCCAGCTCGGGGTGGGGCGCTCGAGCGTCCGAGAGGCGCTGCGCGTGCTCGAGGTCATGGGGCTCATCCGCACCGGCACGGGCTCAGGGCCGAACGCGGGCGCCATCGTGATCGCATCCCCAACGGGAGGCTTCTCGGCGCTCCTGCGGCTTCAGGTCGCCGCCCAGGGGCTTCCGATCGCCGATGTCGTCGCGACGCGGCTCGTTCTGGAGGAGTGGGTCGCCCGCACGCTGGCCGGCGCATCCGAGCCCGATCTGTCCGCCGCGGTCGAGACGCTCGATGCGATGGACGACGGCGAGCTCACACCGGGCGACTTCCTCGCGCTCGACGCCGCGTTCCATGTGGCGCTGGCGCAGGCGTCCGGCAATCTCGTCGTCGCGGCGACGATGGAGGGTCTGCGCGCGTCCATCGAGGGCTACGTGCGCGCGGCGGTCGAGAGCATCCCCGACTGGTCTGCAGAGGCAGGGCGACTGCGCACCGAGCACCGCGGCGTCCTCGACGCGATCAACGCGCACGATGCGGATGCCGCGGCCCGCCGCGTGCGCGACCACATCACGCACTACTACGAGAACACGCGTCCGCACGCCTGACGGCGCGGCTGACGAGAGGTATCACGCATGGTCAAGCGACAGCTGCCCAAGATCTCCGAGCTCATGGAGCTCATGCAGTTCAAGCGGCCCGATCTCAACGCGCGCCGGCGGCGGCTCGACAAGGCCCTCACGATCTCCGACCTGCGGGCGATCGCCCAGCGCCGCACGCCGCGGGCCGCATTCGACTACACCGACGGAGCGGCCGAGGGTGAGTTGTCTCTCGCACGTGCGCGGCAGGCGTTCGAAGACATCGAGTTCCACCCGTCGATCCTGCGGCCGGCGGAGTCCGTCGACATGTCGACGACGATCCTCGGCGGACCGTCGACGATGCCGTTCGGCATCGCGCCGACCGGGTTCGCGCGGCTCATGCAGACCGAGGGCGAGTCGGCCGGGGCATCCGCCGCCGGCGCCGCGGGCATTCCGTTCACGCTGTCGACGCTCGGCACGACCTCGATCGAAGACGTCCGGGCCGCCAACCAGAACGGGCGAAACTGGTTCCAGCTGTACGTCATGCGCGACCGCGAGATCTCGTACGGTCTCGCGAAGCGCGCCGCGGCGGCCGGCTTCGACACGATCATGTTCACGGTCGACACGCCCGTCGCGGGCGCCCGGCTGCGCGACAAGCGCAACGGCTTCTCGATTCCGCCCCAGCTCACGCTGACGACGATCATCGACGCGATCCCGCGGCCGTGGTGGTGGTTCGACTTCCTCACGACGCCCAAGCTCGAATTCGCGTCGCTGTCGACGACGGGCGGCACGGTGGGCGAGCTGCTCGACGCGGCGATGGACCCCACGATCAGCTACGAAGATCTCGCGGTCATCCGCGACCTGTGGCCCGGCCAGGTTGTCGTGAAGGGCGTGCAGAACGTCGAGGATGCGAAGCGCCTCGTCGACCTCGGCGTCGACGGCATCGTGCTGTCCAACCACGGAGGGCGCCAGCTCGATCGGGCGCCCGTGCCGTTCCACCTGCTGCCGCACGTCGTGCGCGAAGTCGGACGGGACGCGACCGTCATGATCGACACCGGCATCATGAACGGCGCCGACATCGTGGCATCCGTCGCGCTCGGCGCGAAGTTCGCGCTCGTCGGCCGCGCCTATCTCTACGGACTTATGGCCGGTGGACGCGCCGGAGTCGACAAGACGATCGCGATCCTGCGCAACGAGATCGAGCGCACGATGAAGCTGCTCGGGGTCGCGTCGCTCGAAGAGCTCGAGCCGAAGCACGTGACCCAGCTCACCCGACTGGTGCCGGTCGGGCAGGAGAACCGGGCGGTCAGCGTTCCGGCAGCGTCGGAATGAGCCGGTCGAGGAACTCTGCCGTGTCCTCCCAGCCCTCCACGGCCTGACACGGCACGCCCATCGCAAGCACGGGGTAGTCGTTGCCGTCGGGGTCGAGACGGTCGCCGACGAACAGCATCTCGTCGAGCGGGATGCCCGTCTGCTCTGCGAGCCGGCGCATGCCGTAGGCCTTGTCGATCCCCTCGTGCGTGATGTCGACCGAGGTCGTTCCGCCGGAGCGCACCTCGAGGTCGGGGAGGAGCGATGCGACCGCCTGGCGGAGGGCGTTCTTCTTGGCGCCCGTGGGATCCCACGCCGTCTTCGCCTCCAGCGGAGCGCTCTGGCCCAGTGCCGAGAACGTGATCTGCGAGCCGCGGTCCTCGATGATGTCGCCCCACGTCTCGGTCTCCCACAGGCCGAGCCGCTTCGCCTCGGACTCGAGGGCCGAGATCGCGCGGCGCTTCTGGTCGTCAGTCAGCGCGTGCGCGTAGATCTTCTCGACGCCGCCCTCGCGCACGCGGTAGTACTGCGTGCCGCACGTGGGCAGCAGGTGGATGTGGGACAGGACGGATGCCGGGGCATCCGGAAGCCGGTCGACGACCTGCTTCTCGAACTGCGCCAGCTGGCCGCCCGAGATGACGGCGACCTCGACGCGCTCGGCCAGGGCGATGAGCTGGTCGCCGATGCGCGGATCGATCGGGCTCTTCGACGGCGCCAGCGTGTCGTCGAGGTCGAACGAGACGAGACGGATGGGCTTCGGGCTCATCGCTTCCCTCGACGTCGGTTTCGGTATCTGGTCGGGGTGACAGGATTTGAACCTGCGGCCTCTTCGTCCCGAACGAAGCGCGCTACCAAGCTGCGCCACACCCCGTGGCAACCCGTCGAGTCTACCCGATCCCGGAGCGTGCTCCGAACCGAGCCGACTGCCCGGGCGCGTCCTTCGCCACCAGGGTGATGAGCGATGCCTCGGGCGGGCACGCGAACCGCACGGGGGCGTAGATCGAGTGGCCGAGGCCGGCGCTCACATTGAGCGGGAGGTCCGTTCCGCGGTGGCTCCACACGCTCAGACCCCGCGCCTGGCGCAGCGGGATGTCGCAGTTGGCGACGAGCGCGCCGACGCCGGGGAGGCGCACCTGCCCGCCGTGCGTGTGCCCCGCGAAGAGCATGTCCGCGCCGAACTCGGTGAACGCGTCGAGCACACGGCGATAGGGGGCGTGCGTGACGCCGAGCGTGAGCTCGGACGGCTCGTCGTCTCGCGCCTCTTCGAGCGCATCCGGGACGACGTCGAGCCGATCCCACCGGCGATGGGCGTCGCTCACGCCGAACGCGTCGATCGTCAGCCCCGCGACCTCGAGCCGTGCGGCGGCGTTGTTGAGATCCGCCCAGCCGAGGTCGTCGGTGAGGTATTCGTCGAGCGCGCCCGTGTCGAGCGGCTCTGCCTCGGTCTTGATCCTCGACGGCCCTGTGAAGTACTTGAGCGGATTGCGCGGTGACGGGGCCGTATGGTCGTTCGAGCCGTGCACGAAGACGCCGGGGATGCCGCGGAACGGCGCGAACGCGGCCCGCAGCCCTCGCAACCCGTCCGCGTGGCCGAGGTTGTCGCCCGTGTTCACGATGAGATCCGGGTGCAGGTCGACAAGCGACGCGATCCACCGCTGCTTGCGCCTCTGCCACGGCGCCATGTGCGCGTCGGACAGGTGCAGGACGCGGATCGGCGCGGAGCCGGCGGGCAGGAGCGCGACCTCGTGCTCGCGGAGCGTGAAGAGGTAGCGCTCGATGCCGACGCCCCACACTGCGGCGCCGACACCGACCGCCCCCACCGCGCCGAGCGCGGTGAGGGCGGTCTTGACGTTCGGGGCTGCCACTAGTTGTCGCCGCCGGAGTCGCCCCCGCCGCCGGGGCCGCCTCCGCCGCCCGGGCCGCCTCCGCCGCCGCAGTCATTGGCCGCGTAGTCGATCGTGATCTGCGTGTTGCGGTTCACGACCGAGCCGGCGGCGGGACTCGTGCCGGTGGCGCGGGGGTTGTTCACCCCGTCGTCGACGGTGCAGGTGCCGGGCTGGACATTGCCGAAGCCGCTGCGCTGGATGGCTCTGACCGCCTCATCGAGCGGGCGGCCCGAGACGTCCGGCACAGCGATGCCCTGCCCGTTGCTGGGGTTGATCGTGACAGGAGTTCCGCCCGCGACCTTGCCCGCACCGGGGTTCTGCGCCGCGACGATGCCCTCGGCCTCAGGGGAGTCGATCGGGTCGCCGACGATGACTTCGAAGCCGGCGTCCTCGAGCGTCTGGCGCGCCTGGTCGACCGGCATGCCGACCACGTTGGGCAGGTCGGTGAGGACCTGTCTCGTCAGATCCCGATCCGGCTCCGCGAATCGGTCGCCGCCGTATGCGAGGTTCGCGGCGTGCTGCATCTCGCGCGAGATGATGTACCGCAGATCGGACATCTTCTGGCCGTTGTGCCAGCGCTTGAAGATGTCGCCCTTGCCAGTCGAGTTGCCGACCCACGTCGCGGTCGCGACCTTCGTGGACGACTGCACGAGCCACGTCTGCCAGCTCTCGTGCGTACCAGTCTTTCCGAGCACGGAGACGCCGTCGTACGGGTTCGCCCGGTTGCCGGTTCCGCCCCTCATCACGCCCTCCAGCGCGTACGCCGCGGTGGCTGCGACCTTCGGGTCCAGCACCTGCGTGCACGTCGTCTGCGGCGGCGTGATCTCGTTGCCGTCCGCGTCGATCACCTTGTCGATCGCGCGCGGCTCGCAGTAGATGCCGTTGTTGGCGACGGTGCCGTAGGCGCCCGCCATCGCCATCGGAGCGACATTGTTCGAGCCGATGATCGAGAAGAGGTCGTCCATCTTCACAGGGCTGCCGTTGCCGAGCGTCACGCCCATCTTCGTCGCGACGTTCTTGATGTCGCACAGGTCGAGCTTCTCGGCCATCGCGAAGAAGCCCGTGTTGAGCGAGTCGCGGGTGAACTTCATCGGCGTGCCGACGTAGCCGCGCTGGTTGTTGAAGTTCTTGACGATCACGTTGTTGGGGTTGACCCAGTCGCCGGGCGCCCCGCCGTTGTCGCTGTTGCAGCTGTTCGTGATCCGCTTGATGGGCCGCACGCTGCCGTTCACCACCTCGTTGACCGAGTGGCCCTTCTCGAGCCAGTCGATGAGCGTGAAGAGCTTGAACGTCGATCCCACTTCAAAGCCGCCGGACCGGCCGTGGTTGTAGTCGGCCGCGAAGACCAGCGAGCTGTAGTTCGGGTCGTTCGCGAGTGCCGCGTCTTCGGAGAACTTGGTGTTCTGCACGATCGAGAGCACACGGCCCGTCGTCGCCTCGATGCTGACGCCTGCCGACCCGAATTTGCCGGTGTTCGCGTCGACCATGCCCTCGACAGATGACGGCGCCCAGTCGGCCATTGCCTGGGCGGCAGGATTCTGGACACGCGGGTCGAGCGTGGTGTAGATGCTCAGACCGCCGCGCTTGAGCATGTTGGCGCGGTCCTCGTCGTCCTCGCCGAACGCCGGGTCGGTCTCGACGATCCGCTTGACGTACTGGCAGAAGTACGCGGCGTTTCCGGCGGCGCCGCAACCCGTCGTCGGGCGGTTGATGTTCGGCGTGATCGGCTCGATCACCGCGGCGTCGTACTGCTCCTTGGTGATCTTGCCGTCGTCGAGCATCCGGCTCAGCACGTAGAGTTGACGGCCCTTCGTCGCCGAGTAGCCGTCGGCGGCCGCGAGGTACTGCTCTTCGGTGATCTCGCCGTTCGCGAGCTTCGAGTTGAGCGCCCCGACCTGCTGCTTCGCGACGTCGTCGACGACGCCGTCGGGCGCCTTGTTGTAGGCGTTCCCGTCACCGTCGAACATCGTGCCGTCCGCGCGATCGATCCGGTACGAGTTCGGGTTCTGCACGATGCCCGCGAGTGTGGCCGCCTGACCGAGCGTCAGATCCTTCGCCGCGACGCCGAAATAGTACTTCGCCGCAGCGTCGACGCCGTAGGTCGTGCCGCCGAAGTTCGCGATGTTGAGGTAGCCGAGCAGGATGTCGGTCTTCGAGTAGCGCTGCTCGAGCGAGATCGCGTAGCGCATCTCCTGCAGCTTGCGCTGGTAGCCCTCCATACCCGACGCGGTCGTGGCATCCGTCCAGCAGTTCAGCAGAACCTGCTCACGCGAGATGACCTGCGGGTTGCCTTCCTCGTCCACGACGGGCTCGCCGGCCTCGTCGAGGACCGGCTCGGCCTTCGCATCGCGCTCGCAGCGCTGGATGAGGATGTTCTTGACGTACTGCTGGCTGATCGACGAACCACCCTGTACCTCGCCGCCGCCCTGGAAGTTCGACAGGAGGGCACGAGTCGTTCCGATCAGGTCGACGCCGCCGTGCTGGTAGTAGCGCGGGTCCTCACTGGAGAGGATCGCGTCGTACATGACGGGGGCGACCTCTTCGTAGCTGACCGGCGACCGGTTCTGGTCGTAGAACTTCGCGAGCTCGACGTCCTCGCCCGTGTCGGGGTTCTTGTAGTACAGCGTCGTCGGCAGCATGAGCTTGTCGATCTCGAGGACGCTCGGCAGGTTGTCGAACATCGTGATCGCGCTCGTGGCCGCCGCCCCGGAAAGGGCGATCGCCGGCGTGACGGTGAGGGTGACCAGAACCCCCGCTACAGCGCTGAGGCCCGCGAGTCCCGCGAGGCCTCCGAGCACGCCGCTAGCAGTCCGTTTGGTATCAGGCATAGGGTCGATCGTAGGGGAGGTTGCTGGGCGAAGCCTTGGCGGACGTGCCCACTCGGGCGACTTCTCAGCCTCCGAATCCCCGGAAACCCGCATCCACGCCTTCTCGAGGAGCCGCATGACCACGTGGGAGTACCTCACCACGCCCCTTCTCATCCACAACACCGCCGCGATCCTCAACAACTGGGGCAAGCAGGGCTGGGAGCTCGTGCAGGTCGTGCAAGGACCTGAGGGCGGGCTCGTCGCGTACCTCAAGCGCCCCGTGGGTGAGAGCACCGGCGCCGCCAACGCGGGGCTCGACGCCGCGGCCGAGGCCGCCAAGCAGTTCGGGGAGGCGTGAGGTGAGCGTCTCGCAGCGCCTTGCGGAGCTCGGCATCGACCTTCCCGACGTCGTGCCGCCCGTTGCGGCCTACGTCCCGGCGAAGGTCCACGGCGACCTCGTCTTCACTGCGGGCCAGCTGCCGATGGTGTCGGGCTCGCTGCCCGCGGCGGGCAAGGTCGGCGACGGGCACGGGCTCGTCCCGGCATCCGACGCCCAGGGCTACGCCCGCACATGCGCGCTCAACGCGCTCGCGGCGGCCGCATCGGCTGTCGGGGGAGTCGACCGGCTGACCGGTGTCGTCAAGGTCACGGGATTCGTGGCATCCGTGCCCGAGTTCACCGGCCAGCCCGGCGTCGTCAACGGCGCGAGCGAAGTGCTGGGCGAGATCTTCGGCGAAGCCGGAAGGCACGCGCGCTCCGCGGTCGGCGTGCCCGTGCTGCCGCTCGACGCTCCGGTCGAGGTCGAGGTCGTCTTCTCGTTTACTTGAGCTGCGCCGAGATGACGCTCATCACGGCCGTGTCGGCGAGCGTCGTCGTGTCGCCGACCTCGCGACCCTCGGCGACGTCGCGCAGCAGGCGGCGCATGATCTTGCCCGAGCGCGTCTTGGGCAGCTCGCCCACGATGTAGACGTCTCGCGGACGCGCGATGGGGCCGATCTGCTCGCCGACCCACAGGCGCAGCGTGTTCGCGAGTCCCTCGGGGGCGTGCTCGGCGAGGTACGACTCCTTGATGATGACGAACGCCACGACCGCCTGGCCGGTGGTCTCATCGGATGCCCCGACCACCGCGGCCTCCGCGACGGCCTCGTTCGCGACGAGCGCCGACTCGATCTCGGTCGTCGAGAGCCGGTGGCCCGACACGTTCATGACGTCGTCGACCCGTCCCATGAGCCACACTTCCCCGTCGTCGTCGAGGCGCGCGCCGTCGCCGGCGAAGTAGAAGCCCTGCTTCTCGAACTTCTTCCAGTACGTCTCGACGAAGCGGTCGGGGTCGCCCCAGATGCCGCGCAGCATCGACGGCCACGGCTCGGTGATGACGAGCAGGCCGCCGTTGCCGTTGCCGACGTGCGTGCCGTCCTCGTCGACGACGTCGACCGAGACGCCCGGAAGCGCGACCTGCGCCGCACCGGGCTTCGTCTCGGTGACACCCGGCAGGGCGGAGATCATGATCGCCCCCGTCTCGGTCTGCCACCACGTGTCGACGATCGGCGCCGCCTTGCCGCCGATGATCTTGCGGTACCACATCCACGCCTCGGGGTTGATCGGCTCGCCGACCGACCCGAGCAGGCGCAGCGACGACAGGTCGAAGCGCTTGGGGACCTTGCGCCCGATCTTCATGAACGAGCGGATCGCGGTGGGCGCGGTGTAGAGGATCGTGACGCCGTACTTCTCCACGATCTCCCACCAGCGACCCGGATGGGGCGTGTCGGGTGTGCCCTCGTAGAGGACCTGCGTCGCGCCGTTGGCGAGGGGACCGTAGGTGACGTACGAGTGGCCGGTGACCCACCCGATGTCGGCCGTGCACCAGAACACATCGTCCTCGGGGTGCACGTCGTGGACGACCTTGTTGGTGAACGCCGACTGCGTGAGGTAGCCCCCGGTCGTGTGCAGGATGCCCTTGGGCTTTCCGGTAGTGCCCGACGTGTACAGGATGAACAGCGGGTTCTCGGCGGGGAAGGGCCGGGCCTCGTGCTCGGCCGGCGCCTGCGAGACGACGTCGTGCCACCAGATGTCGCGACCCTCGACCCAGTCGATGTCGTTGCCGCCGCGGCGGACGACGATGACGTTCTCGACCGTCTCCTGCGGACCCGAGCCGTTGCGGTCGGCCAGTGCGAGGTCGACGGCGGGCTTGAGGGGCGAGACCTTCCCCTTGCGGTAGCCGCCGTCCGCGGTGATGACGACCTTCGCGGCGGCGTCGTCGAGCCGCGCGCGCAGGCTGTCGGCCGAGAAGCCGCCGAACACCACGGAATGCACGGCGCCGATCCGCACGACGGCGAGCATCGCCGCGATCGCCTCGGGGATCGCGGGCATGTAGATCGCAACGCGATCGCCCTGCCCGACGCCGAGGCCGGTGAGGACGTTCGCGAGCCGCTTGACCTCGTCGGTGAGCTCGGCGTACGTGACGCGGCGCTCGTCGCCGGGCTCGCCCTCCCACAGGAGCGCGACGCGATCGCCGTTGCCTGCCTCCACGTGGCGGTCGAGGCAGTTGTACGCAACGTTGAGCTCGCCGTCGGCGAACCACTTCGCGAACGGCGGATTCGACCAGTCGAGGACCTCGGTGAACGGCTTGTGCCAGTGCAGCAGCTCTCGCGCCTGCTCGGCCCAGAAGCCCTCGCGATCTGCCTTCGCGCGGTCGTACAGCTCGGCGGTCGCGATCGCACTCGCAGCGAACTCCTCAGGCGGCGCGAACCGTCGTGACTCGTTCAGAAGGTGGTCGATCTGACTGCTCATACGGAAGCGCTCCTTCGCGGATCTCGTTGGCCGGCACGGCTCGGACGACAGGGTCAATCTACCTATGACCCCCCGCACTCACCTACCTCAGCGACGCGCTTCGACACCCGGCGTCTGAGACTCAACCGATATATCGGTACTGAGTGCAGGAATTGTTTGTCGGCGGCCTGGATTTTGCGTATGCTCAACAACGGCCGAACATCGATTCTGGCATTGCGGCACCCGAAGCACCCCCCGAACTGCGGTGCCGCGCGCGGCGGCATCCCATTCCCCCCATGGGATGCCGCCCTTAATCTCTTCGCGCAGCATTCGAGCGCTCCTCCCCAAGGAGCGCCGACACGCCTGATTTCACCGGATGCTCGGCCCAGGCGCCCTGCGCGGCGACGTCCTCCCTAGCGTCGAACGCATGCCCGAGCCGTTCGTCGTCCAGCCCCGCGCGGGGATGAGCGCTGCCGCCGTCGAGCCGCCGACGGCGGCAGGGGGCGGGGAGCCGTCCGCGGGGCGGCGGATGCGGCATCCGGCGCTCGAGCCGTTCGAGCGATACCTCGACGACCCATCGGTGACCGACATCTTCATCAACTCGGGTCAGGGGCTGTTCGTCGATCGCGGCGAGGGCTCGCGCCGCGCGCCGGAGTGGCGCGCGACCGAGGAGGATGTGCGCGACCTCGCGGTGTCGCTCATCGCGGTCGGCGGACGTCACCTCGACGACGCCGCTCCGGCAGTGGACGTGCGGCTCGAGGGCGGGGTCCGCGTGCACGCCGTCCTCCCGCCCGTGTCGCCGGACGGGACGGTCATCTCGATCCGGGTTCCGCGCATCGAGCGTCCCCGGCTCGCCGATCTCGAGGCACGGGGCGCGTTCGACACGCGCGGTCGCGCAGCGCTCGAAGACCTCGTCCGGCGGCGCGAGAACGTCCTCGTGACCGGCGCCGCGGGCGCGGGCAAGACGACGCTGCTGGCCGCACTGCTCGCGAGCGCGGATCCCTCCGAGCGGATCGTCACCGTCGAAGACGTCGCCGAGCTCGGCATCGACCACCCCCACCATGTGCGCCTCGAGGCGCGGCAGCCGAACCTCGAAGGGACCGGCGGCATCGCGCTCGACCGGCTCGTCCGCGAGGCGCTGCGCATGCGGCCCGACCGCCTCGTGGTGGGCGAGTGCCGGGGCGCCGAGGTGCGCGAGCTGCTGTCCGCCCTCAACACCGGACACGACGGAGGCGCCGGCACCCTGCACGCCAACGGGCTGCATGACGTCCCCGCGCGGCTCGAGGCGCTCGGCGCGCTCGCGGGCCTCGACGATCGCGCGCTCGCCAGGCAGGTCGTGAGCGCGATCGGCGTCGTGCTCCATGTCCAGCGCACGCCTGACGGCTGTCGGCGCTGGGCTGCGGCGGGCCGGCCGGTGCTCGACGACGCGGGGCGCCTCGCGATCGAGGAGGCCTCATGGGCGGCCTGATCCGACGTGCCGCCGCGCGATCCGACGAGGCGGATGCCGCGGGCACCGCCCTGACGCTGGCGGTGATGCTCGGCGCCGGTGTCACGGCGGCCCGCGCGTGGCAGCACCTCGCAGAGTCCGGCGACCCGGGTGCCGTCCGGGTGCACGAGGCGCACGACCGCGGGGCTCCGCTTCCGACGGCCATCGCTGCGCTGGGCGGACGGTGGATCGACGTGGCGGCAGCGTGGTCGGTCGCGACCGTCGTCGGAGCGCCCCTCGCTGAGACGCTCCGCGCGATCGCCGCCTCGATGCGCGATGCGCAGGAGGCGGCCGACGAAGTGCGCGTCGCGCTCGCCGAACCGGCGGCGACGGCCAGGCTCATGGGCTGGCTGCCGCTCGTCGCGGTCGCCCTCGGCATCGTGCTCGGGTTCGACACGATCGGCGTGCTCCTCGGCAGCCCGTTCGGGATCGCGTGCCTCGGCGCCGGTGTCGCCCTCATCGTGGCCGCCCGGCTGTGGAACGCGCGCCTCGTCCGTCGTGCGGGCGATGAGGGATCCGTGCCCGGAATCGGGGCCGAGCTGCTCGCGATCGCGCTGGGCGGCGGGGTCTCGATCGATCGGGCGCGCGACGTGGTCGACGCCGCACGGGCCGAAACCCCGGGCAAGCACGACGCATCGTCGGTCGACGAGATCCTCGCGCTCTCGCGCTCGGCGGGCGTGCCGGCGGTCGAGCTGCTCCGCGCGAAGGCGGAGCTCGAGCGTCATCGTGCCCGGGTGGAAGGGCGTCTGCACGCCGCACAGCTCTCTTCGCGCCTGCTCCTGCCGCTCGGAGTCTGCACGCTGCCGGCATTCCTGCTGCTCGGCGTCGTGCCGATGTTCTTGAGCGTGGTGTCCTCGACCGACCTCACGCTTCCCTGATGTGCCCGCCCGAAAGATGCAACCGATCAACCGATAGGTCAACCGATAGAGAGGAACCCCCATGTCCGTCAACCCGAGCCCGCTCCGCCGCATCCCGCTCCCGACGCTCACGCGGCGCCGCGCCGCGCACCTCTTCGGCGATGAGACCGGCGCTGCGACGGCCGAGTACGCGATCGCGACGATGGCCGCGGTCGCATTCGCGGGACTGCTGGTCGTGATCATGAGGAGCGATGAAGTGCGCGGCATCCTCACCGATCTCGTGCGCCGGGCGCTCACGGTCGAGTGATCCGCGCTCTCGCCGAACGCGGCTCGCGCCGCGACCGCGGCTCGATCGTCGCCGAGTTCGCGGTCGCGCTGCCCGCCATCGCGCTGGTCCTCCTGTTCGCCGGTGGGGTGCTCGCGGCCGGCGCACGCCACGTGCGCCTGCAGGACGCGGTCGCCGACGCCGCTCGCCTCGTCGCCCGCGGCGAGCCGGTCGCGTCAGCCGAGGCCGTGGTGGCCCGCGCGGTCGCCGGTGGCGAGGCATCCGTCGAGCATCGTGACGACCTCGTGTGCGTCGTCGCGTCTGCGCCCGCCGGCCTCCCGGCCCTGCCGCCGCTGTCGGCCGCGAGCTGCGCGCTCGCGGGAGGGCGGTGAATCATGCCGGGCACCGTGCTCGCGGCGGGGGTGGTGGGGTTCGCGGCATCCGTCGCCGTCGGCCTGTGCGCCGTCACCGCCGCCGCGGTCGCGAGCCAGCGGATCGCGGGTGCCGCCGACGCCGCGGCACTCGCCGCGGCCGACACGGCGTCGGGTGCGGCGAGTGGCATCGCATGCGATCGGGCAGCCGAGATCGCGGATGCTGCGGGCGCGCGAGTCGTGTCGTGCGAGGTCGACGGGCTGATCGCCACGGTGTCCGTGGCCGGCTCGTTCGGCGTGTCCGACCTCACGGCGTGGGCGAGGGCCGGACCTCAGCCGTGAGCGAAGCGCGGTCCGGTTCCCAGCGAGCGGAGTGTATGGTTTGCGTCGAAGAAAGGATGCCTCCCTTGGCCAAAGGCAAGAAGCTCGTCATCGTCGAGTCCCCGACGAAGATGAAGTCGATCCAGTCGTACCTGGGCGACGGATACGAGGTGCTGTCGTCGGTGGGTCACATCCGCGACCTCGCCGACAAGCGCGACATCCCTGCCGACAAGAAGGAGGCCTACGGCAAGTACTCGATCGACATCGAGCACGGCTTCGACCCCTACTACGTCGTCAACGATCGCAAGGCCAAGACGGTCGCCGAGCTCAAGCGCGCGCTCAAGGATGCCGACGAGGTCCTGCTCGCCACCGATGAGGACCGCGAGGGCGAGGCCATCGCGTGGCACCTTCTCGAGGTGCTCAAGCCCAAGGTCCCCGTCAAGCGCATGGTCTTCCACGAGATCACGAAGGACGCCATCCGGGCTGCCGTCGAGAACACGCGCGAGCTGGACCAGGCCCTCGTCGACGCGCAGGAGACCCGCCGCGTCGTGGACCGCCTCTACGGGTGGGACGTGAGCCCCGTGCTCTGGTACAAGGTGCAGCAGGGCACGTCCGCCGGCCGCGTGCAGTCCGCCGCGACGCGTCTCATCGTCGACCGTGAGCGCGAGCGCATGGCGTTCGTCGCGGCCTCCTACTGGGACATCGAGACGCTCGCCGAGAAGCGCGACGACGGCTCTTCGAGGGAGTCGTTCTCGGCGCGGCTCGCGCGCGTGGACGGCGCGACCCTCGCCCGGGGCACCGACTTCGACGACAAGGGCCAGCTCAAGAAGGCGGTGCTCGCCCTCGACGAGGCGAAGGCGCGCGAACTCGCCGAAGCCGTCGCGCGGGTGGGCGAGGCATCCGTCTCGAACCTCGAGTCCAAGCCCGGCACGCGCAGCCCTCGTGCGCCGTTCACGACCTCCACGCTCCAGCAGGAGGCGGGCCGAAAGCTCTCCATGAGCGCCAAGCACGCGATGAGCGTCGCGCAGCGTCTCTATGAGAAGGGCTACATCACTTACATGCGCACCGACTCGACGGCGCTGAGCACGCAGGCCGTGCAGGCGGCGCGCGCGCAGGCGGTGGAGCTCTACGGCGACAAGGCCGTTCCGCCGAACCCGCGCGTGTACCGCAACAACAGCAAGAACGCGCAGGAGGCGCACGAGGCGATCCGCCCGTCGGGCGAGCAGTTCCGCACGCCTGCGCAGGTTTCCGGCGAGCTGGACCGCGACGAGCAGCGACTTTACGACCTCGTCTGGAAGCGCACGCTCGCGAGCCAGATGTCCGACGCCAAGTACGAGACCACGACGGTCACGCTCGAGGTCGATGCGGACGGCGCGCGCGCCGAGTTCACGGCATCCGGCACCGTCTACACCTTCAAGGGCTTCCTCGACGCCTACGAGGAGGGCCGCGACGAGAAGCGGGCCGACGCCGACAAGGCAGACGACCAGGCGCTCCCGGCGCTCGCCGTCGGCGACACGCTGCGCCTCAAGGACGTCGAGGCGAAGGGCCACACGACGACCCCGAAGCCCCGGTACACAGAGGCGAGCCTGGTGAAGGCGCTCGAAGAGAAGGGCATCGGCCGTCCGTCGACGTTCGCGAGCATCATCGACGTGATCCTCGACCGCGGGTACGTCTCCAAGCGCGGTCAGGCGCTCGTTCCGACCTGGCTCGCGTTCAGCGTCGTGCGCCTGCTCGAGCAGCACTTCTCCGACCTCGTCGACTACGACTTCACCGCCGAGCTCGAGGACGACCTCGACGCGATCGCACGCGGAGAGCGCGAGCGCAGCGAGTGGCTCAACGAGTTCTACTTCGGCTCGGACGAGCACGTCGGACTCCGCAGGATCGTCGACAACCTCGGCGAGATCGACGCGCGCGAGCTCAACTCCACCCGCATCTCCGACGGCGTCACGCTCCGCTTCGGCAAGTACGGGCCCTACCTCGAGGTCACCGACCCGGCCGACCCCGACGCGAAGCCGCGCAACGTCAACATCCCCGAGGGGCTCGCCCCCGACGAGCTCACCGCCGAGAAGGCGCGCGAGCTCATCGAGGCACCCGTCGCAGGCGACCGCGTGCTGGGCGAGAACCCGGCCAACGGCAAGCTCATCGTCGTGAAGGACGGCCGCTTCGGCCCGTACGTGCAGGAGGAGGAGCCGGTCGATCCCGACGCGGTCGACCCAGCGACGGGTGAAGTCGGTGCGACGGATGCCGCAGCCGAGAAGCCCGCCCCCAAGAAGCGCGGTGCGAAGAAGGACGCCGTGCCGAAGCCGCGCACCGCATCGCTGTTCAAGTCGATGAGCCCCGACACGATCGACCTCGAGACGGCGCTCCGCCTGCTCGAGCTGCCGCGGGCCGTCGGCACGGACCCCGAGACGGGCGACGTCATCACGGCGCAGAACGGCCGGTACGGGCCGTACCTCAAGAAGGGCACCGACTCGCGCACGCTGCAGGGTGAGCAGCAGATCTTCGACATCACGCTCGAAGAGGCGCTCGCGATCTACGCGCAGCCGAAGTACGGCGCGCGCGGCGCGTCGAGCGCGCTCAAGGAGTTCGAGGCCGACCCGACCAGCGGCAAGCCCATCAAGCTCAAGGATGGCCGCTTCGGCCCGTACGTCACCGACGGTGAGACGAACGCGACCATCCCGCGCGGCGAGAGCGTCGACGACCTCACCTTCGAGCGGGCCGTCCAACTGCTCGCCGAGAAGCGCGCGAAGGGCCCGGCGCCCAAGCGCACACGGCGCACGACGACGACGCGGAAGACGGCGGCGAAGAAGTGACGCTCGACAACGGGGCGCCCGCTCGCGCCCGGGGGGTGTTCGTGACCTTCGAGGGCGGAGACGGCGTCGGAAAGTCCACGCAGGCCGAGCGCCTGCAGGAGTGGCTTGAGGCCGAGGGCTACACGACCGTGCGCACGCGCGAGCCGGGCGGCACCGAGGTCGGCGGGCTCGTTCGCGACATCGTGCTGCACCACCGCGGCGAGATCATCGCGCGCGCCGAGGCGCTGCTCTACGCCGCCGATCGCGCGCAGCACGTCGCGACGGTCGTGCGACCCGCGCTCGAGCGCGGTGACATCGTCATTCAGGACCGGTACTTCGACTCGTCGCTGGCCTACCAGGGCGCGGGCCGCGTCCTCGGCCGGGACGAGGTGCGCAGGCTGTCGCTGTGGGCGGTCGAAGGGCTGATCCCCGACGTCACGGTGCTGCTGGACCTCGACCCCGACATCGCGCGCGAGCGTCGCGAGGCACAGGGCAGGCCGTTCGACCGGCTGGAGGCCGAGCAGGCGGAGTTCCACGAGAACGTGCGCCGCGAGTTCCTCGCGCTCGCCGACGCCGAGCCCGCCCGCTTCCTCGTGGTCGACGCGTCGCAGCCCGTCGATGAGATCGCCGCCGACGTGCGCACGCGCGTGCGATCGGCGCTCGAGTGGGCCGGGATCTGATCCGGACGCCGCGTCGGCGCCGCCGATTAGGCTGAACCTCATGGACGCCACCGCCGCCGCGCCCGTCGAGCCGGCCACGCTCGACGACCTCCCGTGGGGCGCGGTGTGGGGGCAGCAGGCCGCCGTCGAGGCGCTGCGGGCCGCGGCATCCGACCCCGACCTGATGACCCACGCGTGGCTCATCACCGGGCCGCCCGGATCGGGCCGCTCGATCCTCGCGCACGCGTTCGCAGCCGCGCTCATCGCCCAGCCGGGCGATGAGCAGGCGATGCGGCAGGTGCTGGCCGGAACCCACCCTGACCTCACCGCGCTGCGCACCGAGGGCGTCATCATCTCGATCAAGGACGCGCGCGCCCTCGTCGAGCGCTCGTACTTCTCGCCCTCGATCGGCCGTTATCGCGTCATCGTCATGGAAGACGCCGACCGCATGACCGAGCGCACGTCGAACGTGCTGCTCAAAGCCCTCGAAGAGCCGCCCGAGCGCACCGTGTGGGTGTTGTGCGCGCCGAGCGACGCCGATCTGCTGCCGACCATCCGGTCGCGGGTGCGCACGCTGCGCCTGCGCGAGCCCGAGGTCGACGAGGTCGCGAAGCTCATCGCGCTGCGCACGGGCGTCGACGAAGCGGTCGCCGAGCAATCCGCCCGTCACGCGCAGCGCCACATCGGCATGGCCCAGAGACTGGCCACGGATGCCGCGGCTCGCGCCCGCCGCGACTCCACCCTGCGCTCGGCGCTCGCCGTGCGCGGCGTGGGCGACGCCGTCGAGGTCGCGGGGCACATCGTCCAGGCCGCGACCGAAGACGCGAAGGCGCTCACGGCCGAGCGCGACCAGGCGGAGCGTGCGAGCCTGCTGCGCACACTCGGCATCGCCGAAGGGGCACCGGTGCCGCCGGCGGTCCGATCGCAGCTCACCGCCCTCGAGGAGGAGCAGAAGCGGCGCGCGACGCGCAGCCTGCGCGACGGCATCGATCGCGTCCTGACGGATCTGCAGTCGATGTTCCGCGACGTCGTCGTGCTGCAGTTCGGACGCGATGCCGACCTCGTCAACCGCGAGCTCGACCCCGAGCTGCGCGCGCTCGCCGACGCGTGGCCGCGCGTGCGCACGCTCACCGTGCTCGAGCGCATCGCCGAGACGCGACGCAATCTCGAGCAGAACGTCGCCCCCACACTCGCCCTCGAGAGCATGCTCGTGACCGTCGCGAGCGGGAGGACCCTGTGACCCGAACCGCGCCCCGCCGATTCCGGCGTCTCCTCGCCGTCGTGGCCGGATCGGCCGTGGCATCCGTCGCGCTGTCGGGATGCCTGTACGCGATGATCCCCGAGTCGCGCCCCGCGCCGACGCTCACACCCGACACCGAGGGGGTCCCCGCCGAGCTGCTGCCGTACTACGGCCAGGAGCCTGAGTGGGAGGCATGCGGCGAGGGTTTCGACTGCGCGACCGTGAAGGCGCCGCTGGATTGGGAGAACCCCGGTGGCGTCGACATCGAGCTGGCGGTCATCCGGCACGCCGCGACCGGCCAGTCGCAGGGAGCGCTCTTCACGAACCCGGGCGGCCCCGGTGTGAGCGGCAAGTCCTACATCGCGGATTCGCTCTCGTTCGCCGTGAGCGAGGAGCTCATCGAGTCGTTCGACGTCGTCGGGTTCGATCCGCGCGGCGTCGGCGAGTCGACCGCGGTGCGCTGCTTCGACGCCGCCGGCATGGACTCGTACCTGTTCGACATCCCCGAGGCCCCGCGCGGGTCGGAGGAGTGGACGGCCGAGCTCATCGCCTCGGGCGAGGAATTCGCGCAAGCGTGCGACGCGAACAGCGACGGCATCCTGCCCTACATCACGACCGAGCACTCCGCCCGGGATCTCGACCTGCTGCGCGCGGTGCTCGGCGAGTCCGAGCTCACCTACCTCGGCTACTCGTACGGCACCTACCTCGGCGCCCAGTATGCGGAGCTCTTCCCCGACCGCGTCGGGCGGCTCGTGCTCGACGGCGCGCTCGACCCGACGATCTCGATGCTCGAACTCGGTGTCGTGCAGACGATCGGCTTCGAGCGGGCGCTGCGCGCGTACATGGAGAACTGTCTCGCCGACGACGAGTGCCCGTTCCGTGGCACGGTCGACGAAGCGCTCTCCGACCTCAACGCGCTGTTCGCGAGCCTCGACCGGTCGCCCCTGCCGAGCGCGGACGAGCGGCTGTTCGGGGCCGACGCGCTCGAGACGGCCATCTCGACCGCGCTGTACGCGCGCGAGTACTGGGACTTCCTGACCGAGGCGCTGCGCGGTGTGCTGCAGGGCGACCCCGAGATCGCGTGGCTCCTCGTCGACGCGTATTTCGACCGCCAGGACGGCGTCTACCTGTCGAACCTGATCGAGGCGTTCTCGACCTACAACTGCATGGACTACCCGGTCGACTGGACCCCCGAAGAGGAGGCCGCCGCCGACGAACTGCTGCGCGCCGAGGCGCCGACCATCGCGGAGTACAACATCGGGCCGAACCTCTGCCGGGAATGGCCGTACGAGTCGACCAACGTGCGCGAGCCGCTGACCGCCCAGGGCGCCGCGCCCATCGTCGTGGTGGGCACGACGAACGACCCGGCGACGCCGTACGAGTGGTCTGTCGCGCTCGCGGATCAGCTCTCCTCGGGCGTGCTGGTCACACGCGTGGGCGAGGGACACACGGGCTACAACAAGGGCAACGTGTGCGTCGACTCCGCGGTCGAGACCTACCTCCTCGAAGGGACGGTCCCCGAAGACGGGCTCCGCTGCGAGTAGCCGCGATCCGAGGACGGCCTCGGTTCGCGAGCACTCCCGCGACCCTGTAAGATCGTTGATCGTGCATCGCGCAAGCGAGGCGCGCCACCTTAGCTCAGTCGGCAGAGCGATTCACTCGTAATGAATAGGTCAAGGGTTCGATTCCCTTAGGTGGCTCGAGACACAGGCCCGGGTTCTCCCGGGCCTTTCTCGACACCGGGGAGGCGCGATGGAGCACGTTCTCGACGCGGTGCTCGAGATCTTCGCGTGGGTCGGCATCGGCGGAGCCATCGCGCTCGCCATCCTCGCCTTCGCGCTGTGGATCGCCGACGGCACGTGGGTGCCCGTGCACGCCGTGATCGACGACTCTCCGAACGGACGCGTCGCCCGGTGGTTCGACGAAGGGGGGGTGGGCGAGGCCGTCCTGACGCCGCACCTCGCGCACGAGCTCGGCGCCAAGGACGCTGCGGACCTCTACGCGCGGCGCGGATCGCGCGACCGCGTGCGGCTCTACCGCACGGCGCCAGGAGTGCGCTTCGCGGCGTGGATCGCACTCGCCCTCGGCGCGCTCGGGATCATCGCGCTCGTCACGTCGTGGGTGATGCTCTTCGTGCGCGCCTGACGACGGTCGCCACTCGCGCCACGACGGCTCAGCCGACCGCGAGCATCGCCCCCGCGGCCAGTGCGAGCGCGAGCCCGACCCATTGCACCGGAGCGATGCGTTCGCGCAGCACGATCGCCGCGAGCAGGATCGTCCCGCCGGGGTAGAGCGCCGTGAGGGCCGACACGACCGAGAGGTCGCCGAGCCTCAGTGCGAGCAGCATGAAGCCGTTCGCCGTGGCATCGAGCACGCCGCATCCGATCGCGAGCCACCAAGCCCGGCTCCGCGATGACGTGAGGATCCGCGTCGGAATCTGCGCGGTCGCGTGCGCGAGATCCGCGTGCCCGGTCGGCGTTGCGCCGAGATCGGGGTCGGCGGGGGTCAGCACGGCCGCAATCGCGCGGCCACGGCGCACGGCGCCGAGGATCATGCCGCCGACGACCGCGCCAGTGATGACGACGCTCGTGAGGCGGCTGAATACGAGCGGCACGAGGCCGCTCTCGTCGCGCGTCTGGTCGATCACGATGAGGAAGGCGCCGATCGCGATGCCCGCGCCGACCGCCATCACGAGGCCGCGCACGCTCGGCCGCACGACCTTCTCGCCGGGGATGAACCCCACGAGCACGACGGCGACGAGCGCGACGCCGAGCCCGGCGTAGCCGAGCGGCGACAGGCTCTCGCCCTTCACGAGCAGCCCCCACAGCATGGGTGCGATCGCCGAGACGACCGCGGTGAGCGGCGAGAGGATGCTCATCGGACCGATCGCGAGGCACGCGTACAGCAGCACGACCGCGACGATCCCGAACAGACCGGCGGCGACGCCCCATGCCATGTCGGCACCTGTCGCGTCGGCCCCGAAGAGGGGGAGAGCGAGAACGAGGACGACGAGACCGGATGCCGCGGAGACGGCCGTCACGACGATCGAGCGCAGCCGCTTCGCCGCGATTCCGCCGAGGAAATCCGCCGACCCGTACACGAGGGCGCCGAGGAGCGCGACGAGGGCGGACAGCATCCGCCCAGCCTACGACCGCCGCGAGCACGCAGAGCGCGCCATCGAAACGGATTGTGCAAATCTCGTAGATGCTAGATAAACTAGCAATATGTCTTTGCGTCAGAGGGACCGCCACACGACCAAGCGCTGGGTCCGGATCGGCATCCCGATCGTCCTCGTCCTCGTGTGGCTCATCGGCGGCGGCGTCGGCGGCCCGTACTTCGGCAAGGTGGGCGAGGTGTCGACGAACGACCAGTCGTCCTTCCTTCCGGAGAGCGCCGATGCGACGCAGGTGAGTGAGCGGCTGCCCGACTTCCTCGGCGAGGACTCGATTCCGGCCGTGATCGTGGCGACGGGGGACGGTGAGCTCACGGAGGACGACCTGGCCGCGCTGCAGGCACTCGCCGGCGATGTCGCCGAGCTCGACGGCATCGCGGGCGAGGTGTCGCCGCCGCTCCTCTCCGACGACGGCGAGTCGGTGCAGCTGTTCGTGCCGATCGACGGCGAGGAGGTGCGCGACAGCGTCGAACAAGTGCGCGCGCTCATCGCCGAAGACCTCGACGCGCCGCTCGAGGCGTGGGTCACCGGTCCCGCCGGCTTCACGGCCGACCTCGCCGCGGGCTTCCTCGGCATCGACGGGCTTCTTCTCGCCGTCGCCCTCATCGCGGTGTTCATCATCCTCGTGATCGTCTACCGTTCCCCGCTGCTGCCCATCCTCGTGCTGCTGACGTCGACGTTCGCGCTGTGTGTCGCGCTGCTCACGGTGTGGTGGCTCGCGAAGGCCGGCGTTTTCGTGCTCAACGGGCAAGTTCAGGGCATCCTGTTCATCCTCGTGATCGGCGCCGCCACCGATTACGCGCTGCTCTACGTGGCCCGATTCCGCGAAGCGATCGCCGACGGCGCGCCGCGGTGGGACGCGACGCTCCGTGCGTGGCGCGGCTCGTTCGAGCCCATCATCGCGTCGGGCGGCACGGTCATCGCAGCCCTGCTGTGCCTCCTGCTGAGCGACCTCGCGACGAACAGGGCGCTCGGCCCGATCGCGTCGATAGGCATCGCGTTCTCGATCCTGGCTGCGCTCACGTTCCTGCCGGCGCTGCTGGCGATCTTCGGTCGTGCCGCGTTCTGGCCCTTCATCCCCAAGCCCGGGACGGGCGCGCTTCCGGACGATCTCACCAAGCCCGCCAAGGGCATCTGGCCGCGTCAGGCGCGGTTCGTCGCGCGGCACGCGCGTCCCGTCTGGATCGTCGCGACGGTCGTGCTCCTGGCTGCGACGGCTGGCGTCCTTCAGCTCAAGGCCGACGGCGTGCCGACGAGCGAGTTCGTGCTGGGTGCCTCCGAGGCGCGCGACGGCCAGGAGGTGCTCTCCGAGCACTTCCCGGCGGGTTCGGGCAGCCCTGTGTACGTCATCGCCCCCGAGGACGACCTCGCCGAGGCGGTCGAGCTGCTGGACGACAGCGACGGCATCGAGTCGGTGGCTGTGGCATCCGCCGATTCTCCGACCGGGCAGGCGACCGTCACCCTCGAGGGCGGGGAGCCGGTGTTCGCGGCACCCGGTCCTCCCGGAACGCCCGTGCCTGAGCCGAGCACCGCCGACGGCGATGTGCTGCTCATCGGCACGCTGACCGACGCCGCCGACTCGACGGATGCCGAAGACACCGTTCGCGACCTGCGAGTCGCCCTCGACGACGCGCTCGGCGACGGCACGACCCTCGTCGGCGGCGTCACCGCGACCGACGTCGACACGATCGACACCTCGATCCGCGACCGCACGCTCATCATCCCGGTGGTGCTCGCCGTGATCCTCGCGATCCTCATGCTGCTGCTGCGGTCGGTGGTCGCGCCCGTCCTGCTGATCCTCAGCGTGGTCGTCTCGTTCGGCGCGGCCCTCGGCGTGAGCGCACTCGTGTTCAACAACGTGTTCGGCTTCCCGGGCGCCGACCCGGCAGTGCCGCTGTTCGGCTTCGTGTTCCTCGTGGCGCTCGGCGTGGACTACAACATCTTCCTCATGTCCCGCGTGCGGGAGGAGTCGATCACGCACGGCACGCGTCCGGGCATTCTGCGCGGCCTCGTCGCGACGGGCGGCGTCATCACGTCGGCGGGTCTCGTGCTCGCGGCGACCTTCGCGGCGCTCGGGGTGATCCCGATCCTGTTCCTCGCGCAGATCGCGTTCATCGTCGCATTCGGCGTGCTGCTCGACACGTTCGTCGTGCGGTCGCTGCTCGTGCCGGCGATCTCGTACGACATCGGGCGCGCGATCTGGTGGCCGTCGAAGCTGTCGCGCAATGACGCCGAGCCGACCCCGGGCGATGGCACCGAGGCATCCGAGCCGATGACCCGTGCCGGGCGGCGGCGTACGCTCGTGTCATGAGCAAGGCGCTGTTCATCGTCGATGTCCAGAACGATTTCACCGAGGGCGGGGCACTCGGCGTGGAAGGCGGAGACGCCGTCGCCGAGCGCATCTCGCGCTTCCTCGCGGAGCATGCGGAGGAGTACTCGATGATCGTCGCATCGCGCGACTGGCACGACGGCGACAACGACAACGGCGGACACTTCGCGTCGGGCGAGCCCGACTTCATCGACACGTGGCCCGTGCACTGCGTCGGAGGCACCGAGGGAGCCGAGTACGACCCGGCGTTCGACTCGAGCACGGTGACGCATCACGTCAAGAAGGGCCAGGGCCGGCCGGCGTACTCGCTCTTCGAGGGCACGACCGATGAGGGCGAGAGCGTGCACGAGTTGCTCGAACGGCACGGGGTCGTCGAGGTCGACATCGTCGGCATCGCGACGGACTACTGCGTGCGGGCATCCGCCCTCGACGCCGTCGAGCACGGTCGCCACGTGCGCGTGTTCACGGACCTCGTCGCGGCGGTCGCGCCGGGATCGGGCGAGGCGGCTCTCGCCGAGCTCGCGCACGCGGGAGCGGAACTCGGCGAATCCGGCGTCTGAGCGCCCTGAGGCTCACCCCGTGTCCGCGCCGCGCTTGCGGTTGTCGCGGATCGCGAGGAATACCGTGAAGGCGAGGGCACCGAGCGCCGTCGCGCACAGGAGCGCGAGGCCGATCGTGTAGCTGTGGGCTTGCGCGTTGTAGGTCGCCCCCATCACCAGCGGCGGGAAGTACCCGCCGAGCCCGCCCGCGGCTCCGACGATGCCCGTCACCGCGCCGACGCGGTTCGCGGGCGCGCGCTGCGCCACCCACGTGAAGACCGCGCCCGTGCCGAGCCCCAGCGCGAG
This sequence comes from Microbacterium immunditiarum, assembly GCF_013409785.1. Classification (NCBI taxonomy): domain Bacteria; kingdom Bacillati; phylum Actinomycetota; class Actinomycetes; order Micrococcales; family Microbacteriaceae; genus Microbacterium; species Microbacterium immunditiarum. Next base: position 1,675,495 of record NZ_JACCBV010000001.1, read on the forward strand.
CGCCATGAGCACGAACGACGTGCCGGCGGCGAGCTCGGGCGGCGGCTTGAACGCGATGACGATCGCCATGATGCCGGCTCCCGCGAGCGAGATGCCGAGCACGATGGGCGGTCCGATCTTGTCGGACAGCCACCCACCGACCGGACGTGCGACGACGGCGGCGATCGCGAAGCCCGCGGTGCGCGCGCCGGCGTCGGCGAGGTCGAACGAGTACACCTCCTTCAGGTAGGTCGGCAGGTACGTCGAGAACGCGACGAAGCCGCCGAACGTCACGGCGTACAGGAACGCCATCTGCCACGTCACCGCGAGCTTCGAGGCGGCCGCGAGCTTGGGGATCACGGGGTCGCGGTTCGGCTTCCAGGCGGGCGAGTCGCGCATGAAGATCCACACGAGCACCGCGACGACGAGCAGCGCGACGGCGATCGCGATATGCGTCGCGACGTAACCCCACCATGCGACCATGCGCGGCGTGAAGAACGACGAGAGCGCGGTGCCGCCCATGCCCGCGCCGAACAGGCCCGTCGCGAAGCCGCGGCGGGACGGCTCGTACCACGCGTTGACGAACGGGATCCCGATCGCGAACGTCGTGCCGGCGATGCCGAGGAGGAACCCGAACACGATGAGCATCACGTACGACTGGGCGAGGCCCGCGAACATGACGAGCAGCACGGGGACGGCCGATACGGCGGTGAGGATCGTGAACATGATCCGTCCGCCGTACCGGTCGGTGAGGGCGCCTGTGATGATTCGCCCGAGCGAGCCGACGATGACGGGCGTCGCGATCAGCAGCGACTGCTGCGTCGCGTCCAGCTCGAGCTCCGCGGCGTACTGCACCGCGAGCGGGCCGACGATGTTCCACGCCCAGAACGTGATGGCGAAGGCCAGCAGGGCCAGCCACAGGTTGAGCGTGCGGCCCTGCAGGGCGGTGCCTGTGGTCTGAGTCGAGGCGGTCGTGCTCACCGGGAGCTCCTTCGCGAGCGGCGGGGTGTGCGGTCGGGTTCTCGGTCTCGCGTGCCGACGGGTGCCCAGCCGCGACGGATGCCGCGAGCCGTCGTCGGCCGGCCGTCCCGTGACCGGTACACGATGTACGGCCGGAAGAGGTAGTGGATCGGCGCCGTGAAGGCGTGGACGAGGCGCGTGAACGGCCAGATGATGAACAGCGCCATGCCGATGAGCGTGTGGAGCTGGAACGCGAACGACGCCTCCGACATCGCCTGGATATCGGGCTGGAAGATGAACAGCGACCGGAACCACGGTGACACCGTGTCGCGGTACGTCTGGTCCTCGTGCGGGCCGATGACGCTGAGCACCGTCGTGGCCAGGCCCGCCACGATCGCGGCGACGAGCACGACGTACATCGTCTTGTCGTTCTTCGTCGTCGCCATGAACACCGGGCCGGTCGTGCGGCGCCGGTAGATGAGGATCCCGACCCCGACGAGCGTCGCCACGCCCGCGATCGTGCCGAGGCCGAGTGCGGCGAGGTGGTACATCTCCTCGGTGACGCCGAGCGCCTCGGTCCACGACTTCGGGATGACGAGCCCCGCGATGTGCCCGATCACGACGACGAGGATCCCGAAGTGGAACAGCGGCGACCCGATCCGCAGCAGCCTGGACTCGTAGAGCTGCGACGACCGCGTGGTCCAGCCGAACTGGTCGTACCGATAGCGCCAGATGAGGCCGCCGATCAGGATGATGACCATGACGTAGGGGAGGATGCCCCACAGGAGCAGGCTCATGCGCGACCCCCCGCGGGGATGAGAGGGATGAGCCGGGGGTCGCCCGCCTCGAGGCCCACCGACTCCTGGGGCGGCCCGGCGGCGGCCATCGCCATCGCCTGCTGCCGGTCGGCGGGCGATGGCCCGGGCAGCGTCGCGCACACGGCGGCGACGACGCCCGCGTACGGCGACCCCCGTTCGGCGAGCGCGATGCGGATGAGCTCGACGCTCGCACGATACTGCTGCAGGATCGCAGTGCCCGACTCGGGGCGGTGCCGCGTGAACTCGAGCACGAGCGGCAGGTAGTCGGGCAGCTCTCCGGTCTCGGCCTCCATGCCCTCGGCGCGGTAGCGCGCCTTGAGGTCCGCGAGCGCTCCGCCTCGGCGCCGCGTGTCGCCGTCCGTCCAGTACGTGAGGTACAGCGCGTGGCGCCGCGACATGTCGAACGTGTCGACGTACGCGGTGCGGATCGTCGCGGCATCCGTCGTCGCCCACCACTCCAGCAGCGGCGCGAACAGCTCGGCGGCCCTCGGTGCGGACTCGCGCAGTGCGGCCGCGACGAGCGGGCCGGATGCCAGCACGTCGTCGTCCGGATACGACAGGCACACAGCCGCCGCCTGGTGCACGACCGCGGCCTTCATGACGAGTCCCCGTCCGAGGCATCCGCATCGACGGTCCGCCGCGGCGGGAACATGCCCGGCGGTGCGCCGTTGCCGTCCCAGTTGAGGAGGTTCACGCGGCCGCGGAGCGCCTCGTCTCCCGCGCGCGTATCGGACGTCTGGCGCTCGCGCAGCGCGTGGAAGGTCTCGACCGCGACCGGTGTCGGCCGTCCGCTCGCCTCGCCGAACGGGCCGGATTCCTCGGCGTACGGCCCGCCGTCGAAATCGAGCGAGCACCCGAGCTCCTCGAGCTCGTGCGCCTGCTCGTAATGCGCGGTCGGGATCACGTACCTCTCCTCGTACTTCGCGATCGCGAGGAGCCGGTACATCGCGTAGATCTCGTCGCCGGTCATGCCGACCGCGGCGGGGATCGACTCGTCGCGCTCGCGGTCGAGAGTGATGTCGCGCAGGTACGAGCGCATCGCCGCGAGCTTCCACAGCACGTCCGACACGACGTCTGTGTCGCCCGCCGTGAACAGCTCGGCGAGGTACTCGACCGGGATCCGCAGCGACTCGATGGCCCCGAACAGCGTGCCGGCGGCCTCGGCGTCGTGCCCCTGGTCGCGCAGCAGATCGACGATCGGCGACAGCGGCGGGATGTACCAGACCATCGGCATGGTCCGATACTCCGGATGCAGCGGCAGCGCCACGCGGTACTTCTTGGCGAGCGCGTAGACCGGCGACCTCCGAGCCGCGTCCATCCAGTCCTCGGGGATGTCGCCCTGCGCACGGACCGCTGCGATCACCTCGGGGTCGTCGGGGTCGAGGATCAGGTCGAGCTGCGCCTCGTAGAGGTCCTTCTCGTCGGGCGTCGACGCGGCCTCGGTGACGCGGTCGGCGTCGTACAGGAACAGGCCGAGGTACCGCAGGCGCCCGACGCACGTCTCGGAGCACACGGTGGGCAGCCCGACCTCGAGCCGCGGGTAGCACAGCGTGCACTTCTCGGCCTTGCCGGTCTTGTGGTTGAAGTAGATCTTCTTGTAGGGGCATCCGGTGATGCACTGCCGCCAGCCGCGGCAGCGGTCCTGGTCGACGAGCACGATGCCGTCTTCGGCCCGCTTGTAGATCGCTCCCGATGGGCACGAGGCCATGCACGACGGGTTCAGGCAGTGCTCGCAGATGCGTGGGAGGTAGAAGAGGAACGTCTTCTCGAACTGCATCTTGATGGCGTCCTCGGACTCGCGGCGGACCTTCTCCACGATCGGGTCGAGATGCCCGAGTTCGGTCGCGCCGCCGAGGTTGTCGTCCCAGTTCGCCGACCACGTGATCTTGGTGTCCTCGCCGGTGATGAGCGACTTCGGCCTGGCGACGGGGAAGTCGTCGCCGAGGGGCGCGTCGATGAGGGTCTCGTAGTCGTATGTCCACGGCTCGTAGTAGTCGGCGAGCTTGGGCTGCACCGGCGACGAGAAGATCGTGAGCAGGCGCCGCAGGCGGCTTCCGGTGCGGAGCTTGAGGCGCCCCCGGCTGTTGAGCGTCCACCCGCCGCGCCACTGCTCCTGGTCCTCGTACCGGCGCGGGTAACCCTGGCCGGGGCGCGTCTCGACGTTGTTGAACCACACGTACTCGGTGCCGGCCCGGTTGGTCCACGCCTGCTTGCACGTGACTGAGCAGGTGTGGCATCCGATGCACTTGTCGAGGTTCATGACCATGCCCATCTGGGCCATCACGCGCATCAGCACATCACCTCCTAGTACTCCACGTCCTGGCTTCGGCGGCGGATCGTCGCCACCATGTCGCGTTGGTTCCCCGTCGGGCCGAGGTAGTTGAACGTGTACGAGAGCTGCGCGTACCCGCCGATGAGGTGCGTGGGCTTGACGAGCAGCCGAGTGACCGAGTTGTGGATGCCCCCGCGCCTGCCGGTCGCCTCGGACTTCGGCACGTCGATCGTGCGCTCCTGCGCGTGGTGCACGTAGACGACGCCTTCGGGCATCCGGTGCGACACGATCGCGCGGGCCACGAGCACGCCGTTGGAGTTGACGCACTCGACCCAGTCGTTGTCGGCCGCGGCGATCGCGGCCGCGTCCTGCGGACTCATCCACACGGTCGGCCCGCCGCGCGAGAGCGACAGCATGAAGAGGTTGTCCTGGTACTCCGAGTGGATCGACCACTTCGAGTGCGGGGTGAGGTACCGCACCGTCACCTGCTGTGCGCCGTCGGGCCCGAGCCTCGGCTCGCCGAACAGCCGGTGCAGATCGAGCGGCGGGCGGTAGATCGGCATCGCCTCGCCGAGGTCGCGCATCCAGTCGTGGTCGAGGTAGAAGTGCATGCGCCCGGTGAGCGTGTGGAAGGGCTTGAGGCGCTCGATGTTGACCGTGAACGGCGCGTATCGTCGCCCGCCCGTCTCGGAGCCCGACCACTCGGGAGACGTGATGACGGGCACGGGCGCCGCCTGCGTCATCGCGAACGTGATGTGCTTCTCCTCCGAGCCTGCCGCGAGGTCGGCCAGCGGCTTGCCGACGCGCTTCTCGAGCGTGCGGAACCCCTGCCATGCGAGCTCGCCGTTCGTCGTGCCCGAGAACGTGAGGATCGCCTCGGCGAGCTTCACGTCGGTGTCGATCGCGGGACGCCCCGCCGCGGGTCCGGACGGGTACACGCCGTGCATCTTCGCGAGCCGCTCCACCTCGTGCGAGACGTCGTACGTGACGTTCTTGACCGTGAACCCGAGCTTGTCGGCGAGAGGCCCGATCGCCGCGAGCTTGTCGGCGATCGCGGTGTAGTCGCGCTCGACGACCATGAGCTGCGGCATCGTGCGTCCCGGTACAGGGTCGACGTCACCGCGTGCCCAGTCGCGCACGACGCCTCCCGGCTGAGCCGTCTCGCCCGGGGTGTCGTGCTGCATCGGCACCGACACGAGGTCCTGGCGCACGCCGAGGTGCTTCTTCGCCATCTCGGACAGCTCGCGCGCGATCGCGTGGAACAGGTCGAAGTCGCTGCGCGCCTCCCACGGCGGGTCGATCGCCGGCGTGAACGCGTGCACGAACGGGTGCATGTCGGTCGACGAGAGGTCGTGCTTCTCGTACCACGTCGCCGCCGGGAAGATGACATCCGACAGCAGTGTCGTCGAGGTCATGCGGAAGTCGGCCGACACGAGCAGGTCGAGCTTTCCCTCGGGGATCTCGTCGCGCCACGCGACATCACGAGGGCGAACGGATGCCTCGTCCGACGCCATCACATTGCTGTGCGTTCCGAGGAGGTACTTGAGGAAGTACTCGTTGCCCTTCGCGCTCGAGCCGAGGAGGTTCGACCGCCACAGGGTCAGCAGCCGCGGCCAGTTCTCGGGGGCGTCGACATCGGAGATCGCGGGCTTGAGCACGCCGTCGGCGAGCTGGCGGACGACGTAGGACGCGGCATCCGGAGCCTGCCCCGTTTCGACCGCGTCGGCGGCCTCGTCGGCGAGGTCGAGCGGATTGCGGTCGAACTGCGGGTAGAAGGGCATCCAGCCGAGGCGTGCCGACTGCGCGATCGTGTCGGCGGTGTGCAGGCCGTCGAGGTTGCCCTCGGCGAGGGGCGATGCGAGCGCGTCGGCGCTGTAGCCGTCGAAGCGCCACTGGTCGGTGTGCATGTACCAGTAGGCGGTGCCGATCATCGTGCGCGGCGGCCGCGCCCAGTCGAGCGCGTTCGCGAGCGAGATCCACCCCGTGATGGGGCGGCACTTCTCCTGCCCGACGTAGTGCGCCCACCCGCCGCCGTTGCGGCCCATCGAGCCGGTGAGGATGAGCATCGCGAGGATCGCGCGGTATGTCGCGTCGCCGTGGAACCACTGGCAGATGCCCGCGCCCATGATGACCATCGACCGTCCGCCCGACTCGGCGGAGTTGTTGGCGAACTCCCGCGCGATGCGCGTGCACGCCTCGGCGGAGACTCCCGTGATGTCCTCCTGCCACGCGGGCGTGTACGGCGTCGTCGGATCGTCGTAGCCGGTCGGCCACTCGCCCGGCAGCCCCTCGCGTCCCACGCCGTACTGCGCGAGCAGCAGGTCGAGGACCGTTGTGACGAGAACCCCGTGCACGCGGGTCGCCGGCACGCCGCGCCGCATGACCTCACCCGATCCGTCCGGGGCGTCGAAGCGGGGGAGCAGCACCTCCGCGGGCTCTTCGCTCACCTTCGCGTCGCGCACCGACAGCGCGGGGACGATGCCCTCGAGGTCGAGGTTCCAGCGACCCTCACCCGAGTCGGCGTAGCGGAAGCCCATCGAGCCGTTCGGCACGCGAGGGGCACCGGATGCCGCGTCGAGCACGACCGTCTTCCACGCGTCCTCCGGCGCCTGTTCCCCGAGGTCGGCAGCCGTGAGGAACTTGCCCGGAACGAGCCCGCCGCCTGTGTGCGGCACGAGCGTGATGAGGTGCGGCAGGTCGGTGTACTGACGCGTGTAGTCGACGAAGAACGGCACGCGCGAGTCGACGTAGCGCTCCTTGAGGATGACGTGTCCCATCGCCATCGCGAGCGCGGCATCCGTCCCCGCCTGGCACGGCAGCCACTCGTCGGCGAACTTCGTGTTGTCGGCGTAGTCGGGGCTCACCGTCACGACCTTCGTGCCGCGGTAGCGCACCTCGGTCATCCAGTGCGCATCGGGCGTGCGCGTGACGGGCACGTTCGAGCCCCACATCATGAGGTAGGTCGCGTCCCACCAGTCGCCCGACTCGGGGACGTCGGTCTGGTCGCCGAAGACCTGGGGGCTCGCGACCGGGAGGTCGGCGTACCAGTCGTAGAAGCTCGTCATGACGCCGCCGACGAGCTGCGTGAACCGCGTGCCGATGCAGTGCGACACCATCGACATCGCCGGGATGGGCGAGAAACCCGCGACGCGGTCGGGACCATACTCCTTGATCGTGTGGACGTACCCTGCCGCGACGAGCTCGACCGCCTCGCGCCAGCTCGCGCGCACGAGGCCGCCCTTGCCGCGCGCCCGCTGGTATCGGCGGCGCGTCTCAGGGTTCTTCGTCACTTCGCCGAACGCGAGCACGGGGTCGCCCGTACGGGAGCGCGCCTCGCGGTACGCCTCGAGCAGCGCGCCCCGCACGTACGGGTAGCGCACGCGCGTGGGGGAGTAGGTGTACCAAGAGAACGCAGCCCCGCGGGGGCACCCGCGGGGCTCGTATTCGGGACGGTCCGGTCCGACGCTCGGGTAGTCCGTCTGCTGCGCCTCCCACGTGATGATCCCGTCCTTCACGTAGACCTTCCACGAACAGGATCCCGTGCAGTTCACGCCGTGCGTCGAGCGGACGACCTTGTCGTGGCTCCATCTGTCCCTATAGAAGACGTCGCCCTCGCGCCCTCCCTCGAGGAACGCCGCGCGATGATCGGGGGTCTGATCCCACCGCGTGAAGAACCGCCCCGCTGCGAGCAGAGCGTCTGAAGCCGGCCCATCCACACCGATGCGAGGCGTCATGCCCGGGACGATACCGAGGACCGGATGCCTCCACCAGGGTCACCGCGGCGCGTTGAGATGGTAGGCCTGGAGGGGCGGCCCGTGTCGTGGGCCCGGAGGGGCTCGAACCCTCGACCCGCGGGTCGCCGACCCGGGCATCCGTCGATGTCGGAGCCGAGAACTAGGAAGGTGGTGTGCCCCCGGAGAATTACGATATCTCGACCCACCGGTTAAAAGCCGGTTGCTCTGCCTCTGAGCTACGGGGGCTGGGCGAAGTGCCGCAGAAGACCTGCGGCACCTGTCGGCAGTCTAAGCCACTCGCCGAGTTCAATCGAAAGCGTCCCGCGCAGACGGGCTTCAGGAAGTGTGCCTCGACTTCGACCATCGCCCCGGCAGCGACAAGCGCAAAGACGTCATGCGCATGGTCGATGAGGGCTTCTCGATCGCCGTTCTCACGGCCGAGATCGCGAAGTGCGATGTGCGATGCCGCAACTGCCACGCCATCGTCACCCTCGAACGGGCGGGCGACAATTGGCGGTCGCGGGCGATGCAGGACGACCCCTGACCCCCGACGGATGGGCTATTCGTTGCCTCCGCGGCCGTTGCCGCTGCCGCTGTTCGAGTCGCTGCGGTCTCCGTTGGCGCCGTTGTCGCCCGGTCCGCTGTTCGGGTTGCCCCCGCCGCTGCTTGAGCCTTCGGAGGTGCCGGAGACGCCGACCGGCTCGGCCGGCGCGTTGTCGGCGGGTCCCTGCTCGGCCTGCCGTTGCTCGATGGGCCTCTGGTTGATCGATCCCTGTTCGGCGGGAGCGGGGTCGCCGCGCTGATCGACCACCCCCTGGTCGACGGTCTGCTGCTCGACGGGAGCCTCGTCGACCGTCTCCTCGGCCACCGAGTCCTGAGGCTCCACTTCTGACGTGTACGCCGGGTTCGGACTGCGGTCGGTGAACGGCGCGGCGGCACCCAGCCCGGGCAGCCACATCACCATGACGATCGCGGCCGTGAGCAGCGCCGCGGCTGCGACGATTGCGACGAAGACGCCGCGCGTGCGCCGACGGCGAGGCGGCGCCGGGTGATCGCGATCCTCGATGGGGTAGGCCGACGGGTACACCGCGGTCGCGGCATCCGTCCTCTCGGGCACGGCGGCGATCGGCTTGGGCGTGACCGGCTCCTCGCGCATCCACTCGGCGGGAATCGTCAGCGGCTCGGTGCTCACGGTCACCGTGTCGGCGCGGGAACGCGCTACGGCGGCCTGGCCGGCGAGCGTCGCCGCGACTTCGAGGGCCGTCGGCCGGTCCTCGGGCCGTGAGGCCGTCATGCCCCGCAGCAGGCACTTCCACGTCTCATCGAGGTGCTCGGGGATCTCGGGCGACCGCACGAGGCGGGCGGTCACCGCGCCGAAGCCCTCGGCCTCGCCGAACGGCCGCCTGCCGGTCATCGCCTCGAGCAGCATGATGCCGAAGGCGTAGATGTCGGCCGGCGGTGCGGGCGCGGCCCCGCGCGCCTGCTCGGGGGCGATGTAGGCGATCGTGCCGATCACGATGCCCGGGTTCGTCATCCGCGCGGAGTCGAGCAGGTACGCGATTCCGAAGTCGGCGACCTTGGCACGCCACGGATGCCCCGGCAGGGGCGACTCGCACAGGAGGATGTTCGACGGCTTGATGTCGCGGTGCACGATGCCGGCGGCGTGGGCGAGATGGAGGCCCTCTGCGATGTCGACGGCGATCGCCGCGAGCTCGTCCTGATCGACCGGGCCATCGGCGATGAGGTCGCGCAGGGTGCGCCCTTCGACGTGCTCCATCACGAGGAAGCTGACGTCGTCGCGCGATACGTGGGCGTCGAAGAGGGTCACGAGCGAGTGGTGGTTGAGCGTCGCGAGGGCCGACGTCTCGGCCTCGGCGCGCTCCTGGCCGCCCGGCTCGGAGAACGGACCCTGGAGCATCTTGATGGCGACCGTGCGGTGCAGCAGCGTGTCCTCCGCGCGGTAGACGCGGGCCATCCCGCCGACGCCGATGCACTCCTCGAGGCGATACCGCCCACCGAGCAGCTCGCCGGTGGCCGGTCCGCTGATCTCGCGTACATCCGTCATGATCTGAATCCCCCTGCCCGTCAACACGGCCTCGTGACTCGGGCAGGTTCACGCTACGCTTCGCCCCCTTCCCGCCAAGACGCCCTTGACCTGGCGGCCGATCGATGCAAGGGCCACCCCGCGGGGCCGCCTCCGAGGGCCGGGAGTACCCTTGACCGGGTGAGCGAATCGAGGGATTTCCACAAGCCCGTACGGCGGCCGGCCGAGCTCTTCGACCGGCTGTTCTCGGCTGAGGACCCTGCTGAGGTCTCGCGCGTCGCCCACGCCACGGCGAGCGCGCTGCTCACGCGCGTGCGGGAGAAGCCCGACTCGGCCGTCGTCGAGCGGCTCGTCGCGTTCACCGACGACCACGGCATCGACGACATCGCGGAGCTGTGGTCGCGGTCGCCCGCCCGGTCCCTTCCGGGCGCGCTGTGGCGGCTGTACCTGCTGCAGCTGATGATCCATGACGATCCCATCACCGCCGCCCTGCTGTACGAGCGGGGGCGCAGCGAGCTCATGTCCGCCGACGACGTCATCGCCGGGGCGCCGTCGCCCGCCGGTCCCGACGAGCTCGTCGCGCTCGTCGACACGATCCTGCGCGGACTGTTCCAGGGCGACTTCGCGGTCGCGCTCGATCGCGCAGCGGCCTTCTGCCGCGTGCAGGCGTCGGGCGCGAGCCATCTGGCCGACGACTACGAGGGCACCGAGCCCGACCGGGCGTCCGCCCTCACGACGCGCGCGTTGCGCCTGTCGACCTACGCCGTGGACCTCACCGCGTGCGCGGCCCTGTGGCGGCGCGACTCGCTGACCTGAAGCGGCGGAGACCCGCGGGTACGAGAGTGCCGGGCCGCAGAACGCCTCTCGGCGCGAGGCCGCTCGCAGCGGCAGAAGTTGGAGCCCGGGGTTACTGCGGCCCGGCCGATCCAGTGTAACGGCTGCGGACGGTGGTCTATTCCGGCGCGATTAGGCTCGGAGGATGACCTGGCGTTTCGCGCTCGTGATCGAGCCCGCGGCATCCGATGATCCCCGTCACGATTTCGCCGGCACGTTCACGGTCATCGACGCGTCGGCTCCCGCCCTCACCGTCGGTGAGCTGAGCACGCAGCGCGGCGACGGCGTCTTCGAGTCGATCGGGGTCGTCGACGGCCACGCGCAGGAGGTCGCGGCGCACCTCGAGCGCCTCACGCACTCGGCGGCGCTGTGCGATCTGCCGGTGCCGCATCTCGAGCAGTGGCGCCAGGCTGTCGCGGTTGCCGCGGCCGCGTGCGGGCCGGGTGAGGCTGTCATCAAGCTCATCCTGAGCCGCGGCATCGAGCACGGCCCGACGCCCACCGCTTGGGTCATCGCGGCCCCGGCCGCCGACAACACGTCCGCGCGCGAGCGCGGGGTCCGCGTCGTGACGCTCGACCGCGGCTACGGCATCGACACGCCGTCGCGGGCGCCGTGGCTGCTGCTGGGTGCGAAGACGCTGTCGTACGCGGTCAACATGGCCGCGATCCGCGAAGCGAAGCGCCGCGGCGCCGACGACGCCGTGTTCGTGTCGTCGGACGGCTTCGTGCTCGAAGGACCGACGTCGTCGGTCATCCTGCGCCGCGGCGATGTGTTCGTGACGCCCACTCCCGGCGCGGGGATCCTGCACGGCACGACCCAGCTCAGCCTCTTCGACGAGCTCGAGCGGCGCGGCTTCCAGACCGCCTACGAAGACGTGCCGGTGGCGGCTCTGCGAGAGGCGGATGCCGCGTGGCTCGTCTCGAGCGTGCGCCTGGCCGTCCCCGTGGTGGCCGTCGACGGGGAGCCCCTGCCGTTCGATCCCCCCTTCACCGGGTCGCTCAATGCGTACCTGCTGAGCCCGCGCGACTGAGCCTGGGCGACTGAGCCTGCGGACTATCCGAACCGGCCGGAGACGTAGTCCTCGGTGGCCTGCACCGACGGCGTCGTGAAGATCGTACGCGTGTCGTCGTACTCGATGAGCTTGCCCGGCTTGCCCGTGCCGGCGATGTTGAAGAAGGCGGTCCTGTCGGACACGCGGGACGCCTGCTGCATGTTGTGCGTCACGATGACGATCGTGTACTCCTGCTTGAGCTCGGCGATCAGCTCCTCGATCGCGTAGGTGGAGATCGGATCGAGGGCCGAGCACGGCTCGTCCATGAGAAGCACGTCGGGCGACACCGCGATCGCGCGCGCGATGCACAGTCGCTGCTGCTGACCGCCCGACAGACCCGAGCCGGGCTTGTCGAGCCGGTCCTTCACCTCGTTCCACAGGTTCGCGCCGCGCAGCGAGCGCTCGACGAGGTCGTCGGCGTCGGACTTCGAGATGCGCCGGTTGTTGAGCTTGACGCCTGCCAGAACGTTCTCGCGGATCGACATCGTCGGGAACGGGTTCGGCCGCTGGAAGACCATTCCGACCTGGCGGCGTACGAGCACGGGGTCGACGTTGGGCTCATACAGATTCTCGCCGTCCAGCAGCACCTCGCCCTCGACACGCGCGCCGGGGATCACCTCGTGCATGCGGTTGAGGGTGCGCAGGAATGTCGACTTGCCGCAGCCCGACGGGCCGATGAAGGCCGTGACGCTGCGCGGTTCGATGTCGAGGCTCACACCCTCGACGGCCAGGAAGTCGCCGTAGTAGACGTTCAGGTCGTTGACTTCGATGCTCTTGGACACGATTCCTCTTGGTTCGATTCACTGGTTCGGGGCCGGTCGGGCGCTCATCGGCCGAGCTTGGGGGAGAAGATCCTCGCGACGCCGCGCGCGATGAGATTCAGCACCATGACGATCACGATCAGCGTCAGCGCGGCGGCCCACGCACGGTCGATGTATGCCTGCGCTGGTATGCCCTGGTTCATGTACTGGGAGTAGGCGAAGACGGGAAGGGTCATCATCCGGCCCTCGAAGAGGTTGTAGTTCATAGAGGTGGTGACGCCCGCCGTCAGAAGCAGGGGCGCCGTCTCGCCGATGACGCGCGAGATCGACAGCATCACGCCCGTCGTGATCCCGGCCATCGAGGTGGGCAGCACGACCTTCACGATCGTGCGCCACTTCGGCACGCCGAGCGCATAGGACGCCTCTCGCAGCTCATTCGGCACGAGGCGCAGCATCTCTTCGCTCGAGCGGACGACGACCGGGATCATGAGGACCGCGAGCGAGACTGAGCCCATGATGCCGAGTCGGATGCCGGGACCGAAGATGAGGGCGAAGACGGCGTACGCGAACAGGCCCGCGACGATCGAGGGGATGCCGGTCATGACGTCGACGAGGAACGTGATGCCGCGCGCGACGCGCCTGCCCTCGCCGTACTCGATGAGATAGATCGCGGTGAAGATGCCGATCGGGATCGAGATGACCGCAGCCGCGAGCGTGATCAGGAGCGTACCCACGATCGCGTGGAGCGCGCCGCCGCCTTCGCCCACGACGTTGCGCATCGACATCGAGAAGAAGTCGGCAGAGATGCCCGCGATGCCGTTGACGACGACCGTCCATGCGACCGAGACGAGCGGGATCATCGCGATCGCGAAGGCGACCGTGACCACTCCGGTCACCAGGCGGTCGACGGCGCGACGTCGGCCCTCGACGAGGGTCGATACCGAGGTGATGAGCACCAGGTACAGGAGCGCCGAGACGATCGCCCAGCCGGCGATGTTGAATCCCGTGCCGTCCGCGAGCGCGAACACTCCCATCAGCAGCGCCCCGAAGATCGCGCTCGCGACGAGGATCGCCCACGGGACCCATCCCGACAGGTGGCCGCTGGTCAGCCGCCGCGTCGGGTCCGTCGCCGTCGACGGCGCGGGCGACGAGGGGGGAGCAGTCGTCACGGTCATGTCAGTTGGCCCCCGAGAATTCCTTGCGACGGCTGACGATCCAGCGCGCGAGCGCGTTCACGGCGAACGTCACGATGAAGAGGATGAGGCCCGTGGCGATGAGGACGTTGATGTTCGTCCCGTAGGCCTCGGGGAAGGTCAGGGCGATGTTGGCGGGGATCGTGCCCGGATTCTCGGAGGTGAAGAGCCGGAAGGTGATGATGTTCGCCGATGAGAGGACCATCGCCACCGCCATCGTCTCGCCGAGCGCGCGACCGAGGCCGAGCATCGATGCCGACACGATGCCGCTGCGGCCGAAGGGGAACACCGCCATCCGGATCATCTCCCACCGGGTCGCGCCGAGCGCGAGGGCGGCTTCCTCGTGGAGGACCGGGGTCTGCAGGAAGATCTCCCGGCAGATCGCGGTGATGATCGGCACGACCATCACCGCGAGCACGATGGCGGCGGTGAAGATCGTGCGGCCGGTGCCGGACACGGTTCCGCCGAACAGGGGGAACCATCCCATGTTCGCGTTGAGCCACACGTAGACGGGCTGGACGGCCGGGGCGAGCACGAGGATCCCCCAGAGGCCGAACACGACGGACGGCACCGCGGCGAGCAGGTCGACGATGTAGCCGAGCCCCTGGGCGAGCCGTCGTGGCGCGTAGTGCGAGATGAAGAGGGCGACGCCCACCGACAGCGGCACCGCCATCACAAGGGCGAGGAGAGAGGCCCAGACCGTGCCGAAGGCGAGCGGCCAGACATAGTCCCAGAAGCTGCCACTCAGGATCGAGGCGGTCTCGGGCGTCGCGGTCATGCCGGGGATCGACTGGACGATGAGGAAGATCGCGACGGCGGCGAGCGTCACGAGGATCATGGTTCCGGCAGCCAGCGCGGTCGCCGAGAACCATCGGTCGCCCGGTCGCTGCTTCGCCTTGGGCGGCGCCGGTGCCGGAGCGATTGTCGTCGTCATGGGGTGCTGGTCCCTCTGTCGGCCTCTCATGGGTTCACCCGGCCCGGCATGAGACGCCGGGCCGGGTGCGGGTGGTGTGTGGAGTTACTCGGTGACGATCAGGTCGAGCGCCGACTGCATCGACTCGCGCTGCGAGTCCGAGATGGGAGCGCTGCCGGCGGCCTCAGCCGCGGCTTGCTGACCCTCGGGGCTGATGACGTACTCGAGGAAGCCCTTCACGAGCGGTGCGATCGCCGCGTCGGCGTACTCCTCGCAGGCGACCATGTAGCTCACGAGCACGATCGGGTACGCGGCCTCGTCCGGCGTGCGGTCGAGGGCGATCGCGAGGTCGCCCGCAGTGCGGCCCTCCTCCAGGGGGGACGCGTCGACGATCGCCGCCGCCGCCTCGGGTGAGTACGAGACGAACTCATCGCCGATCTGCACCGCGACCGTGCCGAAGCCCTCGGCACGGGACGCGTCGGCGTAGCCGATCGTCCCGGTGCCGCCGTCGACGGCCGCGACGACGCCCGAGGTCTGAGGCGCGGCCTCGCCGCTCTGCAACGGCCACACGCCATCCGGCTCCCACGTCCACACGTCGGGTGCGGCCTGGAAGAGGTAGTCGGTGAAGTTCTCGGTGGTGCCCGAGTCGTCGGCGCGGTGCACCGGCGTGATCGCGAGGTCGGGCAGCTCGGTGCCCTCGTTCAGCGCGGCGATGGCGGGGTCGTTCCAGTTGGTGATCTCACCCGCGAAGATGCCGGCGATGGTCGCGGCATCCATGTTGAGCGTGTCGACCCCGTCGAGGTTGAAGATCACGGCGATCGGCGAGATGTACGAGGGAAGCTGGATGATGCCCGAGCCGTCGACGCACGCGTCGAACGGGCCCTCGGCGATCTCGTCGGTCGTGAACGCGCGGTCCGACCCGGCGAAGTCGACGGCGCCCGCCTGGAACGATTCGCGACCCGCGCCGGAGCCCGACGGCTCGTACGTGACGGTCGCGTCGGAGTTGAGGGTCTGGAAGCCGGCGGCCCAGGCCTGCACGGCGACGTCCTGCGAGGACGCCCCTGCGGCCGCGAGCTGCCCCGACAGGGTGGGGGTGTCGGGGTCAGTGGCGTCGCCACCGCTCTGCTCGTTCGCGGCGCAGGCCGACAGCGTGAGGGCCGCGATTGCGGCGACAGCGCCCACCTGGGCGATGCGGGAGATCTTCACAGTGGATCCTTCTTCACGTTTCAGGGATTGAGTCACCCGGTGCGGGGTTCGCACTGAAACGTAGACACCGGTCGTTACCAGAGTGGAGTGCGCCGGTGAACGGACGGTGAACGGGAGAGGGCCCGGAATCGGACGCGCGAGCGGGTGGGTCAGTCCTTGGGCACGTGAGTCTCGATCGTGACGATCCCCGATCCGGGGTTGTCGACCGAGAGGTGCACGACCGAGAACGCGGCCGGCTCGAGGGCCGACGCGCTGCCGAGGTACGAGCCGCGCAGGGTGCCCGTCGCAAGTGCGAGCTCGCTGAGGATGTCGGGGAGCACGGGGCCGTGGCTGCACAGCACGGCGGGCTTGCGCGCCCGGACTCGCTGGCCCACGACCGCCCGCGCGTCGGACGTGCCCTTCTCCCACGCGTCCTGGCTGAGGAGCTTCGTCGTCTCGATCCGCCGGTCGAGCGCGCGCGCGAGCGGCTCGATCGTCTCGACGCACCGCACGGCGGGGCTCGAGACGATCTTGCGCACGCCGAACGCGCGAAGGGGGCCGACGAGCGCCTTGGCCTGCTTGCGGCCGCGCGAGGTCAGGGGACGCTTGCGGTCCTTGCCCTTCCATTCGTCGCGCGAGACGGATCTCGCGTGGCGCAGCACGACGAGCGGAAACGTGCCGAGCACCCCCTCCTCGACGATGCGGTTGAAGTGCTCGAGGATCTCGACGTCGACGGGGTAGCTCAGCCGCCCCATCGCCTTCCGCAGAGGGACCCACTCGAGCGCGGCGATCTCGCGGTTGGGCACGAACGCGGAGGCGCGGATCGCGGCATCCGTCGCCTCTGCCGCCCAGTAGTGCACGATCTTCTGCCGCTTGTTGGGCATGTGGTAGCGCGAGACGCCCACGGGCACGCCGAGCACGACGCGGATGCCGGTCTCCTCGAAGATCTCGCGCGCGGCCGTCTCGGCGAGCGTCTCGCCGGGATCGACCTTGCCCTTGGGCAGCGTCACGTCGCGGTACCGCGTGCGGTGGATGAGGAGCACGAGCAGCTTGCCCTCCACCACACGCCACACGACGCCGCCCGCGGCGTAGACGGCGAGGTCCGTCATCGAACCGCCCGAGCGCGCCGGCGACGCTGCACGCTCATCATCGTGCGGTCCTGGAGGTCGATGAGCGGCTGGCCCGATTCATCCAGGTGGTGCCGGGTCCACTCGCCGTCCGGCCCGAGCCACCACGAACTCGTCTTGTCGGACATCGCGCGGTCGAAGAGCTCGGTGAGTGCCGCGATGTGCGCGGGCGCCACGACCCGCACGAGCGCCTCGACGCGGCGGTCGAGGTTGCGGTGCATCATGTCGGCGCTGCCAATGTACACCTGCGGGTCGCCCTGGTTGTGGAACGCGAAGATGCGCGAGTGCTCGAGGTACCGGCCGAGGATGCTGCGCACCGTGATGCTCTCGCTCATGCCGGCCACGCCCGGCTTGAGCGAGCAGATGCCGCGCACCCACACCTCGACGGGGACACCGGCCTGGCTCGCGCGGTACAGCGCGTCGATGATCTGCTCGTCGACCATCGAGTTGACCTTGATGCGGATGCCGGACGGCTTGCCCGCGAGCGCGTGACGCCGTTCCTTCTCGATCAGCCTCAGCAGCCCCTTGCGCAGGTGGAGCGGCGCGACGAGCAGGCGCTTGAACTTCTTCTCGATCGCGTAGCCGCTCAGCTCGTTGAACAGGCGCGTGAGGTCTCGTCCGACCTCGGGGTCGACCGTGAACAGGCCGAAGTCCTCGTAGATGCGGCTCGTCTTCGGGTTGTAGTTGCCCGTTCCGACGTGGCTGTAATGGCGGAGGACCCCCTCCTCCTCGCGGATGACCAGCGCGAGCTTGCAGTGGGTCTTGAGGCCGACGAGGCCGTAGACGACGTGGACGCCGGCCTTCTCGAGCTTGCGCGCCCACACGATGTTGGCCGCCTCGTCGAAGCGGGCCTTGACCTCGACGAGCGCGAGTACCTGCTTGCCCGCCTCGGCCGCGTCGATGAGCGCCTGCACGATCGGGCTGTCGCCGGACGTGCGGTAGAGGGTCTGCTTGATCGCGAGCACGTGGGGGTCGCGCGCCGACTGCTCGAGGAAGGCCTGCACGCTCGTCGCGAACGACTCGTACGGGTGGTGCACGAGCACGTCGCCCTTGCGGATCGCCGCGAAGATGTCGGCGCGCTGGTTGTTGTCGCCCGGCTGGAACGCCACGGGCGTCGTCGGCACGTGCGGGGTGTAGTGCAGGTCGGGACGGTCGATGCGGGCGAGGTCGAAGAGCCCGCGCAGGTCGAGCGGACCGGGGATGCGGTAGACCTCCTGCGCCGTGATGTCGAGCTCCTTCAGGAGCAGGTCGAGCGTCAGCTCGTCCATGTCGTCGCCGACCTCGAGCCGGATCGGCGGGCCGAAGCGGCGGCGCAGCAGCTCGGCCTCGAGCGCCTGGATGAGGTTCTCGGTCTCGTCCTCCTCGATCACGACGTCCTCGTTGCGGGTGAGGCGGAACGCGTGGTGGTCGAGGATCTCCATGCCCGGGAAGAGGTCGCCGAGGTGGTTCGAGATGAGCTCCTCGAGGCGCACGTAGCGCACGCCCGAATCGCCGTCTGAGACCTGTACGAAGCGGGGGAGCATCGGCGGCACCTTGAGGCGCGCGAACTCCTGACGGCCGGTGCGGGCATTGCGGATGCGGATCGCGAGGTTCAGCGAGAGTCCCGAGATGTACGGGAACGGATGCGCCGGGTCGACCGCGAGCGGCATGAGCACCGGGAACACCTGCGCGTGGAAGTAGTCGCTCAGGCGGTCGCGATCCTCATCGTCGAGCTCGTCCCATCCGACGATCGAGATGCCTTCGTCGACGAGGGCCGGCTTGACCTGGTTGAGCCACACGTCCGCGTGGCGCAGCTGCAGGCGGTGCGCCTCGGCCGAGATGTCGGCGAGCACCTCCTGCGGCGAGCGGCCGACGTTCGTGGGGATCGCGAGGCCGGTCACGATGCGGCGCTTGAGGCCCGCGACCCGAACCATGAAGAACTCGTCGAGGTTGCTCGCGAAGATCGCGAGGAAGTTGGCGCGTTCGAGCAGCGGTACGAACGGGTCTTCGGCCAGTTCGAGAACGCGCTGGTTGAACGCCAGCCAGCTCAGCTCCCGATCGAGGTAGCGGTTGTCGGGCAGCTGTGAGTCGAACGCCTCGTCGAGGTCGAAGTCGTCGTCGTCCGCGTCGCCGAGTCCGGCGTCGAGCACGTCCTGTTCGATCATCAACACATCATTGCAAACGCGGGTGACGTGCGGGGGATCGGCTCACGCCTCGCTGCGGGTGTCGCTGCGCGTGCGCGGGGCGGGGATCTGGTCGTCCTCGTACACGTTGAATCGGTAGCCGACGTTGCGGACCGTGCCGATGAGCTGCTCGAGGTCGCCGAGCTTCGCCCGCAGCCGCCGCACGTGCACGTCGACCGTGCGCGTGCCGCCGAAGTAGTCGTAGCCCCACACCTCGCTCAGGAGCTGCTCGCGAGTGAACACGCGGGACGGATGCGTCGCGAAGAAGTGCAGGAGCTGGAACTCCTTGTACGTGAGGTCGAGCGGCTTGCCGTGCACCTTCGCCGAGTACGAGGACTCGTCGATCGTGATGCCGGAGGTCTGGATGCGGGTCGACCCCTGGTCGGCGGCCGTCTGCCGCCCGATCGCCAGCCGGATGCGCGCGTCGACCTCGGCGGGGCCCGCCGTCACGAGGATGACGTCGTCGACACCCCAGTCCGTCGAGACCGCCGTGAGGCCGCCCTCGGTCACGACCAGGATCAGCGGGGCGTCGAGGCCCGTCGTGTTCAGGATCTTGCACAGCGACTTCGCTCCGACGAGGTCGACGCGGGCGTCGACGAAGATCACGTCGGCGCTCGGAGCGTTCACGAGCTGAGCGGGCTCGGCTGCGATGAGGCGCATACGATGGCTCAGCAGTTCGAGCGAAGGCAGGACAGGGCCGCCTCCGTGGGTGGAGCTCAGAACGAGAAGCTGTGCCAAGGGGGGCCCTCCCGGCGACGGGCGCGCCGTGCCCCCAAGTGTAAAGGCACGCGCGACGCCGGTGCGTGGGGCGTCTTGCGGCGCATGATGACGCGGGGCGGGAGACTGCGCGAGAATGGAGGGGTGGCCGTGCCGGAACTCGTCCCCCGCCGCACGATCGGCGGCATCATCGCCGTCTGGATCGTGGCGGCCCTCGTGGGCATCGCGATCGCCGTCTTCGTCCCGCTCGGGTGGCGCGCGCAGTGGCTCGCGGTCGGGCTCGCCGCATGCCTCATCGTCTCGTTCGTCGTCCAGCTCTCGTACGGCCGCTCCCAGGGCTTCACGCAGCGGGTCGGCGCGAGCGTCCTCGGAGCGTTCGTCGTGCTCGGCATCCTGAGCCTCGGATTCGGGCTCGCGTCGCTGTTCTCGGTCTGACCGTGCGGCGGCCGGCGTCATCGCCCGGGGGTAGAGTGGGGCCATGGACCTCGTCGCGCTCGAACTCTTCTTCGTGGGCCTTCTCGCGCTTGCCTCGCTGGCCATCGTCTTCGTCTCGGGCGTCGTGGTCTGGAACCTCTACCGCGGCCAGCGCTGACGGGCGGCGTCGTGATCGACCTGCCGACCGACCTTCCCGCGGACCTCGTCCCGTTCGCGTGGCTGATCGGGGTGTGGGAGGGCACGGGCGTCATCGACTACGAGGCATCCGGTCATCGGTTCTCCGGTGAGTTCGCACACCGCGTGAGCTTCAGCCACGACGGCGGCGACTACCTCAACTACTCGGCCACGGCATGGCTGCTGGGTGACGATCCGGATGCTCCGCGCGAGCCGCTCGTCGCCGAGATGGGCTTCTGGCGGCTGTCGCGCCAGTCCACCGACGCCGACCCCGGTCCCGGGCTGCTCCCGGCGATCGAAGGGCCCTCGACGCGCACCGCCGACGACGTCGAGGCGCTTCGCAACGCGGGGGGCGGTTTCGACATCGAGGTCTCGCTCGTGCACGCCGACGGCGTGAGCGAGCTGTATCTCGGCCAGATCCGCGGTCCGCGCATCGACATCGCGACGGATGCCGTTGTGCGCACCGCCGGCGCGAAGAACTACGCCGCCGCGACGCGCATGTACGGACTCGTCGAGAACCACCTGCTGTGGGCGTGGGACATCGCCGCGCTCGGCACCGAGCTGTCCTCGCACGCGTCGGCGCGCCTGGCCCGGGCGGACTGATGACCAGCCCGTTCGCCTACGTCCCCGGCGCCGTCGTAGAAGACGGCGTGGTGCTGCACGTCGGCAACCCGCTCGCCGAGCAGCGCGCGCTCGCCGGGGGGAAGGCGATCGTGCCGCTCGGCGATCGCCGCGTGCTCGCGGTGACGGGCGAGGACCGCCTGTCGTGGCTCGACTCCCTCACGTCGCAGGCGCTCAAGGAGCTCGGTCCCGGTGTGAGCGCGGAGCTGCTGGTGCTCGATCCGCAGGGACACGTCGAGCACGAGGCATCCGTCATCGACGACGGCGAGACGACGTGGCTCATCGCCGACGCGGTCGACGCGGAGGGACTGCTCGAGTGGCTCCGCAGGATGCGGTTTCGCCTCCGGGTCGACCCTCGCGACGCGGGCGACGAGTACGCCGTCGTGGGTGGCGCGCCCGAGGCGTTCGCACCGGTGCGCCCCGCGGCCCCCGCGGGGGTCGAGCTCGTGTGGCGCGACCCGTGGCCGAACGTGACGGTGGGCGGATGGGCCTATTCGCCCGTCGACCCGCACCCCGGCGCAGAGCGACGCTGGGCCGAGGCGATCGTCACACGCGACGAGGAGAAGCGCCTCGCGCGGGCGGCAGCCGACGGCGAGCTGACCCTCGCCGGCGCCGTCGCGGCCGAGGCGCTGCGCGTCGCAGCGTGGCGGCCGCGCCGCTCTCGCGAGGTCGACGAGCGCACGCTGCCGCACGAGGTCGACTGGATCCGCACAGCGGTGCACCTCGACAAGGGCTGCTATCGGGGGCAGGAGACCGTCGCGAAGGTGCACAATCTCGGGCATCCGCCGCGGCGGCTCATCGCCCTCCACCTCGACGGGAGCGACAGCGTGCTTCCGTCTCCCGGAGCCGAGGTCCGCGCGGGCGACGTCGTGGTCGGCTCCATCACGTCGGCCGCGCTCCACTACGAGGACGGTCCGATCGCGCTCGCGCTCGTGCGGCGCACGACGCCCGTCGACGCCGAGCTGACGATCGACACCGAGGCGGGTCCGGTGGCCGCGGCGCAGCAGGTCATCGTGCCGCCCGAGGCGGGGGCGACGGCATCCGTTCCCCGCATCCCGCGGCTCTCGCGGCGCGCACGCGCCTGATCCAGACCGTCGACGTCACCGCGGCGCGACCGCGGCCCACGGCACGGTGAGCTCGCCCAGGCGCCACCGCGACCGCGCCACGAGCGGCCACCCCCGTTCGACGAGCGCCCCGAGGGTGGCCTGCCACCGGTGCACCGAGCCGAACGGAGACAGCGCGGCCGCGCGCTCCCACTCGCGGTCGAGGCCGGTGAGCAGCTCGTGGACCCTCTCGCCGCGGACATTGCGGTGGATGAGGGCCTTCGGGAGCCGCTCCGCGGCGATCGACGGATGCCACGCCTCCGCGCCCGCCGCGCTCACGCCGCCGCTCGACGGCAGGCGCAGCGAGATGCTGAGGCTGCGCGGCGCGGCGTCGGCTCCGATCGCGACCCACGTGACGATCCGGCCGAGCTCGTCGCACGTGCCCTCGGCGAGCAGTCCGTCCGGTGCGAGCCGGCCCGCCATGCGGCCCCACGCGTCGGCGACCTCCGACTCGTCGTACTGCCGCAGCACGTTCATCGCGCGGATGACGGCTGGGCGGCGCCCGTGCGGAGCCGGGACCTCGAACCCGCCCAGCGCGAACGACACGCGCGCGTCGCGCGCGAAGGACGTGCGGCCGGCGCGCACCTCGGCGAGCTGGCGGCGCGCGCGCTCGACGCGCGCCGGATCGATCTCCAGGCCCAGGACCTCGACGTCGGGCCGCGTGCGGGCCAGCCGCGCGTGCAGCTCAAGCGCCGTGACCCCGCTCGCCCCGAAGCCGAGGTCGACGACGAGCGGATCGGCGGCCCGTCGCAGCGCCGCGTGACGCGCGATCCACCGATCGACGCGGCGGAGCCGGTTGGTGCCCGTCGTGCCGCGAGTCACCTGCCCGACGGGTGAGGAGGCCATGCGTCCATCATCGCCCAGGCGCGGCATCCGGCCCTCGATATCATGGGCGGATGACCGAGCCCTACACGCTGATCCTGCTCCGCCACGGCCAGAGCACGTGGAACAAGTCCAACCAGTTCACCGGGTGGGTCGACGTGCGTCTCACTGAGCTGGGCGCCGCCGAGGCACAGCGCGGCGGTGAGCTGCTCGCCGAGACGGGACTCCTGCCCGATGTGCTGCACACGTCGGTGCTCACGCGAGCGATCCAGACCGCGAACATCGCGCTCGAGGCCGCTGATCGGCTGTGGATCCCCGTCAAGCGGTCGTGGCGGCTCAACGAGCGCCACTACGGGGCGCTCCAGGGCAAGAACAAGGCCGAGACGCTCGAGGAGTTCGGCGAGGAGCAGTTCATGCTGTGGCGCCGCTCGTTCGACGTGCCGCCGCCGCCGCTGGCCGACGACGACGAGTACAGCCAGGTGGGCGACCCGCGCTACGCCGACATCGACGGCGACGTGCCCCGCACCGAGTCGCTCAAGCTCGTGATCGACCGCATGATGCCGTACTGGTTCGACGAGATCGTGCCCGACCTCAAGGCCGGAAAGACGGTGCTCGTGACGGCGCACGGCAACTCGCTGCGCGGGCTCGTCAAGCACCTCGACGGCATCAGCGACGCCGACATCGCCGAGCTCAACATCCCGACGGGCATCCCGCTCGTGTACCGCATCGGCGAGGATCTCATGCCGGTCGGCCCGGGCGAGTACCTCGACCCCGAGGCGGCCGCGGCCGGCGCCGCCGCGGTCGCGAGCCAGGGCAAGAAGTAGCCGGGCGCGATCAGCCGGGCTGGTCCGCCAGGGGCAGCTCGATCGTGTCGGTGTGCACCATCCAGTCCCCGGTCGACAGGTAGAGGACCTTCTTCGCGACCGACACCGCGTGGTCGGCGAAACGCTCGTGATAGCGGCTCGCGAGGGTCGCGTCGACCGTCGCGGACGGGTCGCCCTGCCAGCTGTCGCTGAGCACCTTCTCGAACACGCTGACGTGCAGGTCGTCGAGCTTGTCGTCGAAGTTGCGGATCTCCTCGACGAGCGTGAGGTCCTCGGTGCGCAGCAGCTCGGTGAGCCGTCGCGCCACCTCGGTGTCGAGCTTGCCCATCTTGGTGAACGTCGATTTGAGCCCCTTGGGGATCGCCCGCTCGGGGAAGCGCATGCGCGTGAGCTGCGCGATGTGCTCGGCGATGTCGCCCATGCGCTCGAGAGACGCACTCATGCGGAGTGCGCTCACGACGATGCGCAGGTCGCGCGCGACGGGCTGCTGGCGCGCGAGGATCTCGATCGCGAGCTCGTCGAGGGCGGTCGCCTTGTCGTCGATGACGGCGTCCTCCTCGATGACCTCCTCGGCGAGCGCGACATCGCTCGCCTCGAAGGCCCGTGTCGCCTTGTCGATCGCGACGGTCACGAGCCCCGCGATCTCGACGAGGCGGTTCTGGACGTCCTCGAGCGACTGATGGAAGACTTCGCGCATCGCAGCACCTTTCGAGGGACATGGCGGCATGGGCCGATCCGCGGCCTCGGCGATTGTCGCCGCCGAAGGTTAACGGCCGGTGCCGGAAGAGTGAATAGTAGCCTCTCGCCCCGCGTGCGGTGCGGGCTCACGCGATGTGCTCCTTCCTGGCGGCCTACGCTTGAAGCCATGGACACCACGCAGCTTGCGCTGCTCGCCCTGCTCATCGGGGCGGTCCTCGGGGGCTCCGTCGTCGCCGTGGTGTTCGCCTCGCTGCGGGCGCGAGAGCGGATGCGCCGTGAGACGTCTTCCGTGATTCCCGACGGCGTCGCGGCGGTGCTCCACGCCATGGAAGACGCCGCGGTCGTCGTGGACATGTCGGGGACGGTGGTCGCGGCATCCGTCGGCGCCGTCCCGTTCGGGCTCGGTGAGGGCGCCGTCGTCCCGTCGGACGGTCTGCGCGACCTCGTGCGCCGCGCGCGGAACGCCGAAGCCGCCGTGACCGAGACGCTGCGACTGCGCCGCGGCGCGCCGCCCGCCGAGCCGCGCCTCGTCGCTGTTCGTGCGAGCGTCATCTCTCCGCGGCTGACCCTCGTCGTCATGCGCGACATCACCGAGCGGGAGCGCGTCGAGCAGATGCGACGTGACTTCGTCGCGAACACGAGCCACGAGTTGAAGACGCCCGTCGGGGCGGTGACGCTCCTGGCGGAGGCGGTCGAGTCCGCCGCCGACGATCCCGCGCAGGTGAGGGTGTTCGCCTCGCGGCTCACCGCTGAGGCGTCGCGTCTCGCGCTGCTGACATCGCGCATCATGAATCTCTCGCGCCTGCAGGCAGCAGACGAGCTGATCGAGACTCGCGACGTCGCCGTCGACGAGATCGTGACGGCTGCCGTCGAGGCCCACGTCGTGCAGGCTGACTCCGCCGGCGTCGAGATCGCGCGCGGCGGCCGCCGCGGCCTCTGGGTGCGCGGCGACGCGCAGATCCTGACCGAGGCGGTCGGCAACCTCATCGCGAACGCGATCGCGTACTCGCCTGAGGGCGCCACCGTCGGTGTGGGCGTCAAGGACGCGGACGGCGTCGTCGAGGTCGCCGTCACCGACCACGGGGTCGGGATCCCCGAAGGGGAACAGGACCGCATCTTCGAGCGCTTCTACCGAGCGGATCAGGCGCGCTCGCGCCGCACGGGCGGAACGGGCCTGGGCCTGTCGATCGTCAAGCACGCGGTGCAGCGTCACGGCGGCGAGGTGCGCCTGTGGTCCCGTCCCGGGCGCGGGTCGACGTTCACGATCCGGCTCCCGCTGATCCCGCCTCCCGAAGGCGACGGCGCGAGCAATCGCCGGAAGGCCAAGCAGAAGGCGAAGAAGAAGCCTCGCACACCGACGGCAGCGGCCATCGTGACCACGAACGGAGAGCCATGACCCGTGTCCTGATCGTCGAGGACGAGCCCGACCTCGCAGACCCGCTCGCGTACCTGCTGCGCCGCGAGGGGTACGACGTCGAGATCGCCGAAGACGGCCCGACGGGCCTGACCGCGTACCACGAGCACGGGGCCGACATCGTGCTGCTCGACCTCATGCTCCCCGGCATGTCCGGGACCGAGGTCGCGCGGCAGCTGCGCGCAGCGTCGAGCGTCCCGATCATCATGCTGACCGCCAAGGACTCCGAGGTCGACATCGTCGTAGGGCTCGAACTCGGGGCTGACGACTACGTCACGAAGCCGTACTCGTCGCGCGAGCTGCTCGCCCGCATGCGCGCGGTGCTGCGCCGCACGGCGGCGCTCGACGCCGACCTCGACGAGCGCGTGCTGACGGGTGGCCGGGTGACGCTCGACGTCGACCGGCACACGGTCGCCGTCGACGGCCGTGAGATCGCCATGCCGCTGAAGGAATTCGAGCTGCTCGAGGTGCTCATGCGCAACGCCGGGCGCGTGCTGACGCGCGGGCAGCTCATCGACCGCGTGTGGGGGAGCGACTACTTCGGCGACACGAAGACTCTCGACGTGCACATCAAGCGCATCCGGTCACGCGTCGAGGAGAACCCGAGCGACCCCAAGATGCTTGTGACCGTGCGCGGGCTCGGGTACCGGTTCGAGGGCTGAGCGGCCGGCAGTATCCGGCTTCAGCCGCGCTCGGCCGCTCAGGGAACCAGGTCGGCGAGATACGGGAGCGTGCCGTCGAGCACGGGCACGGGCTGGACGACGCCGGTGTGGTCGCCCGACTGGAAGAACATGTCGATGTCGGCGCCGGGCATGGTGTCGATGCCCTCGAGCAGGATCGGCTCCTCGTCTTCGCCGAGGCTCACGACCGAGTTCGCGGGCACCCGCACGGTGAGGCGCTCGGCCGGCTCGCCGAACTCGACGCGCAGCGTCTGAGCCTCGTCGGTGTCGTTCACGATCGCGGCGACGAAGTTGCCGTCGACGCCCTCCTCGTCGGCCACGATGAGGACGTTGCGCACCTTGAGCGGGCCCGAGTCGGGGACGTTCACGCCGTCTGCCGGGGAGTAGGGGATCGTGGTCGCCTGGGTCGAGACCATGGCGCAGCCGCTCGTGCCCAGGGCGACGGCGGCGGCCAGGGCGACGGACGCGACGAGACGCGATTTGATCACGGATCCTCCCAGGGCCGAAGACAGCAACTCTTGCATTCTACGGGTCTCCGACCGGCCTCGGTGGACGGTCCCAGGGGTGCGGGTGAGAACCTTAGCGTATGTCGCCTGTGGTATCCTATTAGTTGCCGAAAGGACATAACTGCATGCTTTTTGAGGTTGGCGAGACGGTCGTTTACCCGCACCACGGGGCTGCCACGATCGCGGAAGTGAAGACCCGCATCATCAAAGGCGAAGAGAAGGTCTATCTGAAGCTCCGCGTCACGCAGGGCGACCTGACCATCGAGGTACCCGCAGACAACGTCGACCTGGTCGGCGTCCGTGACGTCATCGGCAAGGAGGGCCTCGAGCGCGTCTTCGAAGTGCTCCGCGCGCCCTTCACCGAAGAGCCCACGAACTGGTCCCGCCGCTACAAGGCGAACCTCGAGAAGCTCGCGTCGGGTGACGTCATCAAGGTGAGCGAGGTCGTGCGCGACCTCTGGCGCCGCGATCAGGACCGCGGCCTGTCGGCGGGCGAGAAGCGCATGCTCGCGAAGGCGAAGCAGATCCTCGTCTCCGAGCTCGCGCTCGCCGAGAAGACCGACGAGGAGCGCGCCAGCGTCATCCTCGACGAGGTCCTCGCGTCCTAGTCGCGCGCTAGCCTCAGGGTGTGAGCATCACCCCCTCTCCTCGCGTCGCCGTCGTGGTCGTCGCGGCCGGTTCCGGCACGCGACTCGGAGCGGGCGAGCACAAGGCGTTCGTCGGGCTCGGCAGGCACACGATCCTGCGTCACGCGCTCGACGGCCTGTTCGCCGCGCACGAGACGGCGCAGGTCGTCGTCGTCGCGCCCGCCGGACGCGAGGGCGAGGCAGAGACCGACCTGTTCGAAGCGGCAGCGGCGGCCGGTGCGTCGCGCGATCTCGTGAGCGTCGTCACGGGCGGCGCGACACGCCAGGAGTCCGTCGCGGCGGGGCTCGACGCCCTGTGGCCCGGAATCGAGATCGTGCTCGTGCACGACGCAGCCCGCGCCCTCACGCCGGGCGTCGTGTTCGACCGCGTCGTGTCGGCGATCGACCGCACGAACTGGGGGATCGTTCCGGTCGTGCCCGTCGTCGACACGATCAAGCGCCTCGAGGGCGACCGCATCACGGGCGTCGTGGACCGGTCGCAGCTCGCGGCGGCGCAGACCCCGCAGGGCTTCGCGCGGGCCTCCCTCGAGGCGGCGTACCGCGTCGCGGACCGCGAGTACACCGACGATGCGGCGTTGATGGCGGATGCCGGACACCAGATCGGCGTCGTCGACGGCGAGGCGCTCGCGTTCAAGATCACGACGGCCGCCGACCTCGAACGGGCGCGGGCGCTCGTCACCGAGAGCCCGGTGCCCGCGATCCCGGTATCGCTCGATCGCACGCCGCGCGCGCCGAGGGTGGGCGTCGGCACCGACGTGCACGCCTTCGGCGGCTCCGGCACGCTGTGGCTCGCGGGACTCGCGTGGCCCGGCGAGCCCGCGCTCAGCGGCCACTCCGACGGCGACGCCGTCGCGCACGCGATCGTCGACGCGCTGCTGTCGGCCGCCGGACTCGGCGACATCGGCACCCATTTCGGCACGAACAGGCCCGAGTTCGAAGGTGCCCACGCCCGCGTGTTCCTCACCCACACGCTGGGTCTCGTCGGCGAGGCGGGCTGGGCGGTGGGCAACGTCGCCGTGCAGGTGCGCGCGAACCGGCCGCGCTTCGCGGAGCGCCGGGCGGAGGCCGAGCGTGCGCTGTCGGAGGCGCTGGGCGGGGCATCCGTCTCGCTCTCGGCCACGACGACCGACGCACTGGGCTTCACGGGCCGCGGAGAGGGCGTCGAGGCCGTCGCGGTCGCGCTCCTCGTGCCCGCCTGACCGCGTCCGTGCGAAGGGTCAGCCGCCGATGTCGAGCGTCATGAAGACCGAGAACGGGTCGTCGACGTAGTCGCCGAAGGGACCGCATTCGACGAACCCCTCGGCCGCGTACAGCGCTCGCGCGGGGATGAAGTCGGCTGGCGTGCCGGTCTCGAGCCACAGGCTGGCGTAGCCCCGCTCTCGCGCGGCGGAGATGATGTGGCGCAGCAGCGCGCGCCCGATCCCCGCACCGCGGTAGCGGTCGTCGACGCGCATCGACTTGATCTCGCCGCGCTGCGCGCCCGCGCCGGGCGCGTCGATCGCCTTGAGGGCGCCGATGCCGGCGAGCTCGCCATCGACCCAGGCAGACCAGAACGTGATCGACGGATGCCGCAGCCCCGCCAGATCGAGGGCGTGGACGCTCTCGGGCGGCGACGAGTCGTGCATGCCGCGGAGGTGCGCGGCGATGAGCGCCTGCGTGCGCGGCCCGGAGAGGTCGTCGACCCGGATCTCGATCGCCATCGTGTCAGCCCTCCACCGCGAACGGGACGGGGTCGCGGGGCGACCGCGCACCCCACGCGAGCAGGACGAGCCCCGCGGCGAGCACCACGAGGCCGACGATTGCGAGCGCGCTCAAGCGCTCCCCGAGCACGAGGATGCCGAGCAGGCTCGCAGTGAGCGGCTCCGCGAGCGTGAGCGTCGCGGCGGTGGCCGCCGTGAGCCGCTCGAGTCCCCACGTGAACAGCGTGTATGCGACGGCGATCGTCGCGATGCCGAGCCACAGCGCCATCGCGAGCCCGGGGCCCTGCGCGAGCCATGACAGGTCGACGAACGGCAGCGCGAGCGCGGCGACGAGCGCCGACCACGCGCCCATCGCGCCTGCGACCGTGAACGGGTCCCAGCCTGCGTCCATGAGACGCCGCTGCGCGTTCGCGAAGACCGCGAACGACGCCCCGGCGCCGACCGACCCGAGGATGCCGAGCGGATCGGCGCCGGCGGTCGCACCCGCGTCGCCGCCGATCCCCAGCAGCACGACGCCGACGGTCGCGAGCGCGGTCGCGAGCACCCACGTGCCGGACGGCGTGCGGCGCGTGAGCGCCCACTCGAGGATCCCCGCGAGCACCGGCGCCGAGCCGAGCGCGATGACGGTGCCGACGGCGACTCCGTTGCGCTCGGTGCCGAGGAAGAACAGCGGCTGGTATGCGGCCAGGCACACGCCGGTCGTCGCCATGAGGGCGAGGTCGCGGGCGGTCGCGCGCCTGTGCGGTGCGCCCGTGCGGCGGCGCCGTCGACGGGCCAGGAGCCAGCCTATGAGCGCGAGCGCCGTGCCGCCGATGACGAGGCGCATGACGCCGACGGAGAGGGGTGTGGTGCCGTCCGGTCCGAGGGCCTGGGACGTGCCGGTCGTGCCGAAGAGCACGGCCGCCGCGACGACGGCGAGGATCGGGAGCATCCCACATTTGTACCGCGACCCCGCCGGTAGGCTGGTGCGGTGACGGTTCAGCTCTACGACACGAAGGCGCAGGCGCTGCGCGACTTCGCGCCGCTCGACCCGTCGAACGTCACGATGTACG
Source organism: Microbacterium immunditiarum (assembly GCF_013409785.1). Lineage (NCBI taxonomy): Bacteria > Bacillati > Actinomycetota > Actinomycetes > Micrococcales > Microbacteriaceae > Microbacterium > Microbacterium immunditiarum. Next base: position 1,705,922 of record NZ_JACCBV010000001.1, read on the forward strand.
TGTGCGGCCCGACCGTGCAGTCCGGCCCCCATATCGGTCACCTCCGCGGAGCGCTGAGCTTCGACATCCTCCGTCGCTGGCTCGAGCACCGGTTCGGCCGCGTGACGTTCGTGCGCAACGTGACCGACATCGACGACAAAGTGCTCGCGAACGCGACGCCCGAAGAGCCGTGGTGGGCGCTCGCGTATCGCATGGAGCTCGAGTTCACGCGCGCGTACACGGCGATCGGCATCTCCGCGCCGACGTACGAGCCGCGCGCGACCGCGTCGATCCCGCAGATGCAGGAGATCATCGCGCGGCTCATCGAGACAGGGCACGCGTACGCCGCGACCTCGTCGGATGCCGTGGGCGACGTGTACTTCGACGTGCGGTCGTGGGCTGACTACGGTTCGCTCACGCGCCAGTCGCTCGACGCGATGGAGCCGGCCGAGGACGCCGACCCGCGCGGCAAGCGCGACCCGCGCGACTTCGCGCTGTGGAAGGGCGCCAAGCCCGCCGAGCCCGAGAGCGCGTCGTGGGACGCGCCGTGGGGGCGCGGCCGCCCCGGCTGGCACATCGAGTGCTCCGCGATGGCGCGCCGCTACCTCGGCGCCGAGTTCGACATCCACGGTGGCGGACTCGACCTGCGCTTCCCGCACCACGAGAACGAGCTCGCGCAGTCGACCGCGGCCGGAGACGGGTTCGCGCGCTACTGGGTGCACAACGGGCTCGTGACCGTCGGCGCGCAGAAGATGTCGAAGTCGCTGTTCAACTTTATCCTCGCCGACGACCTCCTGCGCGAGCGCGACCCGCTCGTCGTGCGCTACGCGCTCGCGGCGGCGCACTACCGCTCGAGCCTCGACGTGACCGAGTCGACGTTCGACGAGGCGGAGGCGGCGGTCGGCCGCATCCGCACATTCCTCGAGCGCGTGCAGCGCACGCCCAGCACGCTCGTGTGGACCGCGCAGCGCCCGGAGGGCGACTCCGACGAGCCGGTCGACCTCCTCCCGCCGGCGTTCACCGCCGCGATGGACGACGACCTCGGGGTGCCGCAGGCGCTCGCCGTCGTGCACGAGACCGTGCGCGCCGGCAACGCGGCACTCGACGCCGGAGACACGGGCGCTGCGCACGTCGCGGCGGCGCAGGTGCGCGAGATGACGGGGATCCTCGGGATCGACCCGACGGATGCCCGGTGGCAGGCGGGTGCGTCGGCTGAGGCATCCGCCCTCGACGTCCTCGTCCAGACGATGATCGCGCAGCGCGCCCGCGCGCGAGCCGCGAAGGACTGGGAGACGGCCGACCGCATCCGCGACGCGATCGCGGCCGCGGGGATCGCGCTCGAGGACGGCCCCGATGGCACGCACTGGAGCATCATCGATCCACCAGCGCCGGCCGCTGCGCAGACGGATGCCGAGGGTGCGTCCCTCGTGAAGGAGAACTGATGGCCAAGCCAGGACGCCCGGGAGCGGGCAAGCCGAAGAAGAAGGGCCCCACGAAGGGCACCGGCGGCCACAGCCGCAAGGCGCTCGAGGGCAAGGGCCCGACGCCGAAGGCGGAGGACCGCGCGTGGCACGTCGCCGGCAAGCGCAAGGCTGCTCGTGACCGGTACGCCGCCGCCGGAGGCAAGGGGCGGCCCGGCACCAAGCCGCAGGGCTCGAACCCCAATCGGGCGGCGAAGTCGAAGGGCGGCGACGACACCGAGACGGTGACCGGGCGCAACTCCGTGCTCGAGGCGCTGCGCGCGAAGATCCCGGCGACGGCGCTCTACATCGCGCAGCGCGTCGAGATGGACGACCGCGTGAAGGAGATGCTCGCGATCGCGTCGCACCGCGACATCCCGGTGCTCGAGGTCACGCGGCCCGAGCTCGACCGCATGGCGGGCTTCGACGGCGTGCACCAGGGCGTCGCGCTGAAGGTGCCGCCGTACGAGTACGCGCACCCGCAGGACCTGCTCGAAGAGGTGCTGGCCGACGACGAGGTGCCGCTGCTCGTCGCGCTCGACGGTGTGACCGACCCGCGCAACCTCGGCGCGATCATCCGCTCGACCGCGGCCTTCGGCGGGCAGGGCGTCATCGTGCCGCAGCGCCGCTCGGCGAGCGTGAACTCGGCCGCGTGGAAGACGAGCGCGGGCGCGGCGGCGCGCATCCCCGTCGCGATCGCGGCGAACCTCACCACGACGCTCAAGGAGTTCAAGAAGCAGGGGGTCTTCGTGCTCGGCCTCGACGGAGGGGGCGACGTGTCGCTTCCGTCGCTCGAGCTCGCCGACCGGCCGGTCGTGATCGTGGTCGGCTCCGAGGGAAAGGGCCTCTCGCGCCTGGTGACGGAGACGTGCGACCAGATCGTGTCGATCCCGATCTCGGCGGCGACCGAGTCCCTGAACGCGGGCATCGCGGCATCCGTGGCGCTGTATCAGGTCTCGACGATGCGTGCCCGCCGGGACGGATGACGTCACGTTCCCATTCGAGGGAATGAAGGTCGCGAAACCGGACTTGTCTCAGGCACACTGACACGAGCGTCGAAAGGAAGACCATGGCCCGCATCGCCGTCATCGGAGGGACCGGCTACGCCGGCAGCCACATCGTCGCCGAGGGGGTGCAGCGCGGGCACGACGTCGTGTCGGTCGCTCGCAAGTCCGCGGCCGAACGTGTGCACGGCGCGACCTACGTCGAGGCGACGCTGCTCGACGTGCCGAGCCTCGTCGCCGAGCTGGAAGGCGCCGACGTCATCGTCGTGGCGGTCTCGCCGCGCGGCGACATGACCGAGGCGTACGTCCCCTCCGTGCTCGAGCTCGCCGACGCGCTGACCGGCTCGCCCACGCGTCTGGGGGTCGTGGGCGGTGCGGGCGGCTCGCTCGTCGCGCGGGGCGGACCGCGCCTGTTCGACGCGGGCTTCCCCGAGGAGTACAAGGCCGAGGCGCAGACGGCGATCGACATCCTCGAGGCGCTCCGGCGCAGCCCCGAGTCGCTGGACTGGTTCCTCGTCCACCCGGCGGAGTCGTTCGGAGTATGGAACCCCGGTGAGCGCACCGGCACCTATCGCGATGGCGGCGACGTGCTCGTGCGCGACGCCGACGGCGTCTCCTTCATCTCGGGCGCGGACCTCGGAGTCGCCTTCATCGACGAGATCGAGAACCCGAAGCATCGACGCGAGCGGTTCACGGTCGGCTACTGAACACGATGGGCGGATGCTGCGGCATCCGCCCTTGTCATTCCAGACGATCACTATTACTGAACAACCTTCGAGACGCGCCGTCGTCGGATCGATTGCATGACCCGCAGCGGCGCCGGATTGTCAAGTCCAGGTAACGTTTTGTTCAGTATCAATTGACATTGGGTGGCGTGCGTTGCTGTACTAGGACGCGCCAGCGAACGATTCCAGCGATTTCCCCGACGACGTGGAAGGTCTGATCACCCGGTGTTCGAACCCGTCTTCCTCGCGCAGCAGGCGCTCAACGGCCTGAGCTTCGGCGCCCTGCTGTTCCTCCTCGCCAGCGGCCTCACGCTCGTGTTCGGCCTCATGCGCATCGTGAACCTCGCGCATGGGGCCTTCTACATGCTCGGCGGCTACATCGGCGTCGTGATCGCGACGCTCACCGGGAACCTGCTGGTCGCAGTGATCGCGGCCGTGGTCGCGGTGGGCATCACCGCGCTCGTCGTCGAGGTCGGTCTCCTGCGATTCGTGCGCGGGCAGGAGCTTCCCGAGGTGCTGCTGACGGTCGGCGTGTCGTTCGTCATCGCCGACCTGTGCCTCGCGATCTTCGGCGGCGACCCCCGCACGCTGCCCGTCTCGGCGACGATCACCGGGTCGCTCACGATCGGACCGCTCACCTACCCGTGGTACCGGATCTTCGTCATGGCGGTCGCGATCGTCATCGGCATCGCGTTGGCCCTCGTGCAGAGCCGCACTCGCGTCGGCGCGATCGTCCGGGCCGGCGTCGACGACCGCGAGATCATCGCGGCGATGGGCGTGAACATCCGGTGGGTGTTCACCGGCATGTTCGTCGTGGGTGCGGCGCTCGCCGCGATCGGCGGCACGATCGGGGCCGGCATGATCAGCGTCCGCCCCGGCATCCAGGACGAGGTCCTGCTGTACGCCCTCGTGGTCGTGATCATCGGGGGCCTCGGCAGCGTGCCCGGGGCTGCCGTCGGCAGCGTGCTCATCGGCTTGATCGACGCGTTCGCGAAGGCGTGGATCCCCGACCTCGCGTACTTCACGATCTTCGCGCCCATGGCGCTCGTGCTCGTGCTCCGCCCGACCGGCCTCTTCGGAAAGGCGGCATGATGCTGGCGAAGCTCGTCGAGACCCGCACCGTCCGCACGCTCGGGGCGCCGCGCAGCGCGCGCACGCGCATCATCACGCTCGTGAGCATCGCCGTGGCTCTCGGCATCGCGCTGGCCCTGCCGTACCTCGGCACGACGGCGTACGTCATCTCGCTCGTGACGACGATCCTCATCGCGGGGCTGCTCGCGGCGAGCGTGAACTTCCTCGTGGGCGACGGCGGGATGGCCTCCCTGGGTCACGCCGGGATCGCCGCGGCGTCCGCCTACGGCGCCGCCTGGGCGTCACGTCAGGGGATGGACCCGGGGATGCAGGTCGTCTTCGCCCTCGGCACGACACTCGTCGTGACCTTCGTGTACGGCCTGTTGTCGATGCGCACGAGCGGCATCTACTTCCTGATGGTGACGCTCGCGGTCGGGATGGTCGTGTTCGGACTCGCGTACCGCCTGTCGAGCGTCACCGGCGGCGAGAACGGGATCACGGGCATCCGTCGCCCCGATTTCATCGCCGAGTACTGGACCTTCTACTACTTCGTGCTGGCCGGCTTCGTCCTCGGGACGCTCCTGCTGTGGGTCGTCGGGCGTTCGCCGTTCGGTGCGAGCCTCCGCGGCATCCGCGACAGCGAGAGCCGCATGCGCAGCCTCGGCTACTCCGTCCCGTCGTACAAGCTCAGCGCGTTCATGATCTCGGGAATCGTCGCGGGCTTCGCCGGCCTGCTGTCGGTGTGGCACACGCACTTCGTGAGCCCCTCGGCGGCCGGCGTGCACCGGTCGGTGCTGCTCATCGTCATGGTCATCCTCGGCGGTGTCGGCACGACGTTCGGCCCGCTCGTGGGCGCCGCGATCGTCGTGCTCGTCGAGAACGTGCTGTCGAACTCGGTCGAGCGGTGGCCGACCGTGCTCGGCCTGATCTTCATCCTCGTGATCCTGTTCGCCCGTGCCGGCGTCGTCGGGAGCCTGCAGAAGCTCTTCCGACGATGGCGGCGAAGGTCGGACGGACCACCCGGCGAGCAGGATCTGCTCGAGAACAGCCCAACCACCGATAGCAGTCACACCGCATGAAAGGAATCGCCATGAAGTCGATGAAGACCTCGGCTCCCGTCCGGCGGGCAGGGGCGGCGGCCCTCGGCGTCGCCGCCGTGCTCGCACTCGCAGCATGTGCCCCTCCAGGAGCGGCGCAGCCGTCGGAGGCTCCCACCGAGGGTGAGACCGCCACCGGCACGCTCAAGGTCGGGTACATTTCGCCCATCACGGGCAACTTCGCGATCGCCGGCCAGGAGATGGTCGACGGCTGGAACCTCTACTGGGAGGTGAACGGGAACGAGGTGAACGGCGTCACGGTCGAGACGATCGTCGAAGACGACGCCGGCAACCCCGAGACGTCGCTCACGAAGGCGAAGAAGCTCGTCGAGTCGGACGGTGTCGACGTCGTCATCGGTCCGCTCCTGGCCAACACGGCCCTCGCGGTCGCGGCGTACACGTCGAGCGTCGGCATTCCGAGTCTGCAGCCGGTCGCGGCCGCGGATGACCTCACGCAGCGCCAGGCGAACGACCTCACGGTCCGCACCGGCTCGCAGTCCGGTTCGCAGACGAACTTCCCGGGAGGCCAGTGGGCTGCCGGCGAGGGCCACAAGACGGCCGTGACGCTGTGCCCCGACTACGCCTTCGGGTGGGAGTCGTGCGCCGGCTTCAAGCAGGGCTTCGAGTCCGAAGGCGGCGAGGTCGTCGCGCAGTACTGGTTCCCCAACGGCACGTCGGACTTCTCGACGTACGTCTCGCAGATCCAGGCGGCCGGCGCCGACATCGCGTTCGTCGCGACGGCGGGCGGCGCGCCCGGCCCGGACTTCCTGCGCAGCTTCCTCGGCCTCGGGCTGGGTGGGAGCCAGGAGCTCCTGATGAACTGCTGCGGCATGGACCAGGCCACGCTGCGTGCGCTCGGGCCCGAGATCGAGGGCTTCAAGTCGGTGAGCTACTGGGCCGAGGGTCGCGACAGCGACGCGGTGCGCGAGTTCTCCGAGGCCTACGGCGAAGCCTACGAAGGCAAGCTGCCCTCGGCGAACGTCGCCGGCGGCTACATGACGGCGAGCCTCGTGGCGGCGGTGCTCGACGAGAACGGCCTCGTCACCGGTGAGGAGCTCGTGTCGGCGATCACGGAGTACACGTTCGAGGACAGCATCTTCGGGCGCGTTTCGTGGGACGAGTTCAACAACACGGTCGGCCCGGTCTACATCCGCGAGGTGCAGGAGGTCGACGGCAAGTGGGTGAACGTCCCGATCGAGACGTTCGAGGACGTCGACCAGTGGCTGGGCAAGGACCCCGAAGAGGCCATGCAGCAGCCGACGTACAGCCAGTCCTTCCAGGGGTAGCGTGCACACGATGACGGATCAGGCGAAGGTCCCGGGCCCGCAGGGGCCCGGGGCCGGAGCCCCGGCGCTCGTGGTGTCGGGCGCCGGCAAGAGGTACGGCGGCGTGCAGGCGGTCGTCGACATCTCGCTCGAGCTCGCCCCGGGCGAGCGCATGGGGGTCATCGGACCCAACGGCGCGGGCAAGACCACGCTGTTCAAGATGATCGCCGGCGACGTGCGCCCGACGACCGGCGCGATCGAGATCTTCGGCCGCGACGTCACCCGCATGAGCACCGCCCGGCGTGCGCGGCTCGGCGTCGGACGCACATTCCAGGTGTCGAACCTGTTCCGCGACATGACGGTGCTCGACAACGTCCGCGTCGCCGCGCGCGGCGGGACGGCGAAGGCCCGTGTGTTCTGGCGTACGCAGGGGCTGTCGGATGCCGTGACCCAGAGCGCGTTCGAGCACCTCGAGTCCGTCGGGCTCATGTCGCGCCGCAACGACACCGTGGCGAACCTGTCGCACGGCGAGCAGCGTCAGCTCGAGATCGCGATGGCTCTCGTGGGCGAGCCCGACCTGCTGCTGCTCGACGAGCCGGCGGCGGGTCTCTCGGCGACCGAGCGCACGACGCTGCGTGAGCTCATCGAGCAACTGCCCCGGACGCTGCCGATCCTGCTCATCGAGCACGACATGTCGCTCGCGCTCGGTCTGACCGACCGGGTGATGTGCATGGAGAACGGGAAGCACGTCGTGACCGGCACCCCGGAAGAGGTGCGCGAGCACGAGAAGGTCAAGGAGATCTACCTGGGAAGGCGTGGCCAGAAGTGACTCTCGAGGTGAGCGGACTGCACGCGGGCTACGCGACGGCGCGCGTGCTCAACGGCGTCGACTTCACGGTCGAGTCCGGTCAGAGCGTCGCACTGCTCGGACGCAACGGCATGGGCAAGACGACCCTCGTGCGCGCGATCTGCGGATTGCGCCCGCCGGCGATCACGGCCGGATCGATCGCCTACGAGGGCGCGGAGCTCACGAAGCGCCCGAGCTACCAGATCTCGCGCGCCGGCATCGCGATCGTCCCGCAGGGCCGCCGCGTGTTCGGCTCGCTCACCGTGACCGAGAACCTCACGGTCGTCCCGCGGCGACGCCGCGCGGCTGGCGAGGCGTGGACGGTCGAGCGCGTTTTCGAGTTCTTCCCGCGCCTCGCCGAGCGGTCGAAGTCGATGGCGCGGTCGCTCTCGGGCGGCGAGCAGCAGATGCTCGCGATCGGGCGGGCGCTCATGTCGGACCCGACGCTGCTCATCATGGACGAGCCGAGCGAGGGCCTCGCGCCGAACGTGCTGGACGTCATCCAGGACCGGCTCGAGGGGCTGCGCTCGTCCGGCCTGTCGATCCTCATCGCGGAGCAGAACGTCGACCTCGCCCTCGAGATCGCCGAGCGCGTGATCGTCATCGACGACACGGGCACGGTCGCCTGGACGGGTGCGCCTGCCGAGCTGCGCGCCGACGCCGGACTCCTCGAGCGCCACCTGAGCATCTAGGCGAGGTCGCACCCATGACGCCCAGCGCTCCCGCCGCTCTCCCCGTCGTCGACGTCGTGCTCCGTGGCGGACGCATCTCGACCTTCGCGGATCCCTCCCAAGGCCCGGGAGAGGTCGAGGCGATCGCGCTCGCCGGCGGCCGAGTCGTCGCGATCGGGAGCGACTCCGACCTCGAACCGTATCGAAGGCTCGCCGCGCGAGTCGTCGACCTGGACGGCCGTCGCGCGATCCCCGGGCTCAACGACGCGCACATCCACGCCGTCCGCGCGGGCGTGTCGTGGACGCGCACGATGCACTGGGAGGACGTGCGGTCGCTCGACGAGGCGCTGGAGCGGACGAAGGCGGATGCCGCGTCCCGCGGTCCCGGCGAATGGGTCAGCGTCATCGGCGGCTGGCATTCGACCCAGTTCGCCCAGCGGCGCGGCCCGACGCGCGAGGAGCTCGACGCCGTCGCCCCCGACAACCCCGTCTACGTGCAGGAGCTGTACGACCTCGGGACGCTCAACTCGGCGGGCCTGCGTGCGTGCGGGTTCACCGACGAGTCCGACGACCCGCCGCGCGGCACCCTCGTGCGCGATGAGCGCGGGCGCCTCACCGGCGAAGTGCGGGGCGTGGGCGCGTTCGCGGTTCCGACCGCGCTCGCGCTGCGTGTCGCCCGGGAGGAGGCCGAGGCGGGCGTGCGCGCGATGAACGCGGAGTTCGCGCGGCACGGGCTCACGGGCGTCGTCGACGGCGGAGGGCTCATGGTGACTCCGCGCGACTACGACGCGCTCTACACGGTGTGGCGCGAAGGCGGCCTCGACGTGCGCACGCGGCTCTTCCTGTCGGCGTGGACGCGCGGGGGAGAGATCGACGACTTCCGTTCGCTCACCGACCTCGTCCAGCCCGGGTCCGGCGACGAGATGCTGCGCATCGCGGGAGCGGGCGAGATCCCGCATCTCGGATGCCACGACCTCGAGGGTCTCGACCCGTTCGAGCTGCGCGACGACGCGTACCGCGAGCTCGTCGAGATCGTGCGCGTGTGCGTCGAGCGCGGCTGGCGCATGATCGTGCACGCCGTGCTCGACCACTCGCTCACGCGCGTCCTCGACGCGTGGGAAGAGGTCGATCGCGAGACGGGCGGGATCACCGGGGCCGGGTTCGCGATCGTCCACGCCGACGAGGCGTCCGTGGCGAACCTCGAGCGCATCGCGCGGCTGGGCGCGGGAGTGCTCGTGCAGAACCGCATGGTGCTCAAGGGCGGCGACTACGTCGTCGCGTGGGGCGCCGATGCGACCGAGAACGCGCCGCCGATCGGCACCATGCGCGATCTCGGGATCGTCATCGGCGGCGGCACCGACGCGACGCGTGCGAACTGGTTCTCGCCGTGGGCCTCGATCTGGTGGCTCGTGACGGGCGCCACACTCGACGGACGCGGGGTGCGGCATCCGCGACACCGCCTCACGCCGTTCGACGCGCTCGCGACGTACACGCGCGACGCCGCCTGGTTCACAGGCGAGCAGGGTCGCCGCGGGCGGCTGCTCCCGGGATACGACGCCGACGTGTGCGTCCCCACGGTCGATCCGCTCGCGTGCCCAGAGGACGAGCTGCGCGACATCATGAGCGACCTCACGATCATGGGCGGCCGGGTGACGCACGACTCGGGCGTGCTCGCGTGGACGCGGGGAGGGGTGTCATGACGGCGGAGCTCGGCGGGCGCATCCGCGAGGCCCGCATCGCACGGGGACTGAGCCTGCGCGCGATGGCGGCCGAGGCCGACATCTCGCCGAGCCTGCTCTCGCAGGTCGAGACGGGCAAGGTGCAGCCCTCGGTGAGCACGCTGTGGGCCATCGTGACGTGCCTGGGGCTGTCGATCGACGAAGTGCTCGGCCACTCGCCGGCGTCCCGCGAGCCGTTGCGCGTCGAGCATCCGAACCCGATCCAGCGGGCCCGCGACGCCCCCGAGATCGTCGTCGAGAACGGGGTCACCTGGCGGGGCCTCGCGGTGATGGATCCGAACGTCGATGCCGTCCTCGTGACCTACGCGCCGGGCGCGGCGAGCTCTCCCGACGACACCCACATGCGCCACCCGGGCACGGAGTACGGCTATCTCATCCGCGGTGAGCTCACGCTCAAGATCGACTTCGAGACCTACCTCATCCGCGCGGGCGATTCGTTCTGCTTCAGCTCGTCGCGCCCGCATCTGTTCCGGAACGACACGGATGCCGTGGCCGAAGGCGTGTGGTTCGTCGCGGGCCGCGCGGGCGCGGCATCCGCCCGTTCCGCACCGGGCCCCGTGCGCGACGCCGTCGACGCGCTCGACGCCATGAGCCGCCTGCCCCGCCGCGTGGGTGGGTGACCCGACGACACAGGAGACCGATGCCCGACCTGGACACGCCGTGGAACACCGTCGGAGAGCGCCTGCGCTCGGCGCGGACGACCGCCGGGATGTCGGTGCGCGAGCTCGCGCGGCGGATCGGCGTCTCGGCCAGTCACGTGTCGCAGGTCGAGCGCGGGATCGGCGCATTCAGCGTGCCGGCGCTGTACTCGGTCGCGCGCGAGCTGGGCGTGTCGATGAACGAGCTGCTCGACCCGCCCGCCGCTCCTTCGGGCTCGCGCGCCGCGCGCCGGTCGACGGGCCGCGACCTCGCCGTGTCGGGCATCGTGCAGCGGGCCGCGGACCACCCCGTGATCAAGCTGAGCTCGGGCCCGAGGTGGAGCCGGCTGACGGTCGTCGGCGAGCCCGACGCCGAGTTCCTCGAGGTCGTGTACGCGGCGGGCACCCCCGCGCCCGCCGACGACATCCGGCATCAGGGCCGCGAGTACGGCGTCGTCATCTCGGGGCGCCTGAACGTGCTCGTGGACGGCGCCGAGACGATCCTCGAGCCGGGGGACTCGATCGTGTTCGACTCGCACCTGCCGCATCGGTTCTGGAACGAGTCCGACGAGGACGTGCGCGCGATCTGGTTCGTGCGCGACCGCATCACCGGAGGCTCCGTGCCGCACGCGTGAGTCCGCCGCGCGATACTGTGGCGCCGGAGGTGGGGATGCCCGAGCGCGACAGCACGAGGCGCGTGACGCTCGACGACGTCGCCCAGCGCGCGGGCGTCCACAAGGCGACCGTGTCGCGCGCGCTCGACCCGGCCACCGCGGGCCTCATCAGCGACGAGACCGTCCGCCGTGTGCGGGAGGCCGCCAGCGAGCTCGGCTACGTGCCGAACATCGTCGCGCGCGGCCTGCGCAAGAAGGCCTCGATGACCGTCGGCGTGGTCATCCCCGACCTCACGAACCCGTTCTTCCCGCCCATCGTGCGCGGGATCGAGGACCACCTCCAGCCCCGCGGCTACACCGCGCTCATCGCCAACACCGACGGCGACGACGCGGTGGAGGAGGCGCAGTTCACGACGCTCCTCGGGCGTCGCGTCGACGGGCTCATCGTCGCGACCGGCCGGCACGGCGACCAGCCCGTGCTCGAGCGCGCGCATGAGGCCGGCGTGCGGGCGGTCATGCTCAACCGCGACGCGGGGTCGCTGCCGTACCCGCTCGTGACCGGCGACGACGCGACGGGGATCACGGCGGCCGTCGAGCACCTCCACGGGCTCGGGCACCGCGATGTCGTGCACATCGCGGGGCCGCTCGACCTGTCGACGAGCATCGTGCGCGCCGATGCCTTCCGGATCGCCATCGCCGCGCACGAGGGGATGCGGGGAAGCGTGGTCGAGGCATCCGCTCTCACCGTCTCAGCCGGCCGCGAGTCGATGGAGGCCGTGCTCGCCGACGGATCGCCGACGGCCGTCGTCGCGAGCAACGACCTCATCGCTCTCGGTGTGCTGCGCGCGCTCCGTGCGCACGGCCTCACGTGCCCCGGTGACGTGTCGGTCGTCGGCTTCAACGACATGCCCTTCGCCGAGGATGTGCAGCCACCGCTCACCACCGTGCACGTGCCGACGACCGAGATGGGTGCCGAGGCGGCACGGATGCTCCTGCGCCAGATCGATGGCGAGCGGCAGGATCACGCGCGAGTGGTGCTTCCGGTCTCGCTCGTCGTGCGGGGATCGACGGGCCCCGCGCCCCGCTGATCGAGAGCCGCTGTTGACATCGCGAGCCGTATCCGGTTGATTGAGTGCAATCGATTGCGCGCGAACGGTCGCGCCGCGATCGACGCAGGGACTCGTTCGACGAAGAGGGGGCCTCCCATGAGCTCGATTCCAGGACCGCGGCGCGTCGGCAGCGCCGAGATCATCCACCACGAGGGGTACGACGAGACGATCGTGAGCCCGTTCGTACCGGCGATCCGCGCCGTCTCCGGAGCACGGCTCGTGTTCGTCAGCGGCGTCACGGGTGCGCCGGTGTACCACGACCACCCGCACCGGCCCGAGGTCTTCGACTCGATGCCGCTCGACATCGCGGGCCAGGTCGCCAACGCGTTCGACCACCTCGATCTCGCGCTGCGAGCGGCCGGCGCCGAGCGCTCCGACGTCGTGAACCTCATCCGGTTCTTCACCGACGTCGACGCCGACCAGGACACCGTCAATCGGCACCAGGCCGAGTGGTTCGGCGGCCACATCCCGACGAGCAGCTCCGTGCAGGTCGTGCGCCTCGCGACCGATCCGCGGCTGCGGCTCGAGATCCAGGCGATCGCCGCGGTCGCGGGCGAGTGACCCGACCCGCCGCGCAGAAGGAGGAAGACGAATGACGGATGCATCGCCGACCATCGGCTGGATCGGGGCGGGCCGCATGGGCGCGCAGCTCGTGCAACGGCTGCTCGCGGCCGGCCACGATGTCGCGGTCTACAACCGCACGCGGGCGAAGGCCGAGCCGCTCGCCGAGGCGGGCGCGAGCCTCGTCGACCGACCCGTCGACCTGGCGGGACGCGACGTCGTCTTCGTGATGGTGTCCGCGTCGAAGGACCTCGAGGACGTCATGCTCGGCGACGGCGGCCTGCTCACCGACCCCGAGCGAGCGCCGAAGGCCATCGGCGACGCGTCGACCGTGTCGATGGAGGCGAGCGCGAAGATCCGCGCGGCGGCCGAGGGACGCGGCGTCGGGTTCGTCGCCACGCCCGTGTCGGGCAACCCGAAGGTCATCGCGGCGGGCAAGCTCACGGTCGCGGCATCCGGCCCTCGCGACGCCTTCGAGCTGATCCGCCCTCTCCTCCAGACGTGGGGGCGCGGCGTCACGTACGTCGGCGAGGGTGAGGCCGCGCGCATCGTCAAGATCGCGCACAACGTGTTCCTCGGCGTCGTGATCCAGAACCTCATCGAGATCACGCTGCTCGCCGAGAAGGCCGGGGTGAGGCGCTCGGACTTCCTCGCGTTCCTCAATGACTCCGTCATGGGCTCGCCCTACAGCCGCTACAAGTCGCCCGCGCTGGTGAACCTGGACTTCACCCCGACGTTCACGCCCGTCCTGCTCCTGAAGGACCTCGATCTCGGGCTCGCCGCCGCGCGCGAGCTCGGCGTCGTCATGCCCGTCACCGCCACAACGCGAGAGGTCGTGGCGACCGAGGTCAACGCGGGCAACACCGAGCAGGACTTCGCGTCGATGATCGTGCGCGCGGCGCTCCACTCGGGCATCGACCTGCAGCCCGAGGGCGTGGAGGTCGACGACGGACTGGCACCCGAGTCATGAGCAACGAACCCGGCCGCACGCGCGGCCACACGCACGGCACGGGCGGCGGCGCGCGGCGGTTCGAGCGCCCCAGCACGCGGCCGCCGGGCGTCCGGCCGCTCGGCGCCCCGGGCCAGAACAGCGTCGACTACGAGCACCGCGTCGACTTCGAGCGGCTGCGCCGGTACCGGCTCGGGCGGGCGAAGGCCGCGCTCGAGGCGAGCGAGTGCGGCGCGTTCCTGCTGTTCGACTTCTACAACATCCGCTACGCGACCCAGACGTGGATCGGCGGGGCGCTCGGCGACAAGATGATCCGCTACGCGCTGCTCATGCGCGGCCGCGATCCGATCCTGTGGGACTTCGGGTCGGCCGTGCGCCACCACAAGCTCTACTCGGACTGGGTGCCCGACGAGAACTACCGCGCCGGCTTCCTCGGCTTCCGCGGCGCCGTGGCCCCCGAGCCGGCGGGCCTCATGCGCGAGGCGATCGAGGAGATCGTGTCGCTTCTGCGCACGGAAGGACTCGCGGATGCGCCGCTCGGCGTCGACATCGTCGAGCCGCCGTTCCTCTTCGAGGCTCAGCGGCAGGGCCTTCGCATCGTCGACGCGCAGCAGGCGATGCTCGATGCCCGCGTGATCAAGAGCCAGGACGAGATCCTGCTGCTCAACCAGGCGGCCGCGATGGTCGACGGCGTGTACCAGGAGATCGCCGAGGCCCTCAAGCCGGGCGTGCGCGAGAACGAGATCGTCGCGCTCGCGAACCACCGCCTGTACGAGTACGGATCCGACCAGGTCGAGGCGATCAACGCGATCTCGGGGGAGCGGTGCAACCCGCATCCGCACAACTTCACCGACCGCATCATCCGCCCCGGCGACCAGGCGTTCTTCGACATCATCCACTCGTTCAACGGCTATCGCACGTGCTACTACCGCACGTTCGGCGTCGGGTGGGCGACGCCCAGCCAGGAGGACGCGTACAAGCGGGCGCGCGAGTGGATGGACGCGGCGCTCGACGCGATCCGGCCGGGCGTCGGCACCGACGAGGTCGCGGCGGTGCTTCCCAAGGCCACCGACTTCGGCTTCGAGAACGAGCTCGCGGCGTTCGGGCTGCAGTTCGCCCACGGCCTCGGCCTCGGCCTGCACGAGCGGCCGATCATCTCGCGGCTCAACTCGATGAAGGACCCCGTGGAGCTCCGGGCGGGCATGGTGTTCGCGATGGAGACGTACTGCCCGGCATCCGACGGCTTCTCCGCGGCCCGCATCGAGGAGGAGGTCGTCGTCACCGACTACGGCATCGAGGTGTTGACGCGGTTCCCCGCTCAGGATCTGTTCGTCGCGAACCCGTACTGATCGGGTCTGGTTCAGGAGGGGTTCGCGAAGATCTCCGGATGCCGCGCCAGTTCGAGCCGGGTGCGTCGGATGTGGTGGGCGATGATGCTCTCCGCCTCGTCGCCGTCGCGCCGGCGCAGGGCGGCGACGAGCAGCCGGTGGTCGTGGTTCGCGGACGCGTCGCCCGTCGACCGCGCGACGCGCACGAAGGCGCGCCGATAGTGGTGCGTGCGGTTCCACAGGCGCACGACCGTCTCGTGGAGCATGATCGTCGGCGCCGCCGCGTACGTCGCGAGGTGGAAGCGGCGGTCGAGCGCGAGGAACTCCTCGGCGCCTGTGGCGGCCTCCATGCGACCGGCGAGCTCGTCGAGAGCGTCGATCTCGCCCGGCGCGAGCAGCGGCACGTTGAGCCGCAGGAGGAGCGGCTCGATGCGCTCGCGCACCTGGTACAGCTCCTCGCACTCGGCGAGGTTGAGCTGCGACACCCACGCGCCGGCGTTCGCGACGCGGGTGATGAGGCCCTCGGACTCGAGGATGCGCAGCGCCTCTCGGACGGGCACGCGACTCGCCTTGTAGCGGTCGGCGAGGTCCTCCTGGCGGATGCGCGCGCCTGGCGCGTAGGCGCCGTCGAGGATCGCGTCGCGCACGAGTCCGGCGATGCGGGCGCCGGCGCGTCCGTGGCCGTTCGTGTCCGCGTCCATCGCGCTCATTTCTCGGGGTGGGCCGGATGCCACAGCAGCACGTCCGCGTCCTTCTCGTACGCCTTGCCCTCGGGGAAGCTCACGAGCTCGAACTGCATGCCCCACGGCGACCGGAAGTACAGCCACCGCTGGCCGGCCGACGCTCCGGCGCTGGCGACGGGCTCGCCCATGATCTCGACGTCGTGCGCGCGCAGGTGCTCGATCGCGGCGTCCATGTCGTCGACGTAGAGCGCGAGGTGGTGGCCGCCGATGTCGCTGTTGCGCGGCTGCGGCGCCTGCCCGTCGGCCGCGTCGTACTGGAAGACCTCGAGGTTGGACCCGTTGCCCAGCCGGTAGACGCGGATCTCGCGGATGACGGTGCGCGGATGCACTCCGAGCTGCACGCTCATCCAGTCATCGTCGTCGGACCGCTTCGCGCCGAGCGTGTAGACGTGGACGGCTCCCAGCACATCGACGAGGAAGCGCTCCGCCTCGTCGAGATCGGGCACCGTGAACCCGATGTGATCTGTTCCGCGCAGCCCCGGGATCCCTGGCATCTTCGCGACCTCCTCGTCCGATTGGATCCTATCTTGCCGCACGTGTCCGCCTTGCGCCACCGTTGCCGCGCGAAGACCCTTGTATTGGATCCAACCCCGTCTTACAGTGGTGTACACGCGGACAGCGTGCCTCGACACAGGGAAGTGGGCTGACATGGCGGAGCGACGGCGCTTGCAGACCGGGGTCGATTGGATCCAGCTCGAGACCACGCCGGAGGACTGGAAGGCGGCCGACCCGGCCCTGCTGGCGACAATGCTCGGCGAGCTGCACCTCATCCGCGCCTTCGAGGAGACGGTGCTCGAGCTCGCCGCCGAGGGCCTCATGCACGGACCCGCGCACTCGAGCATCGGGCAGGAGGGCGGGGCGGTCGGGTCGATCGTGGGTCTGAGATCGACGGATGCCGTCAACGGCTCGCACCGCGGACACCACCAGTTCCTCGCGAAGGTCCTCACCCACGTCTCGGGCGGATCGCTCGACCCCGCGACGCTCGTCACGCCGGACGTGCAGGCCGTCCTGCAGCGCACGCTCGCCGAGATCCTCGGCCTCGCGCAGGGCTTCTCGGGCGGGCGCGGCGGCTCGATGCATCTGCAATGGCTCGAGGCCGGCGCGCTCGGCACGAACGCGATCGTCGGCGGCGGTGCGCCCGCCGCGACGGGTCATGCGTGGGCGCAGAAGCACTCCGGCACGACCGACATCAGCATCAACTGCTTCGGCGACGGCTCGAGCCAGATCGGGTCGGTGCTCGAGTCGTTCAACCTCGCCGCGGCGTGGAAGCTGCCGGTGCTGTACTTCATCGAGAACAACCTCTACGCCGTCTCGACGCACGCCGACGAGGTCACGGCCGACTCGCGCTTCTCGGTGCGCGGGCAGGGCTTCGGCATCCCGTCGTGGCGCGTCGACGGCATGGACCCCCTCGCCGTCCACCTCGCGATGCAGGAGGCCGAGGCGCGGATGCGGGCGGGCGAGGGTCCCGCGATCATCGAGGCCGAGGTGTACCGGTTCTTCCACCAGAACGGGCCGTTCCCCGGCAGCGCCTTCGGATACCGCACGAAGGACGAAGAGGGCCAGTGGCGCGCCCGCGACCCGCTCGACCGCGTCGCGCGTGAGATGATCGCGCTCGGGCTGATCGACGAGGCCGGCGTCGAGTCCGTGCGCGCGCAGGCGCAGGCGGCGATGACTGCCGCGGTGGCCGAGCTCATCGAGGACGACCCGGACGCCGAGGGCAAGCGGCGCATCAAGCCGGAGCTGTGGCCCGATCCGGGGTTCGTCGACGTCGGCATCCGCGGTGACGCGTCGGAGCTGGAGTCGCTCACCGTGGGCGAGCCCCTCACTTACGACGGCGGATGGCGCGACGCGAAGTTCGTCGACGCCGTCGCCGAGGTCATGGACCGCCGCATGGCGGCCGACGAGCGCATCGTCGTCCTCGGCGAGGACGTCCATCGTCTCAACGGAGGCACGAACGGCGCCACGAAGGGTCTGGCCAAGAAGTACGGACCCGACCGCATCATCGGCACGCCCATCAGCGAGAACGGCTTCTTCGGGCTCGCGGGCGGACTCGCGGCGGACGGCCGGTTCCGCCCGGTCGTCGAGTTCATGTACCCGGACTTCATGTGGGTCGCCGCCGACCAGGTGTTCAACCAGGTCGCCAAGGCCCGTCACATGTTCGGGAACAACCATTCCATGCCGCTCGTGCTCCGCACGAAGGTCGCGATGGGCTCGGGCTACGGCTCGCAGCACCTCATGGACCCCGCAGGCATCTTCGCGACCTCGGCCGGCTGGCGCATCGTGGCGGCCTCGACCGCGGCCGACTACGTGGGACTCATGAACGCCGCACTCGCGCTCGAGGACCCGGTGCTCGTGATCGAGCACGTCGACCTGTACGGTCGCGCCGACCGCGTGCCCGACGGCGACCTCGACTACATCATCCCGCCCGGCACAGCCGCCGTGCGGCGCGAGGGCTCCGAGGTGACCGTCCTCACGTACCTCTCGATGGTCCACAACGCCGCCGACGCGATCGAGCAGACCGGCATCGACGCGGAGCTCATCGACCTCCGCTGGCTCGACCGGGCCTCGCTCGACTGGGACACGATCGGCGAGAGCGTCAAGAAGACGAACAACGTGCTCATCGTCGAGCAAGGCGCGCGAGGGACCGGGTACGGCGGCTGGCTCGCCGACGAGCTGCAGCGCCGGTACTTCGACTGGCTCGACCAGCCGATCGAGCGCGTGACGGGCGGCGAGGCGAGTCCCAGCATCTCGAAGGTGCTCGAGCGCGCCGCGATCGCGAAGACCGAAGAGGTCGTCGCGGGGCTCGAACGCATGCGCGCGGCGTGGGGAGGCCAGTGATGGCCACCGTGATCCGGATGCCGCAGCTCGCCGCCGGCGGAGCGGAGGCCGCGATCCAGACCTGGCTCGTCTCCACCGGCGACACCGTCTCGGTCGGGCAGCCCCTCGCCGAGATCGAGACCGAGAAGGCCGTCGTCGGGTACGAGTCCGAAGTCGAGGGCGTCTTCGCGGGCGCCGTCGTCGAGGCAGGGGCGGCCGCCGCCGTCGGGGCGCCCATCGCCGTCGTCGCGGCGCCGGGCGAGGAGCTCGACGCGGCGCTCGCTCAGGCGGGCATCGCGCCCGCGGGCGGCGATGCCGTGCTCGCGGAGCCCGAGGAGGCCGGGCCCGAGCCCGCCGACGACGCCCCCGCCAAGGCCGAGCCGATGCCCACCGCGCGCGCCCAGCCCGAGCCGTCGATGACGGGTTCCGGCGAGTCGAAGCGCCTCTTCGCGAGCCCGCTCGTCCGCCGCCTCGCAAAGGAGCACGGGGTGGACCTCGCCGCGCTGAAGGGCACCGGGCCGAACGGGCGAATTGTGCGCCGCGACCTGGAGGCGCATCTCGCGACCGCCGAGACTCAGCCCGCGCAGGCGGCGCCCGCCGCCGGGCCTGCGGCCGCGGCATCCGCCCCCGTCGAGACGGCCGAGTACACCGACCTTCCGCACACGGGCATGCGCCGCGCGATCGCGCGGCGGCTCACCGAGAGCGTCACGACGATCCCGCAGTTCCAGGTCGTCGCGGACTGCCGCGTCGACGAGCTGCTCGACCTCCGCAAGCGCATCAACGAACAGGCCGACGCGAGCGTGTCCGTCAACGACCTCATCGTGAAGGCTGTGGCGGGCGCGATGCAGGACGTGCCCGACGCGAACGCGATCTGGACGGATGCTGCGACCCGTCGGTTCTCGGGCGTCGACATCGGCATCGCGGTGGCCGTCCCCGGCGGCCTGCTCACGCCGGTCGTGCGCGGAGTCGAGCGGCTGTCGCTCGGCCAGGTCGCGCTCGCGACACGGGACCTCGCCGAACGCGCGCGCGAAGGACGCCTCAAGCAGCACGAGCTCGAGGGCGGCTCGTTCGCGGTGTCGAACCTCGGCATGTACGGCACGCGCGAGTTCACCGCGATCATCAACCCGCCGCACTCGGGCATCCTCGCGGTCGGTGCCGCGCAGCGGCGGCCGGTCGTCGCCGACGGCACGCTGGGCGCGGCATCCGTCATGACCGTGACGCTGTCGGCCGACCACCGCGTGCTCGACGGCGCGCTCGCCGCGAAGTGGCTCGCGGCGTTCGTCCGGCGCATCGAGAGCCCGCTGTCGATCCTGCTCTGACGCCGCCGCGGACGTCGGCGGGCGCACGAAAGGCCGGGGGACCCGCTTCGTCTCACCCGGCCTCTCGGCGGTCTATGCCGGCGGCGCTACTGCTGCCACCAGCTCTCGTCGAACACGTGGTCGCGATCGTGCGACCAGTCGCGGCGTCCGCGCACCGCACCGGTGTCGTGGACGATCGCGCCGTCGACCACGGTCATGACGGGCAGGATGCGGCGCATCTCGGCGTCGGAGACGGTGAAGTAGTCCTTGTCGAGCACGAGCAGGTCGGCGCGCTTGCCCGCCTCGATCGAGCCGAGGTCGTCCTCGCGGTTGAGGTACCACGCGTTGCCGCGCGTGTACGCGTAGAGCGCCTCGTGCCGGGTGAGCTGCTGACCGGGGTTGATCTGCTGGCCCAGGACGTTGAGGCCCGTCGTCGCGTAGTGGAGCGCGAACCACGGGTTGTGCGGGGCGATGTGCACGCCGTCCTCGTGGAGGCCCATGCTGATGCCGCTGTCGTGGATCTGCCGGAACAGCGGTCCGACGGGCAGGCCGTCCGCGCGCGGCGTGCCGCCCAGCCACCGGAAGCCCGACGTCGAGACGCCCACGTTGAGCGCCTTGAGTCGCGCGAGCTGGTCGGGCGTCGCGAAGTCGGCGTGCTGGAGGCCCCAGCGCAGGTCCTTGATGCCGAACTCCTGATCCATCTGCTCGTACGTCGCCACGACCTGCTCGATGTTCGCGGTGCTCGTCGGGCTGCCGCCCTGCGCGTTCTCATTGCGCCATCGCGCCTGCGCGACCAGCCGCTGCGACTCGAGCCACACGGCGTAGCCGTTCGCGTTCGTCGGCGCCGCGAACGGAGCCGCCCACTCGCCGATGCCGCCCGTGCGCAGCATGTCGTCGCCGAAGAACGGGAACTGGTTCTTGAGGCGCTCGCGCAGCTCGGGGAGCTGCTGCTCGAGCCCGCCCAGCGCGGCGATGAACCCCTGGTTGTGGAGGAAGTTCATCTGCAGGCGCACGAACGCGCGCCCCTGGCGATGCAGCGAGAGCCACGCGTCGTACATGCGGAAGTGGTCGAGCCGGAAGAGCGCGTCGGTCGGCTGCGGGGGCAGCACCGACGGATCGAGCGTCGCGTTCGCGGTCGCCGGCAGCACCTGGTCGAGGATCGCCGTGACGCCGACCTTGGCGGTGAAGGCCATCGAGTCGAGCGCGCTGCGCCGCTTGTCGGCGAACGTCTGACGGAGGCGCAGATGGTACAGGGCGCGGTTGGCCATGCTCGGG
This sequence comes from Microbacterium immunditiarum, assembly GCF_013409785.1. Lineage (NCBI taxonomy): Bacteria > Bacillati > Actinomycetota > Actinomycetes > Micrococcales > Microbacteriaceae > Microbacterium > Microbacterium immunditiarum. The sequence goes on from NZ_JACCBV010000001.1 coordinate 1,727,112, forward strand.
TTGCCGCCCGCGATGGATCCGTCGTCTCCGACGGTCACGGGGAGCTCTGTGATCGACTCGAAGAACTGCTTGCCGAGCGTGTTCACTCGCGCGGGACCGAGCCCGCCCTGGTACAGGAAGACCGGGCGGTCGGAGATCGCGGAGTCGAGCTCCTGGAGCGTGGGGAGGCGCAGCTCGGCGAACATGCGCGGCGTTCCGGAGCCCATCGCGGTGATGAACTCGCCCTCCGGTACGTCGCGACGCCGCGCGGCGAGGATGGCGAGCAGCTCGTCGATGCTGCTCGCGAGTTCCCACTCGGCCACGTGGTAGCCCGGGCGGTTCGCGAGGCTGATGAAGTGCGAGTGGCTCTCGATGAGACCGGGCACGACGGTCCGCCCGCGCAGGTCGATCCTGTTCTTCGAGTTGCCCTGTCGGATCGCGTCCTGTCCGACCGCGGTGATCCGGCCGTTCGCGACGCGCACCGCGTTCACGACCGAGTTGCGGTCGTCCATCGTGTGGATCTTGCCGTTGACGAACAGCAGCTCGCCGGCGCCGTCGTCGTGCCACGCACGCGGGGCGGTGGACGCGAGCGGCGCGGCCGCGGCGGATGCGACGGAGCTCCCGCTCAGCACGGCGGCTGCCGCGGCCGCGGTTCCTCCGATGAAGAGCCCGCGACGCGAGATGCCCTCGGGCGGCTGTTCGGGGTCGTTCGCGACCGGCTCTGACTTCTTCTTGACCATGACCGCTCCCACTGACTGTCGACACTGACACTGCGTGAGCATCGTCCAGTGGAACTGGACGGCTGTTCAGGCACGCACCATATCAGCAAATCGTCGGGTGCACACGAAAAGTTTCGCGACCTCGAAGGGTTCGCCGCCGTAGGAGCAGAAAGACGCGGTTCTCGCGCGTACGGCGCTTGTCATTGTCGCCGCGTGTGCAAACTGCTAGTGTCCGGGCTTAGGAGCCGCTGTCCAGCCGCACTGGACAGCGCAGAAACACCCCACGGACACCGCCGTCCGACCAAGGAGCACCCATGGGTAAGAAGTCGCACTCGCAGGACGCCCAGGAGCCCGCGGAGGGGATCTCCCGCCGCGGTCTCTTCATCGGAGGGAGCGCCGCCGCCGCGGCCGCCGTCGTCAGCGGCACAGCCGCCGCGTCATCCGCCTCTGCCGCATCGTCGCCCGCCTACACGAGCGCCGCCCACGGCGGCGACGGCGATCTGCTGTTCGTCAACGGCAGGATCCACACCTACGACGACGCGAACTCGGTCGTCGACGCCGTGCGCATCCGCGACGGTCGCTTCATCGCGGTCGGGAAGGACGCCATCCGCGTCGGCAACGCGAAGAACAAGATCGACCTGCGCGGGCGCACGGTGATCCCGGGCATCATCGACTCGCACAACCACATCGCGCTCGTGAGCAACCGACCGGGGCACTGGGTCGGGCTCGAGGACGTCTTCACGCACGAGGACGCGGTCGCGCGCCTCGTCGCGAAGGCCGAGACCGTGCCCGAGGGCGAGCTCGTCACATCGCTCGGCCCGATCGTCGCGATGCAGTTCCCGAGCAACACGCTCCCGAACCTCACGACGCTGGGCCAGGTGCCGCGCCCGGTCATGATCATGGCCGAGCAGGGCGGGAACGCCGTGAACCAGGCCGCGGTCGACTACTTCGCCGCGAAGGGCATCACGATCACGATCAACGCCGCGGGGTACCCGACCGGCAGCGGCATCGGTCTCGCGCTGCAGCGGCTGCGCCAGGAGATGACGGATGCCGAGCGCGAGCGCAATGCGAAGGCGACGCTCGACTACTACGCGACCCTCGGTATCACGACGCACCTCGACGAAGGGGCGTTCCACGTCGACACACCCGGCACCGCGATCTGGAACGAGAACGCCTACACCCTCCACCGAGGGTTCCTCGCCCTCGACGCGAAGAAGGCGCTGCCGGTCCGCGTGCGGTTCGACTATCTCGAGGAGGACTCGACGCTCGACCTGCCGCGACTGACCGAGCGCCTCAAGAACGCCTTCCCGTTCTTCGGCAACGACATGCTCCGCTCGGGCGGCATCGGCGAGTTCACCGTGCGCGGCTTCGGGGGCGGCTCGGCGCCGATCGGCGGTCCCGTGTGGCTCGCGGGCGCCAAGGCCGTCGCGCAGGCGGGCTGGCGCAACGAGAACCACTCGCTGTCGGCGACCGACATCAACCAGATCGTCGCCGGCTGGGAGGCGGTCCACGCCGAGGTGCCCATCGACGGACTGCGATGGGTCGTCTCGCACGTGCCGAACATCACGCCCGACCACGTCAACCGCCTCAAGGCGATGGGCGTCGGCGTCAAGGTCGGGTGGGGTCCCACGCGCAACGGGTCGAACCTCGGCCCGCGGCACCGGATGCTCCTCGACAGCGGCATCCCCGTCGGCTACCACAGCGACGGCGGCGACATCACCGCGATCAACCCGTGGCTCAACTTCTACACCATGATCACGGGCCGCAACCTCGCGGGCACCTTCACGTGGGCCCCCGGGGAGCAGGTCACGCGCGACGAGATGATCCGGCTCGCGACGAAGGACAACACCTGGTTCATCCGCGAGGACGATCTGGGCGGCATCAAGGTCGGCAGCCACGGCGACCTGCTCGTGCTCGACCGGGACTTCTACGCGATCCCCGATGAGGAGATCCCGCGCGTGCGCTCCGACCTCACCGTGGTCGGCGGAGACATCGTCTACGACAGCGGAAAGCTGCCGGGCGACCGCCGCTGGGCGCACGGCACGAACCACCGGTACAACCAGCTCACTTAGCCTCACACGAGGTCGCGCCAGTCGACTGTCGCGTCGTCGTCCTCGTCTTCGCCCTCGTCGGCGTCCGGCGAGCCGAGCGTGCGGATCGAGCCGCTCGCGGTCGGGATGGGCAGCGTCATGGTGCCGGTGAGGGGTCCCATGAGCATCGCCTCGTCGCGGCGGTGGCGCAGCACGTCGTCGATGTAGCTCGTGAGGACCTCGGCGAGCGGAACAGATCGCGCCTGCGCCTGCGACATGTACCAGCGGTGCTCGAGCACCTGGTGGAAGACCTCGGCGGGCTCGAGCTTCGACCGCAGGTCCCACGGGATCGCGCGCACGACGGGCTCGAACACGCGCGTGAGCCACTCGTGCGCGACCATCTCCTCGTCGTCGGCGCCCTTGCGCCGGGCGCGGTACTCGTCGAGGTCGTTGAGGAGCCGGCGCGCCTGGTTCTCCTCGACGTCGAGTCCGGTCAGGCGCAGAAGCCGGCGCTGGTGGTGCCCGGCGTCCACCACCTTGGGCTGGATCGAGACGCGCGTCCCGTCGGCCGCAGCCTCGATCGACATCTCGCCGATGTCGAACCCGAGGTCGTTGAGCCGTTGCACGCGCTCGGTGATGCGCCACGACTCGCTCGTCGCGAACGTCTCCTTGTCGGTGAGCGCGCCCCACAGCGAACGGTACGACGACACGATGCCGTCGGCGATCGCGAGCGCGTCGACACCGCCTTCGAGTCGGCCGCCGGCTTCGAGATCCATGATCTCGCCCGCGATGTTGGTGCGGGCGACGTCGAGGTCGTGCTCGCGCTGCCCCCGCGTGAGGCCTGTCTCGTGCAGCTCGCCGGTCTCGGCGTCGACGAGATACGCGGCGAACGCGCCCGCATCGCGGCGGAAGAGCGTGTTCGACAGCGACACGTCGCCCCAGAAGAAGCCGACGTTATGGAGGCGCACGAGGAGCACCGCGAGCGCGTCGACGAGGCGCGTGGCGGTGTGCGGACGCAGTATCTGCGTGAACAGCGCGCGGTAGGGGAGGGAGAATCTCAGGTGGGCGGTGACGAGCGCTGCGGGGAGGGGGCGGCCCGAGGCATCCGTCCGCCCCGCGATCACCGCGACGCGCTCGACGCACGGCGCGTCCAGCCGCGCGAGGTTGCCGAGCATGTCGTACTCGCGCCGCGCCATCTCCTCGGTCGTCTCCTTGACCGCGACGACGCGGCCCGAGAGGCTCGAGAACCGCACGAGGTGCCGCGAGATGCCCTTCGGCAGGAAGACGATGGCGTTCGACGGCCACTCGCCGAGCGGCGTCGACCACGGCAGGGTCAGCAGACCCGGGTCGACGCTGCTCGCCGTGATGCTGAGCGCATCAGCCATTCATGCACCCCCGGTGGAAACACGACGGCGCGGGGGAGTGATCCGCCCGCGCCGTCGCCGCTTCGATGGTTACGCCGAGGCGATCGCCTTGTCGGTGAGGCGCTCGCCGCTCTCGGCGTCGAACACGTGCACGTGGCCCGGGATCGGCGCCAGGACGACCTGGTCACCCGCGTTGGGGTGGCGGCGGCCGTCGACGCGTGCGACGAGGTCGGTGCGCTTGCCGCTGATCTCGGTGTGGCCGTAGAGGTAGCCGTCAGCGCCGAGCTCCTCGACGAGGTCGACGTCGACCGAGAGGCCCTGGCCGTCGGACGGGTTCACCACGATGTCTTCGGGGCGGACGCCGATCGTGACCTCGGAGCCGTGGGCCTTGCCGATCGTGTCGGCCTCGACGCCGACGACGGCGTTGCCGAAGCGGACGCCGCCCTCGGCGAGGTCGGCGGGGAACAGGTTCATCGCGGGCGAGCCGATGAAGCCGGCGACGAACACGTTGTTCGGCTTCTCGTACAGATCGCGCGGGGTACCGACCTGCTGGAGGATGCCGTCCTTGAGCACCGCGATGCGGTCGCCCATCGTGAGGGCCTCGGTCTGGTCGTGCGTGACGTAGACGGTCGTGACGCCGAGGCGGCGCTGCAGCGACGCGATCTGCGTGCGGGTCTGGACGCGGAGCTTGGCGTCGAGGTTCGACAGCGGCTCGTCCATGAGGAAGACCTGCGGCTGGCGGACGATCGCGCGGCCCATCGCGACGCGCTGGCGCTGGCCGCCGGAGAGGGCCTTCGGCTTGCGCGTGAGGTAGTCCTCGAGGTCGAGCAGCTTCGCGGCCTCGAGCACGCGCGCCGCGCGCTCCTCCTTGCCGACGCCCGCGATCTTGAGGGCGAAGCCCATGTTCTCGGCGACGGTCATGTGCGGGTAGAGCGCGTAGTTCTGGAACACCATCGCGATGTCGCGGTCCTTCGGCGGGACGTCGGTGACGTCGCGGTCGCCGATGAGGATGCGGCCGGAGTTGACCTCTTCGAGGCCGGCCAGCATGCGCAGCGACGTGGACTTGCCGCAGCCGGAGGGGCCGACGAGTACGAGGAACTCGCCGTCGCCGACCTCGAGGTTGAGCTTGTCCACTGCGGGGCGCGTGCCCCCGGGATACAGGCGGGTTGCGTTCTCGAACGTGACGGATGCCATGTTCTCTTCTCCTTCACCGGCAGGTACGTGCCGGACGATCCGTAGTGAATGGAATTGCGGGGGCTCCCGCGCGCCCTCCGTCGGACGCCCCATCAGTATGGCACGGCTCGCGTCGAGACAGTCTCTGGGCATTTCCCAGGCTCCCTGGCTAGCATCTTTCTCGGCCGCGTCACCCGTGCGGCCTCGCCTGTTCCAGGCTCCAAGCCGTCCAAGAGGTTCCATGTCGAGCGACGAATCACCCAATGTGCCCGCCCAGCGCGACCGCCGGCACGCGGTCCGCGAGAAGGCGCAGCAGGTGCAGGCGCAGCAGCTGCGCGCGCGTGCCGTCCGTCGCGTCTCCCTGGTGACGCTCCTCGTCGCGGTCGTCGCCGCGGCCGCCGTGCTCGTGACGTGGGTCGTCACGTCGTCGGCCGCCCAGCCCCTCTCGCGCCCCGCCAACGTCAAGGACGACGGCTTCATCGTGTCCAGCGTCACCGGCGCCTTCGGCGCCGAGCAGGCTCCCGAGACGCTCGAGGACGGCGCCGCCACCCTCGAGACGGCGACCCCCGTGCCGACCCCGACCCCGACGCCGAGCCCCGACGAGACCACGCGCCCCAGCGTCGACATCCGCGTGTACGTCGACTACCTCTCGGCCGGCGCGAAGGACTTCCAGATCGCGAACGTCGAGCAGCTCTCCAAGTGGGTCAGCCAGGACGCCGCGACCCTGTCGTACTACCCGGTCGCGATGCTGACGGCCAAGTCCAACGGCACGAAGTACTCGCTGCGCGCGGCGAGCGCCGCCGCGTGCGTCGCGACGTACTCGCCCGGCACGTTCTTCGCGTTCAACAACGAGCTCCTCAAGAAGCAGCCCGACGTCGACTCCGACGGCTACACCGACACCGAGCTCGCCGACCTCGCCCTCGGCTCGGGTGCGACCTCGCCCAAGGCCGTGCGCGGGTGCATCGAGAGCCAGAAGTACGCGACGTGGGTCAAGTCCGCGACCGAGCGGGCGCTGAAGGGCCTGCCCGACACCAAGGGCGTCGCCCTGACGGCGGCTCCGATGGTGCTCGTCAACGGGACGCCCTATGTCGGCGCGCTCGACGACCCGAAGGAGTTCGCCCAGTTCGTGCTGACGATCTCGAGCGACATGTACTACAAGTCGACCCCCACGCCGACGCCGACGCCCACGCAGTGACGCGAGCGCCGGCCCGGCGGGTGGGCGACGGATGCCCCGGATAGACTGGGGCATCTGCCGACTTGGCGCAATTGGTAGCGCACCCGACTTGTAATCGGGCGGTTACGGGTTCGAGTCCCGTAGTCGGCTCAACGCACTTCCGCGTCCCGCTCGACCGGGCGTCGCCCGACGCCGCGGAACGCCGCGATCGCGAGCGCCGTGGACGCGCCGAACAGCACGACTCCGAGGGGCACGTGTACGGCGACCGTCACCGGGAACCCCATGTGCCCGAGGGCGTCCTGCACCCAGAACCCGATGGTGAGCAGGGTGACGAGCACCGCGAACGACGCGGGGATCGCGCGCTGCCCGACGCGGACCCACGCGATGACGGTGGGGGCGATCGCGATCCACGGGAGCGCCGAGCCCACGAGCATGTGCACGAACTGGACGCTGGGGCTGACCGAGAGGAACAGCCCCGCGAGCGCGGCCTGGGTGAGCACGCCGGCAGCGAGCACCGCGAGGAAGGCGCCGAGGACCGGAGTGCGCGAACGGGTTGTCGTCATCGTGGTCGTAGTCATGACGACCACGCTCGCGCGAGCGACCCGTCCGCGTCCAAGGGGGTGGCCCCCGAATGCTCCGGGGGATCGCCCGGGGTCAGGGCGCCGGCGTGAACTCCACGAACACGGGTGTGATGCCGCTCGCGCGGTCGAAGACGAGCACGCCCGTCACGGTTGCCCCTCCGTCGTCGGATGTGATGGTCGCGGTGAACGAATCGCCCTCGCCGTCGCGGTTGAACTCGGCGAGCTGCTCGTCGAGTCCGTCGAGCTGCGCCGGGTCCCATCCGAGCTTCTCCGCGTGCCGGCGCAGCAGGTCGACACCGTCGGACCACGTCGACACGACGTCGAACCGCAGCGTCACCGAGGCGAGCCGGTCGTCCTCGGAGCGCGCGGTGAGCGTCGCGATGTCGTCGACGACGTAGACGTCGTCGCGCCCCGCGATCACCGCCCGGACGGGACGGCGGAACTCCGCCGTCTTCTCGCCGTCCTCGGGCAGCCCGAGCTCGCGCGCCGAGAGGCCGCTGTCGCCGATGCGCACGCGCACGATGCCCTCGACGTTCGCATAGTCGAACCCGGCGTCGGTGAGCATCGTCGAGCCGTCGGACGCCTTCTGGTCGGCGGATGCCTCCGGTGCGTCCTCCGCCCACCACGAGTTCTGCACCGCGACCGTGCCGAACACGACGCCGGCGATCACGAGGAGCAGGATCGTCGCCGGAAGCCACGTGAGGAGCGACTGCTTGCGTGAAATGGGGACCACCCGTCAAGGGTAGCCTCGGCCTCCGACAGTCCTGCGCGGTCCGGAGCATGCCCCGTCGACCGGCAAGATGGAGCGATGACCCCGCCGCGCCTTCCCGCCTGGGTCGCGCTCGGCGGCGCGGTCTTCGTGGGCGTCCTCACCGCGGTCCAGGCCCGCATCAACGGGCAGCTCGGCACGCGTCTCGACAACGGGCTCGTCGCGGCGGTGATCTCGTTCGGCTCGGGGCTCGTCCTGCTCATCGTGCTGTCGGCCGCGCTGCCGTCGGGTCGACGCGGCGCCGCGAGGCTCGTGTCCGGGGTGCGTGAGAGTGCGATCCCGTGGTGGATGCTGGCGGGCGGCGCCGCCGGCGCGCTCACCGTCGCGACGCAGGGCCTCGCGGTCGGCATCATCGGCGTCTCGCTGTTCACGGTCGGCGTCGTCGCGGGCCAGACGGTGTGCGGGCTCGTGCTCGACCGCACAGGCTACGGCCCGGCGGGCGTCGTCGCAGTCACCGTGCCGCGCCTGGTCGGCGGGGCGCTCGCCCTCCTCGCGGTCGGCCTGTCGCTGGTCGGCGACGGCATCGGCGGGGTGCCGCTGTGGATGGCGGTGCTGCCGTTCGCCGCGGGCGTCGGCATCGCGTGGCAGCAGGCCACCAACGGGCGCCTGCGCCAGCGCGTCGGCACGCCCCTCACGGCCACCCTCGTCAACTTCATCGGCGGGACGGCGATCCTCGCTGTGGCCGCCCTCGTGAGCGTCTCGGTCGTCGGCTGGCCGACGACCGCGCCGACCGACGTGTGGGTGTACACGGGCGGTCCGATCGGCGTGCTCTACATCTTCCTGTCGGCGGCGCTCGTGCCTCACACGGGCGTGTTGCTGTTCGGCCTCGCGGTCGTCGCCGGGCAGCTCGTGACGTCGGTCGCGCTCGACGCCGTATGGCCGGCGCTCGGCAGCCCCGGCCTCCTGCAAGAGGTCGCGATGGTCGCGGTCGCGCTGCTGTCGGTGGTCGTCGCGGCGGCGCCGTGGCGGCGGCGCCGGAGAGTGTGAGTCAGAGCGGCGCCTGCGTCGAGGTGTCGGATGCCGCGGCATCCGCTTCGCTCGCGTCGCGATTCTCGCCCTTCTTCGCCTTCTTGCCGGCGGGCATGCGCGAGAGGTGCTTGCGGGCGTCGACGGCCTTGCGCCGTCCGAGCCGGGCGCGCGGGAGCTTCCCGCCGACGTAGAGCCAGCCCAGCAGCTCCTCGTTCTTCTTCAGGCCGTGTGCCTTGGCGACGGCCTTCGAGCGCGTGTAGTGGCCGGTGCGCCAGATGACGCCGTAGCCGGCCTCGTCCAGCAGCAGGCTCAGCATGTGCGCGACGCCCGAGGCGACCGCCTCCTGCTCCCACCGCGGAACCTTGTCGCTCTTCCTGTAGCTCGCGACGACGGCGATGAGCAGCGGTGCGCGCAGGGGCTTCGACGACGAGCCCTTGTCGCCGGTCGCCTTGTTGATCGCGCGACCAAGGCGCTCGCGGTCGGCGCCCCGCAGCTCGATGAGCCGCCACGGGCGCAGCGACGAGTGGTCGGCGACGCGACCCGCCGCCGAGACGAGCGTCAGCAGCTCGGCGCGGGTGGGCGCGGCATCCGTCACCTTCGACCAGGACCGGCGCGAGCGCACCGCCTCGAGCGCGGATCCGGATCCGGTCATGTCTCGGGGACGAAGTCGAGCGCGATCGAGTTCATGCAGTACCGGTCGCCCGTGGGGGTGCCGAAGCCGTCCGGGAACACGTGCCCCAGGTGCGACCCGCAGCTCGCGCAGCGGACCTCGGTGCGGACCATGCCGTGGCTGCGGTCCTCGATGAGCTCGACCGCCTCGGGGCGCACCGATTCGTAGAAGCTCGGCCACCCGCAGTGCGAGTCGAACTTCGTCCCGCTCTTGAAGAGCTCGGCGCCGCACGCGGCGCACGTGTAGAGGCCGGCCCGGCTCTCGTCCAGCAGCTCGCCCGTCCACGGGCGCTCGGTCGCCGCCTCCCGCAGCACCGCGAACTGCTCGGGCGTCAACTCCTCGCGCCACCGCTCGTCGGACTTCTCCACCGCGTAACCCATGACTCCTCCTCGATCTCCTCCATTCAACCCGACGCACGGCCGCCGGGACCCGGGTGCACCTGCGTTCTCGCCCAGAATGGGGGAGTGACAGCGGATGCAGCGGCCGACGTGGCCGATCGCTACGCGCGCTTCGCCGACGACGCCCGCGGCCGTTCGGCCCTGTACGAGGAGTGGGCTCGCGGGGTGGTGCGTCACGACGCCGTGCGCGCGATCATCGCCCGCATCCCGGCCGATCGCAGGCAAGCCCCGCTCGTGTTCGCCGTCACGCGCCTTCTCGGTGCGCCCGAAGCCGACTTCGCCGCATGGGCGGAGTGGCTCGTCGCGCATGCCGATGCGGTCGTGGCCGAGTGCACTCGGCGCAGCCTCCAGACGAACGAGCCGCTGCGGTGCGCGGCGCTGCTTCCCGCGCTGAGCCTCGTCGACGGGCCGATCGCGCTGATCGAGGTCGGTGCGAGCGCGGGCCTGTGCCTGTACCCCGACCACTACTCGTATCGCTATCGCGGCCCCGGCGGTGTGACGGCGCTCGACCCCGCGGACGGGCCGTCGACGGTCGTGCTGTCGAGCGACCTGACGGCGGACGACGACCGGATGCCGCCCCTGCGGCTCCCCGAGATCGTGTGGCGCGCGGGCGTCGACCTCGACCCGCTCGGTGCGGGCGACCCCGACGACAGGCGGTTCCTCACGACGCTCGTCTGGCCCGGCGAGGAAGGGCGCATCGAGCGCATCGAGGCCGCGCTCGACATCGTCGCGGCCGACCCGCCGCTCCTCGTGCGCGCGGACGCGACCGCCGAGGGGGTGATCGCCTCGCTGGCGGCACCCGCTCCGCGCGATGCCACCCTCGTCGTGACCACGCCCGGAGTCCTCCCGCACATCCCGCGGGCGGGGCGCGTGCGCCTCGCGCGGGCGATCGATGCCCTCGGCGCGCGGTGGATCACGATCGACCCTCCCGCGCTCCACGCCGACCTCGCCGCGATCGTGCGACCCGGCGGATCTCCCATCGATCCGGGGGTGTGGGACGCGTTCGTGCTCGCGCTGGACGGCGTTCCGCTCGCGTCGGTCGATCCGCTCGGGGCATCCGTGGCGTGGCGCCCCGTCGCGGGGCGGTCGTCGACTTAGCGTGGGCATGTGCCCCTCACCGACCGCGAACGCGCCATCCTCGACTTCGAGGGCGAGTGGCGCCGGCACGTCGGCGCGAAGGAGGAGGCGATCCGCGAAGACCTCGGCATCTCGCCGGCGCGCTACTACCAGCTGCTGGGGCGCCTGATCGACACGGCCGAAGCGCAGGCGTACGACCCGATGCTCGTGAAGCGCCTTCGCCGCATGCGTGATCGGGGGCGCGGCGAAGCCGCCGACGAGCGCAAGCGAGTGATCGCGGGGACCACCCCGGGATCAAAGTAGGAAGCACGCGCGCGCGGCCGGGTGTCGTTCGGCCGCGTTGAGACGGATGCCCCAGGCGACGCCGGGTACCATCGTGGGGTGCCGAAAACGACCTATCCCCGGGATCGCTTCGACGACCTTCCCGAGGAGTCGACCGGCCGCGTCGGCGCTCACCGCGCCGAGAACCCGCGCATGCGGGGCTGGGTCGTGCTGCTGTGGGCGCTGCTGGCCACGGCGGTGCTGATGACCGTCGGCATCTTCGGCACCCTCGTCGCGCAGGGGCGCATCGTGCTCGCGCCCGAGCCCGAGCCGACCGTCGAGCCGACCCCTGTCGTGACGCCCGTCGTCGACACGTCGTTCTCGGTGCTCGTGCTCAACGCGACGCCCGAGTCCGGGCTGGCGACGCGCACCAAGGACGAGATCGTCGCTGCCGGCTGGGCAGCCGACGCCGTCACCGCGGGCGAGGCCGGGGCGGACGACTTCCCCGAGACGACCGTCTACTACGCCTTCCCGGCCGATGAGGCCGCCGCGGCCGGCCTCGCCGACGTCATCGGCGGCGCGCGCGTCGCGATGGACGCGACCTATCAGCCGCCGGACGACCCCAACACCCCCGACGACGAGAGCCAGACCAAGCAGCTCGTCGTGGTGCTCGGGCTCGATCGCGTCGCACCGCCCGAGACACCCGCGTCCTGACCGCGAGCCCGTCACCGGGGCTCTGTGTTACCGGCGTGTGAAGAGTTGGGGGCATCCGTGTCAACTCCTGCCCTCGGGCCGGTGCGCAGGCGACCTCCGAACCTACGATGGGCCCCACGTTCCACCCGCACCACAGGAGATTCGCATGGCCCAGGGCACCGTCAAATGGTTCAACGCTGAGAAGGGATACGGCTTCATCACGGTCGCCGACGGCCAGGACGTCTTCGTCCACTACTCGAGCATCGACATGGCGGGGTACCGCGTCCTCGAGGAAGGGCAGACGGTCGAGTTCACCCTCGGCTCGGGCCAGAAGGGCCCTCAGGCCGAGTCGGTCCGCGTGGTCACCGGGTAGCGGCATCCGCTCGTCCCCCTCGCCCCGCGTCGTCGCATGCCGGGGCGCTTGAGCGCGGCTTGCACTCCCCATGGGCGAGTGCCAGAATGGGTTAGCACTCGCGTTTGTCGAGTGCTAAGACCGTAAGCCAACGTCCGGGAGGGACGACACAGACATGGCAAAGATCATCGCTTTCGACGAAGAGGCACGTCGCGGCCTCGAGCGAGGCCTGAACACGCTGGCCGACGCCGTCAAGGTGACCCTGGGCCCCCGTGGTCGCAACGTCGTGCTCGAGAAGAAGTGGGGCGCCCCCACGATCACGAACGACGGCGTTTCGATCGCGAAGGAGATCGAGCTCGACGACCCGTACGAGAAGATCGGCGCCGAGCTGGTCAAGGAGGTCGCGAAGAAGACCGACGACGTCGCCGGTGACGGCACGACGACGGCCACCGTCCTCGCCCAGGCACTCGTGAAGGAAGGCCTGCGCAACGTGGCCGCGGGCGCCGACCCGATCGGCCTCAAGCGCGGCATCGAGAAGGCCGTCAAGGCTCTCTCCGACGAGCTGCTCGCGTCGGCCAAGGAGGTCGAGACCAAGGAGGAGATCGCCGCCACCGCGTCGATCTCGGCCGCTGACACCACCATCGGCGAGCTCATCGCCGAGGCGATCGACAAGGTCGGCAAGGAGGGCGTCGTCACCGTCGAGGAGTCGCAGACGTTCGGCACCGAGCTCGAGCTCACCGAGGGCATGCGCTTCGACAAGGGCTTCATCAACCCCTACTTCGTCACCGACCCCGAGCGCCAGGAGGCGGTCTTCGAGGACCCCTACATCCTGATCGCGAACCAGAAGATCTCGAACATCAAGGATCTTCTGCCGATCGTCGACAAGGTGATCCAGGACGGCAAGGAGCTCGTCATCATCGCCGAGGACGTCGAGGGCGAGGCTCTCGCGACGCTCGTGCTCAACAAGATCCGCGGCATCTTCAAGTCGGCCGCCGTCAAGGCGCCCGGCTTCGGCGACCGCCGCAAGGCCCAGCTGCAGGACATCGCGATCCTCACGGGCGGCCAGGTCATCACCGAGGAGGTCGGTCTCAAGCTCGAGAACGCCACCCTCGACCTGCTCGGCCGTGCGCGCAAGGTCATCATCACCAAGGACGAGACGACCATCGTCGAGGGTGCCGGTGAGCCCGCCCAGATCGAGGGCCGCGTGACCCAGATCCGCCGCGAGATCGACAACACCGACAGCGACTACGACCGCGAGAAGCTCCAGGAGCGCCTCGCCAAGCTCGCCGGCGGCGTGGCCGTCATCAAGGCGGGTGCGGCGACCGAGGTCGAGCTCAAGGAGCGCAAGCACCGCATCGAGGACGCCGTCCGCAACGCGAAGGCGGCCGTCGAGGAGGGCATCGTCCCCGGTGGTGGCGTCGCGCTCATCCAGGCGGGCAAGGCCGCATTCGCGACCCTCGAGCTCGAGGGCGACGAGGCGACCGGCGCGAACATCGTCAAGGTGGCCATCGAGGCTCCGCTCAAGCAGATCGCGCTGAACGCCGGTCTCGAGCCGGGCGTCGTCGCGAACAAGGTCTCGGAGCTGCCTGCGGGTCACGGCCTCAACGCCGCGACCGGCGAATACGGCGACCTCTTCGCGCAGGGCATCATCGACCCCGCCAAGGTGACCCGCTCGGCGCTGCAGAACGCCGCGTCGATCGCCGGCCTCTTCCTCACGACCGAGGCCGTCGTCGCCGACAAGCCCGAGAAGGCCGCTGCCCCCGCCGGCGACCCGACGGGTGGCATGGACTTCTGATCCAGCCTCGCTGAGTCGAAGAACGACAAGGCGGATGCCCCGGCCATCAGGCCGGGGCATCCGCCGTCTCTGGGCGCCTCGGCGCCTCGGCTGGGCTCTGGCTCGCGCGTCAGCGGAACAGGTTGACGGTCGCCTGCTCGGCGTCGGCGTACTGCTGCGCGGCGACCCCGAGGGCTGCGTTGATGCCCGAGAGGCTCTCTTCGACCTGGCGCTGCGTCGCGCGCCATTCGTCGATGACGGTCTGGAACGCGGCGGCCGCGCCGCCCGTCCAGGTGGACTGCAACTGCGTGAGCTGCGACATCATCGCCTGGGTCTCGCCCTGGAGGCGGTCGATCGTTCCGCGCACCGCGGCGGTGGCGGAGAGGACGGCGTCGCTGTCGACGGAGAACACGGCCATCGGGGGGCTCCTCGCTCGTTGGGGAAGGTCGACAGCCACCGTATGAGCGGGGATGGGGCATCCGTCGGTCGCCCTGGACCGCGGTGGAGGGCGGCCATGCCACCGCGGGCTGGGGAGGAGAGGTCAGATCTCGTCTTCGGGGAAGCGCTCGAGCGGCTGTGTCTGGATGTGCAGGTGCTCGGCCGCCTCGCGCTCAGGGGCAAGCGGGATGCCGACGCGGAACGTCGCCCCGCCACCCGGGGTGTCGAGCACGCGGACGGATCCGTGCAGCGCCTCGACGATCGACGCGACGATCGACAGGCCCAGACCGCTTCCGCCCGTCTCGCGTGTGCGTGACGTGTCGGCCCGCCAGAACCGCTGGAAGATCTTCGCCTTGATCTGGTCGGGGATGCCCTCGCCGTGGTCGATGACCTCGATCCAGCCCTCGGCGCTCTCGGGGTCGACGCCGACCCGCAGTTCGATGGGGGAGTCCTCGGCCGTGAACCGGCGCGCGTTGCCGAGCAGGTTCGCGACGACCTGGCGGATGCGGTTCTCGTCGCCGAGCACGACCGGCGCGATGCCTCCGCTGTGCGCCGGGGCGTGCGCGAAGTCGAGCTGGGGGACGGGGGGAACGCCTCCGCCCGCACCCGGCGCGGGGACCGGGCGCGGCTTGCGCCGCAGTAGGGACAGCGTCGCGCCCGCACGTGCGATGGCCGAGGTGGTCGGACCGCGCCGTGCGGCCTGCTCATCGGGCTGATTCTGCACGGGTGCGGACGTGGCCGGCGCGCCCGGCGTCGCGCCGTCGAGCACCGTGACGACGCGCAGCGGGGAGGCCGCCCGCACATCGAGGGCAGCGTCGCGCGCGACCGCGCGGAGGTCCACGGGACCGATCACGACGTCCCGACGCTCGTCGAGGCGCGCGAGTGCGAGGAGGTCCTCGACGAGGAGGCCCATGCGGATGGCCTCCTTCTCGATGCGGTCCATCGCCTGGGCGGTGTCCTCATCGCCCGCGATGGCTCCCATGCGGTAGAGCTCGGCGTAGCCGCGCACCGTCACGAGAGGAGTGCGCAGCTCGTGGCTCGCGTCGCCGATGAACCGCCGCATCTGCTCGACCGTCGCATCGCGGTGCTCGATCGCGGCGTCGACCTTGTCGAGCATCGCGTTGATGGCCGTCTTCAGCCGCCCGACCTCGGTCGTCGTCGGCTCGATGTCGGTCATGCGCTGGCTGAAGTCGCCGTGGGCGATCGACATCGCCGTCGTCTCGACCCCGCCGAGACTTCGGAACGTGAGCGTCACGAGCCAGCGCGTGAGGAACGCGCTCGCGACGAGGATGATGACCGCGAGGATGCTGTAGATGCCCGTGAACGCGGCGACCGTGCTGTTGATGGGCGCCGTGGGCAGTGCGACCAGCTGCGTGAAGAGGCTGCCGACCCCCTCGATCGGATACGTGTCGACGCTCGCACGGAAGGGCGCACCGCCCTCCTCGGCAGGCATGGTGAACGGGGCGAGCCCCTGCTTCGCCGCCCACTCCAGGGTGACCGGCTCGGGAAGCACCGGGGTCTGCCGGCCGTCGCCGCCGGCGTCGGCGCGCAGCGTTCCGTCGCTGTCGTAGATCGCGACGACGTACTGCGTGGCCGGGGCATCCGACTTCGCCCTGAATCGCACCTCGCCGCCGTCGACCTCGATGTCGATCAGGCCGCTCGCGACGTCGGTCGGGGCGAGCGACTCGAGCTGCTGGTCGAGGCTCGCCAGCAGCGCTTCGCGCAGGAACCCCTGCGTGCCGACCCCGGCTGCGAACAGGCCGATCGCCAGGAGCGCGACGGTGACCCCGGTGACCTTCGCGCGCAAGCTGGTGCCGCGCCAGCCCCGAGTGATCGCGTCGGTCTTGCCCGCCAGGTCAGTCCCTTTCGTCGGTCACGCGGATTTGCCCGCCTTGAGCATGTAGCCGAACCCGCGCTTGGTCTGGATGAGGGGCTCGCTCGAGTGCGGGTCGATCTTGCGACGCAGGTAGGAGATGTAGCTCTCGACGATCCCCGCGTCGCCGTTGAAGTCGTACTCCCACACGTGGTCGAGGATCTGCGCTTTCGACAGCACGCGGTTCGGGTTGAGCATGAGGTACCGCAGCAGCTTGAACTCGGTGGGGCTCAGGTCGATGGAGACGTCGCCGACCTTGACGTCGTGCGTGTCCTGGTCCATCGTGAGCTCGCCCGCGCGGATCATGGAGTCCTCGTCGGCCTGCATCGTGCGACGCAGGATGGCCTGGATGCGCGCGACGATCTCGTCGAGGCTGAAGGGCTTCGTGACGTAGTCGTCGCCGCCCGCGTTGAGGCCGGTGATCTTGTCCTCGGTCTCGTCCTTGGCGGTGAGGAAGAGGATCGGGGCGGTGTAGCCGGCCCCGCGCAGGCGCTTGGTCACGCTGAACCCGTTCATGTCGGGGAGCATGACGTCGAGGATGATCAGGTCCGGCTCCTCCTCGAGGACGGCCGAGATCGTCTGCGCGCCGTTGGACACCGCCCGCACCTGGTAGCCCGCGAACCGCAGGCTCGTGATGAGGAGATCGCGAATGTTGGGCTCATCGTCCACGACGAGGATGCGAGGTGCGCTCATAGGCCCATTATTGCCACGGATACCTGCCCCTGTCTGGAAATCGGGCGCGGGCCGTCAGCGCAGCACGACGCAGCACCGCCCGGCGCTGGGCGCGAGCACCGGCGTGCGCGTCGCCTCAGTCGCCTCCACGACACCCTCGAGGAGGGCGAGGTTCGCCGTGCACACGAGGTCGGTGTGGCGCCCCGCGAGCGCGTGGAACGGGCAGTTCTCCAGCAGCACCTCCCCGTCCGCGTCCTCCGCGGGGGAGTACCCGCACGCGGCGAGCGCCTCGTCGAGGTGCCCGGCGGCCGCGCCGATCGCGGCGCCGGTCTCGCGTGCCTCGCGGACGAGGGCGTCGCGCACCGGCATCCGCTCGTCTTCGGCTCTCTCGATCGCCGACGCGAAGAGCTCGCCGGCCAGCTCGTAGTGGCGCTCCGGGACGCTGCCGATGACATCGGCGGATGCCGCGGCGTACAGCTTCGCGGGGCGCCCCGCGCCGGGGCCGGACTTTCCGGACAGGCGCCGGTACTGCACGCGCAGGAGCCCGGCCTCGGCGAGCCGGTCGAGGTGGAACGCGGCCGTCGAGCGGGGGATGCCGACGGCGGCCGCGGCCTCGTCGCGGCTGACCGGTCCTCCTGCCGCGGCGACAGCGCGGTAGAGGTCGCGGCGCAACGGGTCGCCGAGCGCGGCGATCGCGGTCACGCGGTTGGGCGCGAGCGGTTCCATGTGTCGAGTGTAACTCTAAAAAAGCAAATCTTGACAAAACAATTTTGAAGTCCTACTGTCGGCCTCGAGGGGCGAGGAGGTCGAGATGTCATCGTCAGGCGCGTTGCGGCTCCACCCGGTCGACGCCGCGATCGCGGTCGATCGGGATCGGGCCGAGGCCGCTGTCGCGGAACTGCTCGAGGCATTCGGTCGCGACGTGGGCGGCGAGCACCTCGCGGACACGCCGCGCCGTGTCGTCGACGGACTGCTCGAGCTGATCACTCCGCGTGAGTTCACGGCCACGACGTTCCCGAACGACGACGCGTACGACGAGCTCGTGCTCGTGCGCGACATCCCCTTCACATCCCTCTGCGAGCACCATCTCCTTCCCTTTCGGGGAGTGGCCCACGTCGGATACATCCCCGGGCCGCGGCTGGTCGGGCTGTCGAAGCTCGCCCGCATCGTGGAGTGGTACGCGCACGACCTCCAGGTGCAGGAGCGCCTGACGGTGCAGATCGCCGATCACCTGGAGCGTCACCTCGAGCCGGCGGGCGTCGGCGTCGTGCTGCGCGCGGAGCACCTGTGCATGTCGGTGCGCGGCGTCCAAGCCGTAGGCTCCACGACAGAGACGCACGTGTTCCGCGGCGCCGTGGCGGCCGACGACCGACTGCGGCGGCGGTTCGAGGCATCCGGTCCATGATCGAGTCGCGGGAGGCAACGCCATGACCCACATCGTCATCGTCGGAGGGGGCCTCGCGGCGGGAACCGCTGCGGCCACCCTGCGCAAGGAGGGGTTCGACGGCGACGTGACCGTCATCGCCGACGAGCCCCACACGCCCTATCAGCGACCGCCGCTGTCGAAGGGCTATCTGCAGGGGGAGGAAGGCACGGATGCCGTGATCCTGCACCCGCCGGAGTGGTAAGACGAGCAGCGCATCGACGTGCGCACGTCGACCTCCGTCACGTCCCTCGACCCTGCCGACCACCGCGTGGGGCTTGCGGACGAGACGTCGCTCGCGTACGACTCGGTGCTGCTGGCGACCGGCGCGTCGCCGAGGCGTCTGCCCATTGAGGGCGCCGACCTGCCCGGCGTGCGCATGCTGCGCCGGCTCGACGACTCCGACGCGCTGCGCGCCGAGCTCAAGGACGGCGGACACCGGCTCGTGCTCATCGGCTCGGGCTGGATCGGCATGGAGGTCGCGGCGTCCGCGCGCACGCTCGGCAACGAGGTGACGGTGCTCGAGCGCGACGCCGTGCCGCTCGCGCTCGCCGTGGGCGAGCAGATGGGCGGCGTCTTCCGCCGACTGCACGAGGACCACGGTGTCGACCTGCGCACGTCGGTGAACGTCGAGCGCATCGTGGGATCGGATCGCGCGGAGGGCGTCGTCGTCGGCGGCGAGACCGTGCCCGCCGACCTCGTGCTCATCGGCGTCGGAGCCGTGCCCAACACGCAGCTCGCGGAGTCCGCGGGCCTCGAGGTGAACAACGGGATCCTCACGGATGCCGCGCTGCGCACGAGCGCTCCGGACGTGTACGCCGCGGGCGATGTCGCGAACGCGTACCACCCCGTCATCCAGCGGCACCTGCGCAGCGAGCACTGGGAGAACGCACGCAAGGCGGGCCCCGTCGCCGCGAAGAGCATGCTCGGCAAGGACGCCGCGCACGACTCGATCCCGTACTTCTACACCGACCAGTTCGACCTCGGAATGGAGCTGTCGGGCTACCCGCCGCTCATGTCGGACGCCGATCTCGTCATCCGCGGCGACCTCGACAAGCGCGAGTTCATCGCGTTCTGGGTCGACCACGGCCGCGTCGTCGGGGGCATGAACGTCAACGTGTGGGACGTGAACAAGGCTGTGCAGAAGCTCATCCGGTCGGGCGAGCGGGTCGACCTGCGCGCGCTCGCCGACCCCGACACGCCACTCGAGGGCCTCATCCCGTGACCCCAGGGCCCTCCACGACGACCGAGGCGTCGTGCGTGCTCGACGTGCGGGGCGCGGCGCTCGACCTCACTCGGCACGTCGCCGTGATGGCGATCGTCAACCGCACGCCCGACTCGTTCTACGACCGCGGGGCGACGTTCGCGCTCGACGCCGCGATCGCCGCCGGGCTCGCCGCGGCGGAGGAGGGCGCCGAGCTCGTCGACGTCGGCGGCGTGAAGTTCGCGCCGGGGCCGCCTCTGCCCGTCGAGGTCGAGAAGGACCGGATCCTGCCGGTGGTGCGGGCGCTCGCGCCGGTCGTCGCGGTCAGTGTCGACACGTTCCACCCCGAGGTCGCGCGCGCGGCGATCGACGCCGGCGCGAGCATCATCAACGACACGACCGGCCTGCGTGACCCGGCCATGGCCGCCGTCGTCTCCGAGGGCGGAGCGGGCGTCGTGATCGCCCACAGCCTGGCGGCACCGCGGATGCCGCATCCGAACCCCCACTACGACGATGTCGTCGCAGATGTCGCCGCATTCCTCGCGCAGCGACGCGATCTCGCCCTCAGCCGCGGCATCCGGCCCGAGCGGATCATCCTCGACCCCGGCCACGACCTCAACAAGAACACGCTCCACTCGCTCGAACTCACGCGGCGTCTCGGCGAGCTCGCGGAACTCGGGTCGCCGTTGCTCGTCGCCCTGTCGAACAAGGACTTCGTGGGCGAGACGCTCGGCCGAGACCGCCACGACCGGGTCGCCGGGTCGCTCGCGGCCGCTGTGTGCTGTGTGCTGCACGGCGCCCGCGTCGTGCGGACGCACAACGTGCGCGAGACGATCGACGCGGTCCGCATGGTCGAGGCGATCGCCGGATGGCGCGAGCCCGCGTTCCTACGCCACAACATGCCCGCAGAGGCGGTCGCATGACGCCGACACGCCAGGAGCTGTTCGACGCGTATGCGCTGCCCGACCGCGACACGCGCCGCGTACGGATGAACTTCATCGAGAGCGCGGACGGCTCGGTGACGCTCGGCGGACGAAGCGGCGCCCTCGGCGGCGAGACGGACCGCGCGGTGATGCAGGTGCTGCGCACGATGGCCGACGTCCTCATGATCGGCGCAGGCACGGTGCGTGCCGAGGGCTACGGCGGCGTGCGACTGGACGAGACGGATGCCGCGTGGCGCCGGGAGCGCGGACTGAGCGAGCACCCGCCGCCGGCCATCGTCAGCCACCGGCTCGACATCGAGCCGGAGCATCCGTTCTTCGCCGAAGCCGTCGTCCGGCCGTTCGTCATCACGCACGACGCCGCACCCGCGGGGCGCCGCGGCGCGCTCGAGGACGTCGCGGAGGTGCTCGTGTGCGGCGCAGACGGCGTCGACCTCGCGCTCGCCCTCGACGCGCTCGCGGAGCGAGGCATGACGCAGGTGCTGTGCGAGGGTGGGCCTCGCCTGTTCGGGTCGCTTCTCGAGGCGGGGCTCGTGGACGAGTTGTGCGTCACGATCGCGCCGCGCATCGTCGGCGGCGACGCCGGGCGCATCGATCGCGGCGCGGCCGAGGCCGACCGCAGACTCCGGCTCGCGTCGTCGTTCGTCGACGAGGAGGGGTACGTCCTCCTGCGCTACGCGGTCTGAGGCTCTGCGCCCCGCGGACATCGGTCGAAGGCGGCGGTCAGTCGAGGGACGCGCGCACCGCGCGGTCGATCACCGGCCGGATCTCGGCTTCGGGGTCGACGGTAACGCGGTGCAGGACGATCCCCTCGCCGGCGGCCATGAGCGCGCGCGCCGCCTCCTCGGGTGACCGGGCACCGACGCGTGCGACGAGGCCTACGTCGAGGCGCTCCGGGATCCGGCGCGGGCCCGCGCGGCGTCGAAGCTTTACCGCGGTCTCATCCTGCCCGCGTTCACGAAGATCATCAGGGGCGGGTACCGAGGGCGCGTCCTGGGCACCCCGACGCTCGTCCTGTTCGGCGCCGACGACGCGCTCCTCCCGCGGGAGACGCTCACGGTGACGCGCGAGGACGCACCTCACACGACGGTCGAGTTCGTGCCGGGCGGTGCGCACTTCCTCGTCGACGACAACCCCGACGAGGTGACTCGGCGCGTGGCGAGCTTCGTGCTGGACTGACCGGTGGTCGTCAGGCGGCCGCGAGCGCGTCGGCGTCGAGGATCGTGTAGCTGTAGCCCTGCTCGGCGAGGAACCGCTGCCGGTTCTGCGCGAAGTCCTGGTCGACCGTGTCGCGCGCGATGAGCGTGTAGAAGCTCGCGGTGTGGCCCGACTCCTTCGGACGCAGCAGGCGCCCGAGCCGCTGTGCCTCCTCTTGGCGAGAGCCGAACGAGCCCGACACCTGGATCGCGACGGATGCCTCGGGCAGGTCGATCGAGAAGTTGGCGACCTTCGACACGATGAGCAGCGTGATCTCGCCCTCGCGGAACGCCTGGTAGAGCTGCTCGCGCTCGTCGACGGGCGTCGCCCCGGTGATCTTCGGGGCGTCGAGCGCCTCGGCGAGGATGTCGATCTGGTCGAGGTACTGCCCGATGACGAGGATGCGCTCGCCCTCGTGCCGCTCGACGAGCCGGCGTACGACCCCGATCTTCGCCTCGGCGGTCGCCGCGAGCCGGTACCGCTCGTCGTCGGCGGCCGCGGCGTACTCGAGGCGATCGCCCGCGGGAAGGTCGACGCGCACCTCGTAGCAGACCGCGGGAGAGATGAAGCCCTGCGCCTCGATCTCCTTCCACGGCGCGTCGAAGCGCTTCGGGCCGATGAGGCTGAACACGTCGCCCTCGCGGCCGTCCTCGCGCACGAGCGTGGCGGTGAGGCCCAGGCGGCGGCGCGCCTGCAGGTCTGCGGTGAGCTTGAACACGGGCGCCGGCAGCAGGTGGACCTCGTCGTACACGACGAGGCCCCAGTCGAGCGCGTCGAGCAGCGCGAGGTGCGCGTACTCGCCCTTCCGCTTCGCCGTGAGGATCTGGTACGTCGCGATCGTGACCGGGCGGATCTCCTTCGCCTGGCCGGAGTACTCGCCGATCTCCTCGGGCGTGAGGCTCGTGCGCCGGAGCAGCTCGTCGCGCCACTGCCGCGCGCTCACGGTGTTGGTGACGAGGATGAGCGTCGTCGTCTTCGTCTCCGCCATCGCGCCCGCGCCGACGAGCGTCTTGCCTGCCCCGCACGGGAGGACGACGACGCCCGAACCGCCCTGCGTGAACGTCTCGACCGCCTGGCGCTGATAGGGGCGCAGGTGCCAGCCGTTCTGGGCGAGGTCGATCGGATGCGGCGTGCCCGGCGTGTAGCCCGCGAGGTCCTCCGCCGGCCAGCCGATCTTCAGCAGCTCCTGCTTGATGTGCCCGCGCGCCCACGCGTCGACGACGTAGAAGTCGGGGGAGGGGTGCGCGATGAGCAGCGGCTGGATGCGCTTGTTCTTGGCGACCTCGGCGAGGACCGGGGCATCCGTCGACCGCAGGATCAGCGCGTCGTCGCCGTGGCCATCGACGGCCGCGCGCTCGATCACGAGGCGGCCGTACCGCCCGACGGTCTCGCGGATGTCGATCGCGACCGACGGAGGCACCGGGAACCGCGTCCACCGGTCGAGCGTCGCGAGCATGTCGTCGGCGTCGTGGCCGGCCGCACGCGCGTTCCACAGCCCCAGCCGCGTGATGCGGTAGGTGTGGATGTGCTCGGGCGCGCGCTCCAGCTCTGCGAAGATCGCGAGTTCGTGACGCGCGCTCTCGGCATCGGGGTGGGCGACCTCGAGCAGCACGGTCCGGTCGCTTTGCACGATGAGGGGGCCGTCAGCCATAACGGACCATTCTACCCGCGTGGCCGACGCGCGGCGTCGGGGGGCAGGGTTTCGTGCTCAGCCCCGGCTGACGCTCACGATGCTCGACACCGGAAGGGTGCGCTCGATGTCGGCGCCGCGGTCGCGCCCGCGCAGGCGCCCGCCGCCGAGTCCGGATGCCTCGAGGGTGAACGTGCGCTCGCTGTCGTCGGGCATGCGCACCACGACGACCACCGTCGCCCGCGCCCGCACCGCGAGCTCGAGCTCGCGCGCGAGCCACGCCGACTCGGAGTCGGTGGAGCTTCCCGCGCGCAGCGTCGCGATGAGTCCCGCGTAGACGGTCGCGGGTGGCGTCTCGACCGGGCGCGGCCCCGCGGCGTGGCGGTGCATGGACTCCGGCTCGCCGTCGTCGTCGATCGCGACGACGGGATAGCGCGCGTCCGCGAGCGCCCAGTACACGGCGTCGCGCGACACGCGCGAGACGAGGTCGCCGCGGTCGGCGACGAGACCGAGGGGCCGCAGGGCCTGGTCGATCTCGATCGCGTCGAGGATCGAGGCATCCGTCGAGGTCACGCGCGTTCCGCCGGATGCCGCGTCCTCCGCCACGCGGACGAGGCCGTGCCGCGCGGCCGTGCTCTCGATGAGGTACTCGAGCGGCTGGGGGATGCCCGTGAGCGAGATGCCGGCGAGGAACTCGCGGATCGAGTCCGCCGACTCGCCCTCGGTCATGCCGGCGCCGATCGAGTCGGCGCTGAAGCGGTAGCTCGAGGCCTGCGCGCGCGACTCGCGCCGGGCCATGCGTCGCAGGCGCAGGTCGAGCCGGGGCGCGAGGGGTCCGGGCGCGATCGCCGTGAGGTCTGCCTGCAGGTAGATGCGGTCGATCTCGGCCGGGAGCAGGGCCTCGAGACCGGATGCGTCGACGGTGCCGTCCTCGCACAGCGCGCGGGTCCACGCGGGCTCCGCACCCGTGGGGGTCAGCAGCCCGAATCGCACCATCACGCGTCGCAGGCTCGCGGCGCGGTTCGGCCACGCGGGGTCGAGGGGGAAGGCGTCCTGCCACGATGACACCGGCGACACGCCGCCGCCCGCCGTGCGAAGCGCGGGAGGAAGGGAATCGCGGATGCCCCGCACGAGCGTCGCCCACCGCTCGGGAGTGCTCGCCTCGAGCCAGCTCTCGCCCGCGTCGCCCACGACCCAGTCGCGTCCGTCGGCGCGCAGGAGTCCCGCCGCCGCGGCGGCCGTCACGAGATCGTCGAGCTCGTCGGCGTCGAGCACCGCTCCCGCCTCGACGAGCCGGCGACGGTCCACCGCGCTCACGCTTCCGCTGCCGGTGCGGCTCAGCGCGATCGCGGAGCCCGCCAGCAGCACGTCGGCGAGAGCCCCGAGGTTGGTGAACGCGCGCTCGGCGGCGGCCGCGGCATCCGATTCGCTCGCCGGTGATGCCTCGTGAGCCTCTTCGGCGTCGAAGGCCGCCGCGTTCTCGACTGCGGCCGCGTCGAGCCGCTCGCGGACCGGGACGAACGGCGCACCCGTCTCGTCGACGAGCGCGAGGCGGTGGGCGTCGTCGCCGGTCGTGCGTCCGTCGCGAAGCTCGCGCAGCGTCGCGCGGGGGAGCCGCAGGAGGGCACGGTCTACGGTTGCCGGATCCAGCAGCGCCGCCGCCGCGTCGAAGA
This sequence comes from Microbacterium immunditiarum, assembly GCF_013409785.1. Taxonomy (NCBI): domain Bacteria; kingdom Bacillati; phylum Actinomycetota; class Actinomycetes; order Micrococcales; family Microbacteriaceae; genus Microbacterium; species Microbacterium immunditiarum. Next base: position 1,752,146 of record NZ_JACCBV010000001.1, read on the forward strand.
ACCCCTGCCAAGGTGCCGACGGCGAGACGCCGCGGGCCGCGAGCGTGGCGGCGAGCCCGGCGTCGTCGAGGGACGCCAGCCGGGTCGCGAGCGCGCGCTCGTCGGAGAGCACTCAGCCTCCTCTGTTGGCGCGCGCCCTCCGCACGAAGCTCATGATGAGCACGGTCAGAAGAAGGAGGAACGCGAGGATCGGGGCGATGTAGACGATGATGCCGATCATGGGCCAGACGCCGGTGGAGAAGTCGACGCGTGCCGCCGACCCGAGCATGATCGCGAAGAAGCACACGATCGACAGCACCAGCAGGCCGAGCGAGATGAAGGAGAGGATGCGGTCGATGCGACGGATCGGAACGTCCTCGCGGGGGGAGGGTGTGCTCATCCGAATAAGACTATCGCGGTGCCGGATCATCTCACGCGCGCGGGCGACGCCGAAAGGATCTAGGCTGGAGGGCGGGATCGGAAGGTCCCGACTCCGTCATGCCCGCGCAGTGCGCGGTCCCCCCAAGCGAGGTTTCCCATGCCCACCGGCAAGGTCAGGTTCTACGACGACGAGAAGGGGTTCGGCTTCATCGCGAGCGACGATGGCCAGGACGTCTTCCTGCACGCGACTGCCCTTCCCGCCGGCGCCTCGCCCAAGGCCGGCCAGCGCGTCGAGTTCGGCGTCGCCGAGGGCAAGCGCGGCCCGCAGGCCCTCTCCGTGCGGCTCCTCGAGGCGCCCGTGAGCCTCACGAAGCGCTCGCGCAAGCCCGCCGACGACATGGCGATCATCGTCGAGGACCTCGTGAAGCTGCTCGACGGCATCGGCGCCGACCTGCGGCGCGGCCGCTACCCGAGCGGCTCGCACTCGCGCAAGGTCGCGGCCGTCCTGCGCAAGGTCGCGGATGAGCTCGACGCCTGAGCCCATGGACGAATCCATCGCCCGCGAGCTCGCGCTCGCCGCGCTGCGCGAGGTCACGCCCGACTCGACGATCGGCGAGCCCGCCGGATCCGACGTGTCGGAGGACGGCGTGGTGTCGCTGCGCTTCGAGAATCGCCTCGCGGGCTACCCGGGCTGGTACTGGACGGTGAGCCTCGCCCAGGTCGACGACGCCCCGCCGACCGTGCTCGAGGTCGAGCTGCTCCCCGGCGGCGACGCTCTGCTGGCACCCGAGTGGGTGCCGTGGGCCGTGCGCCTCGCCGAGTACCAGGCGGCGCAGGCGGCGCAGGCCGAGGCATCCGGCGACGATGAAGCGGATGCCGAGCTCGAGGAGGTCCTCGTCGACGTCGAGGACCTCGACGCCGAGGACTTCGACACTGACGGATCGCCCATCCTGCACGCGGGCGACGTCGACGGCGTCGACATCGACGAGCTCGTCGAGGGGCCGGACGACGAGGACGACGTCGATGACGCGGACGATGTCGATGACGCGGACGATGCCGACGACTCCGAAGAGGACGCCGACGCCGACGTCTAGAGCCGCTCGAGCGTGTAGTCGATGCAGCGGATGAGCTGACGCACGTCGTCGGGCTCGATCGACACGAACGTCGCGACGCGCAGCTGGTTGCGTCCGAGCTTTCGGTACGGCTCCGTGTCGACGATGCCGTTCGCGCGCAGGCTCTTGGCGACCGCCGCGGCGTCGACCGACTCGTCGAAGTCGATCGTCACGACGACCGGGGACCGGTCGGCGGGGTCGGCCACGAACGGGGTGGCGACGGCGGATGCCTCGGCCCACTCGTACAGCGCGTTCGAGGACTCGCGGGTGCGGGCATCCGCCCATTGCAGCCCGCCGTGCTCGTTGATCCAGGTCACCTGCTGCTCGAGGAGGAACAGCGTCGCCACAGCGGGCGTGTTGAGCGTCTGGTTGAGGCGCGAGTTGTCGAGCGAGTTCTTCAGGCTCAGGAAATCGGGGATGTACCGGCCGGATGCCGCGATGCGCTCGATCCGCTCGATTGCCGCCGGCGATACCAGGGCGAGCCACAGGCCGCCGTCCGAGCCGAGGTTCTTCTGCGGGGCGAAGTAGTAGACGTCCGCGTCCGAGGCGAGGAAGTCGATGCCGCCGGCCGCGCTCGTCGCGTCGATGACCGTGAGCGCGCCGTCGTCGCCGCTCACGCGCTCGACGGGAGCCGAGACGCCGGTCGACGTCTCGTTGTGCGGCCACGCGTACACGTCCACGCCCTCGACCGGCTCGGGAACCGCGCGCGTGCCCGGCTCCGCCTTGCGCACGTCGGGCTCCTCGAGCCACGGCGCCTTCGCGGCCGCCGCGAACTTACCGCCGAACTCGCCGAACACGAGATTCTGGCTGCGGCGCTCGATGAGGCCGAAGGCCGCCGCGTCCCAGAACGCGGTCGAGCCGCCGTTGCCGAGGATGACCTCGTAGCCCGCCGGAGCCCGGAGCAGGTCGCTCAGCCCGGCGCGCACGCGCCCCACGAGATCCTTCACGCCGGACTGGCGGTGCGACGTGCCCATGAGGGTCGCTCCGAGCGTCACGAACGCCTCGAGCTGTGCGCCGCGGACCTTGGAGGGTCCGCAGCCGAATCGGCCGTCGGCGGGCAGCAGTTCGCGAGGGAGCTCGATGTGGGGCATGGGTCGATTCTAGGAGCGCCGCCGGATGCGCCCCGCACGGCCGGGTGTCGTGGCGGTTGGATAGGCTGGGATCGCCCCTTCCACACGGTGAGGACACCGCGATGACCGACCTGATCGACACCACCGAGATGTACCTGCGCACGATCCTCGAGCTCGAGGAGGAGAACATCGTGCCGCTGCGCGCGCGCATCTCGGAGCGCCTCGGTCACTCGGGGCCGACCGTGTCGCAGACCGTCGGCCGCATGGAGCGCGACGGCCTCGTCGTCGTGTCGGGCGACCGCACCCTCGAGCTCACCGACGAGGGCCGCCAGAAGGCGGTCGACGTCATGCGCAAGCACCGGCTCGCCGAGCGGCTGCTCTCCGACGTCATCGGCCTCGACTGGGCGTTCGTCCACGAAGAGGCGTGCCGCTGGGAGCACGTCATGAGCGAGCAGGTCGAGCGTCGTCTCGTCGAGCTCCTCGGTCACCCGACCGAGTCGCCGTACGGCAACCCGATCCCGGGCCTCGACCAGCTGGGCGACATCCCGGCGAAGCAGTTCGAGCAGGGGGTCGTCGGGCTCGTCCGGCTGCTGAACGAGGTCGGCGGTCCCGTGCGGGGCACGGTGCGACGGCTCGCCGAGCCCGCCCAGGTCGATCCCGAACTGCTGCAGCAGCTGAAGGCGGCCGGCGTCGTACCGGGTGCGACGGGCGCGTACCGGTTCAGCGAGGGGTACGTCCTCGTCGAGATGGACGGGTCCGACGAGGGCCTCGAGCTTCCGGTCGAGGTCGCTTCGCACATCTTCCTCGTCGATGACCGCAATTGACGGGCCTTCGACACGCTCAGCAATCTGCCAGCGCGTCGGCGTGACAGATTCGTTACCTTCAGGTAGCCTCGAACAGTCCAATCGGCGAGAAGCCCGCCTCGGACCCCACGTGGATTGCCTCATCGGCTCGTCGTCCACGTGGTGAAGCCTGCACCTCGTGCCCCGACACACAGTGCCGACGAGCCAGCGCTCCGGCGCGGAGGCGCCGGAGGACAGTTTGGCTGAAGAGACCATCTCGCCACCCGACGAGACCTTGACCCAGTCGACGGACTTGAGCCGTCGCAACCGCAACAGACGACCCGTCGCCCCCCGCACGCCCACGCGCGCCACGGCCCGTCCCTCGGCCGCGAAGGCGTCGCGCAGCGCCGTCAAGCCTCTCCGCAGCCTCGCGACCCTTGCCGTCGTCGGCGGCCTCATCGCGACCGTCGCGCTCCCCGCGTACGGCGCGTGGCGTCCCGCCGAGGACGCCGTCACCATCCAGCAGGTCGCCGCCGATGACGCGCAGTCCCTCGTCGTCGCGTCGAACGCGACCGGCGTCGAGCTCGCCCGCGGCGGCTACGCCGCGACGACCGAGGACGAGATCGCCAAGAAGAAGGCGCAGGAGGCCGCTGCCGCCCGCGCGCGCGCGATCCAGAGCAGTGTGGCATCTGTTCCCATCAACATCAGCATGGTCTCGCCCGGCAGCGGTGCCGTGCGGTGGCCGCTGCTCAACTTCACCAAGGGCCGCGGGCTCGGCGACTCCGGCTACCACCAGGGCGTCGATCTGCTGACCTCGTGCGGCACGCCGATCTACGCGGCCGCGGCCGGCGTGGTGCGTGTGTCGCAGGAGAGCTTCGGCGGCTACGGCGTCGCGATCACGATCGACCACGTCATCAACGGGCAGAAGGCCTCGACGCTCTACGGCCACATGACGTACGGCAGCCGTCAGGTCGCCGCCGGGCAGGCGGTCGAGGCGGGGCAGCTGATCGGACTCGTCGGAAGCACCGGCAGCTCGACCGCGTGTCACCTGCACTTCGAGGTGCGCATCAACGACGCGCTCGTGGACCCGTGGGCGTGGCTGCAGGCGAACGCCGGCTGAGGTCTCGGTTCACCGACACGCCATAACGCGTTCGCGTCGACTCGCCCTCGGGTGGGTCGACGTGCATTACCCTGAAACCCGACGCTGAGAGAAGCGGAGGGAGCCGATGGGCAGCACACCACGCATCCGAACCACGGATGCGCTCGGACGCCTCGTCCTCCGGCATTGCACGAGCGGATGCCACGGCCGCACCGTGGCGCCATAGCGCTGTCTGCCCGACAGCGCTTTTTTCGTGCCCCTGCGCACCTCGAATCGTCGCAGTTCGAATACCGAGAAGCCGTCCCGGCCATTCGAGAGGATGATGATGCGCACTCTGGTGCTGAACGCGGGCTACGAGCCCCTGGCCGTCGTGTCGTTCAAGCGAGCCCTCGTGCTCGTCATGAACGAGAAGGCGATCGTCGTCGAACACATCGATGACGAACCCGTCTGGAGTGCGAGCGGAATGTATGAACGTCCCGCCGTCATCCTCCTGACCCGATACGTGCGCGTTCCCAGCGCCCGGCGCGTCCCGGTGACGCGCCGGGGGGTGCTGCGGCGCGACGCGCACCGCTGCGGGTACTGCGAGAAGGCGGCGTCGACGATCGACCACATCGTGCCGCGCTCGCGCGGGGGCGAGGACTCGTGGGAGAACCTCGTCGCGTGCTGCCTGCGGTGCAACAACCTCAAGGGCGATCGCACGCCCGGCGAGATCGGGTGGGAGCTGCGGATGACACCGCGCCCCCCGCGCGGCACGCAGTGGACCGTGCGCGGTACGGATCGCACCGATCCGCGGTGGGAGCCCTATCTCGCGCTCGCGGCGTGAGCCGCGCTCACTGAGGCGCTTCCGGGCGGGCGGCCCGAAGCGCCGAGGGTCGTCGGCGCGTGATGGGATGGAGACGTGACCCGAGCTCTCATCGTGATCGACATGCAACGCGGCTTCGACGACCTGGACTTCTGGGGGCCGACGACCAACCCCGACTGCGAGGCGAATGTCGCCTCGCTCATTGCCGCGTGGCAGGCGGCGGACGAGCCGATCGTCGTGGTGCGTCACGATTCGCGGTCGGAGGGGTCGCCGCTGCATCCGTCGAATCCCGGCAATGCCCTGGTCGAGGCTGTCGCGGATGCGCCGGCCGCGGTGCTCGTGACCAAGCACGTCAACTCGGCGTTCTACGGGGATCCCGATCTGCACGCGTGGCTGCGGGAGCGGGGGATCGAGGAGCTCGTGGTGTGCGGGATCCAGACGAACATGTGCGTCGAGACGACGGCGCGCATGGGAGGGAACCTCGGCTACGACGTGACGGTCGTGCTCGACGCGACGCGCACGTTCGACCTGTCGACCGAGGTTTCGGGCCTCGGAACCGTGACCCGGACCGCGGACGAGCTCATGGCCACGACGGCGCTCGATCTGCAGGCAGGCGGGTTCGCGCGGATCGCCACGACGGCGGAACTCACGGAGGTGTGAGACTTCTCGCTGTCTCGGGTCGGGTCTGCCGATGTCGTAGGTAGGAGTTATATTCGATCCCACGATAGAGAATATAGAACATCTGTTCTATCATCGGGGGATGAGGGCGATCGTGCGACACCAGGCGATGCCGTCGGCAGACGTGCACGAGCTGCGCGCGCGGCTCGAGCGGGTGCAGGGGCGGCGCATGGAAGCGCCGGTGCTGCCGACGCATCCGGCTCTCGCCGAGCTGCTTCCGGGCGGGGGATTGCGGGCGGGGTCGATGTACTCGCTCGCCCCGTCGACGTCGCTGCTGCTCGCGCTGCTCGCACGCCCCACGCAAGAGGGCTCGTGGTGCGGGGTCGTGGGCATGCCCGAGCTCGGCGCCGAGGCCGCCGAGCGGCTGGGGGTCGATCTCTCGCGGATCGTGCTCGTGCCCGATCCAGGGCCGCGATGGGTCGCGGTCACCGCCACGATCGCCGAGGTGCTGCCCGTGGTCGCGGTGCGTCCCGCCGGCCGCATCGCCGACGGCGAGCTCTCGCGACTGGCCGCCAGGCTGCGCGATCGCGGATCGGTGCTGCTCGTTCAGGGCGTCTGGCCGCAGGCCGAAGCGGCGCTGAGCGTGAGCGACGCGGAGTGGACGGGCGTGGGCGACGGCCATGGCTACCTCGCCGGTCGCACGCTCACCGTCACCGTGCACAGCAGGCGCTCGCCCGTGCCTCGCCGTGCGCGCCTGCAGCTGCCCGATGTCGGCGGGCGGCTCACGCCCGTCGAGCACGAGCGGGTCGAGCGTGCGCCGGTTCCCGTCGAGCTCGCCCCCGATTTCGCCGACATTCCGGCGAGGGCGGTGAGCTGACGTGGCGGCGCGGTTCGCCGGGTCGGGCGTCGCGGAAAGCGGTGCGTCGAGGTCACCCGTGCGCAGCATGGTGCTGTGGTTCCCGGACTGGCCGGTGACCGCGCTCCTGCGCGAAGGGGTTCGCGATGACGCGGGCGTGCCGTTCGCGGCATCCGCCCCCATCGCCGTGCTGCAGGGCAACGAAGTCGTCGCGTGCTCGCGAGCCGCGCGCGACGCCGGCGTGCGCCGGGGGCAGCGCCGCCGCGACGCGCAGGCGCGCTGCCCGTCCCTCGCGGTGATCGCCGCCGACCCGGTTCGCGACCACCGGGTGTTCGCCCCGATCGTGTCGCGCGTCGAAGAGCATGCGCCCGGGGTCCAGCTCGTCCGGCCGGGGCTGTGCGCGTTGCGCGCGCGAGGGCCGGCGCGATACTACGGCGGAGAAGAGGCGGCCGCCCGCGTGCTGCTCGGCGCCCTCGCCGAGATGGGGATCCACGAGGTGACGGCGGGTGTCGCCGACGGTCCGTTCACCGCGCAGCAGGCGGCGCGCACGGCGCGGAACGAGGGTGTGCGGGTGGTGCCTTCCGGAGAGGCGGCGGCCTTCCTCGCGCCGCTCTCGGTCGCGACGCTCGACGACGCGTCGGGCGGACTCGCGGTAGGGGCCACCGGCGGCGAGCTCGCGAGCCTGCTGGCACGACTGGGAGTCCACACGCTCGGCGACTTCGCCGCGCTCGAGGTCGACCGCGTGCGCGAACGGTTCGGCGAGCGCGGTGTGCGGCTGCACGCCCTCGCGGGGGGCGTCGACTCGAGTCCCGTCGAGCCGCGCATCCCGCCGCCCGAGCTCGAGCGCGAGGTCGTCTTCGAGCCGCCGCTCGAGATCGCCGAGCAGGTCGCGTTCGCGATGCGTATGCCCGCCGAGGAGTTCATCGCTGGCCTCGGGGCGGTCGACCTCGTGTGCACCGAACTCCGAGTCGAGCTCATCGGCGACCGGGGTGAGCGCAGTGAGCGGGTGTGGCTGCATCCGGGCTCGTTCGACGCGTCGGCCGTCGTCGACCGCGTGCGCTGGCAGCTCGCCGAGGATGCGCTGCCCCCGCCCGGCGACGACGAGGTCGCGCCCGCCGACGGAGCGCTGCGCAGCGGGGTCGGCCTCGTGCGGATCTCTCCCGAGGCCGTCGACGCGGCGTCGCACCACCGGGTCGCGCTCTTCGGGTCCGGTCCCGACGAGCGCGTGCACCACGCCCTGTCCCGTGTGCAGGCGATGCTCGGGCATCGTGGTGTGCTCACACCGGCGGTCGGCGGCGGCAGATGGCTCGCCGAACGCCAGGTGCTCGTGCCGTGGGGCGACCGGGTCGTGCTCGACAAGGAGCGGTCGCGCCCGTGGCCGGGGAGCCTTCCCGCGCCGCTGCCGGCCACGGTGTTCCCCGAACCGCGCCCGGCGCGCGTGACCGGCGAGGGCGGCGCGACGGTGGCCGTCGACGACCGCGGTGCGCTCACCACCCCGCCGACGGTGCTTGTCGAGAGCGGGCAGCGACGCGAGGTCGTGGCGTGGGCGGGTCCGTGGCCGGTCGTGGAGCGGGGGTGGGACACCTCTCGCGCGCGGCGCGCGCATCGGTTCCAGCTCGTCGACGCCGACGGTGACGCGTGGCTGGTCGTGAACGAGCACGACGAGTGGGCGGTCGAGGCGAAGTATGACTAGGCAGCGGGGGAGCGCACCACGGGGGAGGGGTGGCTGATGGGCTTCGACAACCCGCCCATCCCGTGGTCCGAGATGGAGCGGCTGCTCAGCGATCGGCGTCGGCCGCGGCAGGTGCCGTCCGGGGCCGACGGCGGAGACAGCCCCGCCTGGTCGCACAAGCGCGCGCCCTACGTGGCGCCGCCGATCCAGCGCCCGCCCGACGCGGTGCCGTACACCGAGCTGCACGCGCACACGTCGTTCTCGTTCCTCGACGGGGCGTCCTCACCCGAAGAGCTCGCCGAAGAGGCGGAGCGACTCGGCCTTTCCGCGCTCGCGGTCACCGACCACGACGGGTTCTACGGAATCGTGCGGTTCGCCGAAGCCGCCGAGAACCTCGAGCTGAAGACCGTGTTCGGCGCCGAGCTGTCGCTCGGGCTGCCCGAACCGCAGAACGGCGAACCCGACCCGGTCGGCGGGCATCTGCTCGTGCTCGCGCGCGGCGAAGAGGGCTACCACCGGCTCGCGTCGGCCATCACGCACGCCCAGCTGCGCGGCGCCGAGAAGGGCCGTCCCACGTACGACCTCGACGAGCTCGCGGCGCAGGCCGACGGGCATTGGGCGATCCTCACCGGGTGCCGCAAGGGCGCCGTGCGCAGCGCGCTCGCCGACGAGGGTCCGGAGAGTGCGGCGCGCGAGCTCGATCGGCTCGTGGAGCTGTTCGGGCCGGATGCCGTCAACGTCGAGCTCATCGACCACGGCGAGCCCCTCGACTCGCGCACGAACGACGTGCTGGCGGCGCTTGCAGCCGAGCGGGGTCTTCCCGTGGTCGCGAGCAACAACGTGCACTACGCCTCGCCGCAAAGGGTGAACCTCGCGGCGGCGATCGCGGCGGTGCGCGCGAACCGGGGGCTCGACGAGCTCGACGGGTGGCTGCCAGCGCACGCGGGTGCGCACCTGCGGTCCGGAGCCGAGATGGCCGCGCGCTTCGCCCGCTATCCGGGTGCTGTCGAGCGCACGGTCGAGCTCGCCGACGAGCTCGCCTTCCCGTTGCGCCGTGCACGGCCGGCGCTGCCGAAGCAGGAGGTGCCCGCGGGGCATACGCCGATGTCGTACCTGCGCGAGCTCGTGTGGAACGCGGTCCCCGGCAAGTACCCCGACCTGACGCCTGAGCAGCGCGTGCGCATCGAGAACGAGCTCGCGGTCATCGAGTCGAAGGACTTCCCGGGGTACTTCCTCATCGTGCACGACATCGTGGCCGAGGCCAGGCGGCGCGGCATCCTCTGTCAGGGCCGCGGCTCCGCCGCGAACAGCGCGGTGTGCTACCTGCTCGGGATCACGGCGGTCGACGCGATCGCGTTCAACCTGCCGTTCGAGCGCTTCTTGTCGAGCCTGCGCGACGAGGAGCCCGACATCGACGTGGACTTCGACTCCGACCGGCGTGAAGAGATCATCCAGTGGGTGTACGAGCGGTACGGGCGTGAGCGCGCCGCTCAGGTGGCGAACGTCATCCAGTATCGGCCGAAGAACGCGGTGCGCGACATGGCGAAGGCGCTCGGGCACTCGCCCGGCCAGCAGGACGCGTGGTCGAAGCAGGTCGAGCGCTGGGGCGCGATGCTCGAGACCGGCGTCGACCACGACATCCCCGACCGGGTGATCGAGTACGCGACCGAGCTGCTGAAGGCGCCGCGGCACCTGGGCATCCACTCCGGCGGCATGGTGCTCACCGAGCGGCCCGTCGGCGAGGTCGTGCCGATCGAGCACGCGCGCATGGAGAACCGCACCGTCATCCAGTGGGACAAAGACGACGCGGCCTGGATGGGCCTGGTCAAGTTCGACCTGCTCGGCCTCGGCATGCTCGCCGCCCTGCAGTACACGTTCGACCTCATCCGCGCGACGACGGGTGAGGAGTGGGAGCTCGCGACCATCCCGAAAGAAGAGGCGGCGGTGTACGACATGCTGTGCCGCGCCGACTCGATCGGGGTGTTCCAGGTGGAGTCGCGCGCCCAGATGGGGCTGCTCCCGCGACTGCAGCCCCGCGCGTACTACGACCTCGTGATCGAGATCGCGCTGATCCGTCCGGGTCCGATTCAGGGTGGGGCGGTGCATCCGTTCGTCCGCCGGAAGCTGGGCTACGAAGAGGTGACGTACCCGCATCCGAAGCTCATGCCGGTGCTCGAGCGCACACTCGGCATTCCCGTGTTCCAGGAGCAGCTCATGCAGATGGGCATGGCGGTCGGCGGGCTCACCGGTGAGGACGCCGATCTGCTGCGGCGCGCGATGGGGTCGAAGCGCGGCGTCGAGCGTATCGAGTCGCTGCGCGAGAAGCTGTACGCCGGCATGGCCGAGAACGGGCTCGTGGGGGAGGACGCGGACGCGATCTACACGAAGATCCAGGCGTTCGCGAACTTCGGGTTCGCCGAGTCGCACTCGCTGTCGTTCGCGCTGCTCGTGTACGCCTCGTCGTGGCTCAAGCTCCATTACCCGGGGGCGTTCCTCGCAGGTCTGCTGCGCGCTCAGCCGATGGGGTTCTACTCGCCCGCGACGCTCGTCGCCGACGCGCGTCGGCACGGCGTCGAGGTGCGGCGCCCCGATCTGCATCTGTCGGGCGTCGAGGCGGTGCTCGAGCCGGTGGAGGGCACCGGCTCGGGTGAGGTGTTCCCAGATCAGGACATCTGGCGAGTTCAGGACCATTTCGCGCGGAAACGTCCTGCATTCGCCGGATCTCCTGATGTCGGTGTGGGAGCGGGTGCGGGTGCGGGCGCGCCGTCGGTGGAGTTCACGGATGCAGCGCCGGACGGCATCGCCGAGATGAAGCGTCTGCCGACGGGAACGGATGCCTGCACCCAGCGCGTCCAGCCGCCGGTGACGCCCTTCGACCCCGACGCACCCGACGAGTCCGCCGCCCACCGTCGCGACGGCGCCTTCGCGGTGCGGCTCGGGCTTGCAGGCATACGGGGGATCGGCAAGGCGGTCGCGGAGCGCATCGTCGCGGAGCGCGAGACGGCGGGGCCATTCCGCGATCTGCGCGATCTCGTGCGGCGCACGGGTGTCACCGAGGCGCAGCTCGAGTCGCTCGCCACGGCGGGTGCGTTCGAGCGACTGGGGTTCAATCGCCGCGAAGCGATCTGGCTCGCGGGGTCGGCCGCGCAGGATCGCGCGGAGTACCTGCCCGACTCGCTCATCGCGGTGCAGCCGCCGCTCTTCCCCGACCAGACCAGCTACGAGCGGCTCGCTGCCGACCTGTGGGCGACGGGCATCTCGACCGACGACCACCCCATGACCCACTACCGGTCGGGACTCGACGCCCGCGGGGTGCTCACATCGACCGAGCTGCGCACGCACGAGACCGGTCGGCGCATCGAGGTCGCGGGGCTCGTCACGCACCGGCAGCGGCCGGCGACGGCATCCGGTGTCACGTTCTTGAACCTCGAGGACGAGCACGGCGTCGTCAACGTGATCTGCTCGGTCGGCCTGTGGAACAGGTATCGCCGCATCGTGCGCGATGCGCCCGCGCTCATCGTGCGGGGGATCCTCGAGCGTTCGCCCGAGGGCGTCACGAACGTGCTCGCGGATGCCGTGGAAGACCTGCGGGTGGGCGTGCAGCATCAGTCGCGCGACTTCCGGTGACCGGCGGCGGCGCGCGGGGCGGGCTCGGCCCGTGAGCCGATCGACGTCACGGCATCGCCGCTACGCTCGCTCCATGATCTCGCTCGTGCTTCCCGATCACGCCCGCCGGGACTCGTGGCTCGCTGCGATCGATGAGATCGACGCTGCGGACCTGCACGGCTTCTCCACTTTCGGATTCGACGTTCACGAACTGGGCGACCCGGACGTCTTCGATCTGTGGCTGCAGCGCGAGATCCGGCAGCGGACGGAAGGCCAAGACGGGTTCGTTCCGGCGACGGTGTGGTGGATCATCGACGACTCCAACCCCACGGAAGTCCTCGGTTCGATTCATCTGCGCCATGAACTCAACGAGGTCCTGCTCGCCGAGGGCGGTCACATCGGATATGCGGTGCGGCCGTCGGCGCGCGGTCGAGGCGTCGCGACCGCGGCGCTGAAGCTGTGTCTGGAAGAAGCCCGCCGGCGGGGGATCGTCAAGGTTCTCGTCGTGTGCGAGACGGGCAACTCGGCGTCGGGGCGAACCATCCTGGCCGCCGATGGCGTGCTGGAGAACGTCCACGGCACGCTCGAGAGGTACTGGATCGAGCTCGACGACGGTCGCGGGGGAGAATCGGCCGCGTGACCCCGTGGGCTTTCGGCTGGAGGTCATCCCCGGGCAGGACCGCCTTGCGGTGACCGCTCGCGGCACGCGAGAGGGGTGACGGCCGTCACCTAGACTGGATCGGCCAGCCTCTGTAGCTCAATGGAAGAGCAGTTGCGTCCTAAGCAAACGGTTGGGGGTTCGAGTCCCTCCAGGGGCACAGTGTCTTTTTACCTCTGACCAGGAGTTTCTTCTGAGGTCAGACCACACAGAATGCGTTTTTGCCCGCATTTTGCCCGCATTCCGAAAATTCGGGGAGCCGAAAATTGCCGTCTGCAACGGCGTGCGCGCGACGTCTGAGAGCGCCAAAATCGAGCGTTTCGAACGAAATCTGCGTCGTCGAAATACTGAGCAGTCTGCTCTCTGGGGTCACTGCGGTCGGGCGTAGCGGGTCTGCGGACCCGAGGGCAGCGCGACGAGCGGCATCTGGTCGTTCAATCGCGTCGCGACGGCATCCAGATCGTCGTCGAAGAGATCGGCGTACGTGTCCAGCGTCATCGCCGCGGACGCGTGCCCGAGCATGCGCTGGACCGCCTTGACGTTCGCGCCCGAGCTGATCGCCAGGGATGCGGCGGTGTGACGAAGGTCGTGAGGAGTGAGCCGAGGAATCGACGGATCGAACGCCTGCGCACGCCGGACCGCATTCGCGAACCATCCCTTATTGCCAGAGTTGCGCATGTGATTGACGCCGTCGCCGAACAGAAGTCCCTCCGGCCCCTTGCCGGTGCACGCCTGCTCGATCATCGGCGCGAGCCGCTCGGGGTACGGCACCGAGCGCTTCTCATGCGTCTTCGGCGTGCCGACGTGGATCTCGTACGCGATCATTACCGCGTTCTCTTCGATGACGAAGCGCCGGCGCAGCCGGTTCACGCTGCGCACCCGCAGCCCTGTGGCCTCGCCCCACCGCAGACCTGTGTACGCCAAGGTCAGGACAAGCGTCGGGTGGGCCGAGCACGCCGCCAGCGTCGCGACCTGGTCGTGCGAGAGGTAGACGCGGCGCTTGCCCGGTCCGTGCCGAGGCAGGTTGCGTACGTTGCGGGCTGGGTTGCTCGCCAGGCGGCGATCGTCGATCGCGACGTCCAGGATGCCGGCGAGGACGCCCAGTGCGCGAAGAACGACCGTGCGCGATTTCTGCGTCGCGAGGTCGGACACCCAATCCTGGACTTCCGAGCGACGGATCGACGAGATCTCTCTGTCGGCCCAGACCGGCGCGACGTGGTTCTTCCACGCCCGCTCGAGCGTCATGTAGTACGACGGCTTCGACATCGGTGGCTGCTTCGATCGCAGCCAGCTGTCGGCGAACATCCGGACCGGTACTCGCGACGACGACGGGTCGATGTACTCGCCCTTCGACTTCGACACAGTGACCATCGAGAGGTACAGCTTCGCCTCACGCATCGTCGTGAAGCCACGCTTCTCCGCCTCGGTGCGATCCGGCTTGCGATAGCGCACGCGGTAGCGGCGGCCTTTCGCGGATTCGTACGGGGTGATGCTGCCCATCTCGACCTCCGATCGTGCCCGGCTCGACGGTCAGTATTGGGCCAGTGTCGGACACTGGTCGGACCCCGTCAACGCGGCCGATGAGAGATGTGGATAGATGACGGAGGATGTCCTCAACTGGCGATGGGTTGGAGGGGCGCCTCCCTCCGACGCCGAGAGTGTAGCGATCGGTCGCGGCTCCGTTCTCGCCGCTCACTCCTTGCAGACTCCGCGCTGGCGCGCGTCGCTTAGCAGCCGTTCGACGACGAGGACTGCGCCGCGCCCGATCGCTAGAGGGGCTTACTGTCGGAGGAAACCCGACCTATTCGTTCGAAGATCCGAGCGGACACGTTCGACCGCGGGGACGTCGGCCGGCGCCCACTCCACGGAAGCGAGCTCGTCCGGCGTGAGCCAGCGAAGCGCCGCGTGCTCTGTGGGCTGCGGTGTTCCGCAACGGAGTTCGCAGTAGTAGGTGGTCAGCGTCACGACCCCGAACTCGTAATTGTGAGTTGTCGTGAGGATCTCGTCGCCGACTCTGATGTCGACGAGCAACTCCTCGCCGATTTCGCGAGCGAGCGCCTCTTGCGGGGACTCGCCTTCCTCGATCTTTCCACCGGGGAATTCCCACATGTTGGGCAGACTTCCGCTCGGCCCTCGCATCGCGGCGAGCACACGTTCGTCGCTCACGATGACCGCGCCCACCACGTTGAATCGCCGTGTCATTGGTGCAGCCGTTCTTCCCGATGTGAGGTGTCGGGCGGCACAAGCACGAAGGTTGTCTGCTCGCGGAAGGCCAGCCCAAGTCCGGCATCGCGGAGAAGATCCCGGAGGTCAGCGGTGGGGCGTTCGGGAAGAAGTACCGAACAGCGTAAGTCGTCGACGCGCACGTGTCGGCGGTAGTCGTAGAGCTGACCGACCGCCATACGGAGATCTGAGCGGCCGGCAATCGCCTTCGCTTCATAGAGGGTGTGATCGACTTCGTCGTAGATGTCGGTGAGGAGCCGGGTGCGCTCGGCGGGGAGGTTAATCGCCCACCGAGTGAAGGTGTGCCCGACTTGATGTGCGATGAACTCGTCGACAAGCTGCGACTCGCGCCGTACCGCCAGGCCACCCGCGCGATCCGCCGTCTCGAAGAACTCGGTTGAGTTGATCTCGACGGGAACAGAGATGGCGTTCGGTTCGCGCGTCACTCCCGAGTATCCGACCAGCTCAACGACGTCATCCGGGATCACGCTCACCGGGAGCAGCCGGAAGACGAGGACTGTGCGCAGCGCTCCGCTCCGATCGAGCGCTGGCATGCGCTCAAATGGCACGTCGGGGTCAAGGATGAACTCGCCGATGTATCGCTGGAGCTTCGTACTCGACCCCGCCACGACGCCCGCTGCGCTGAACGCGTGGAGGGAGCGCCCTTTCGCGGCGTGGGTCAGGATCGGTGAGTTGCTGCCACTGAGCTTCTGGTCCCCAACGCGGCCCGCGCCGGTGTAGTGGAACACCGTGCCGTCCGAGGAGAAACCGTCATAGACGTAGCCAAATTGTCTGCCCTCGGCGGGGTCCGTGAACACAAAGACGGAGTTGGACGTGTTGCTCGGAACGATGCCGCCAGACTGAACGCTTCCGCCATACTCCACCACGAGGTCTGCACGTGTGACGATGTCACCTGCGCGGAGGCGGAAGGCGGGCGATGGCACGTGATCAACCTATCGATCAGATCGAGTTGGCGGCGAGGATCTTCCGCGAGCTGGGGCCACTACGACGAGTCCGAACGCCACCCGCCTGCTCCCCTTGCGGAGCCCGCGCCCGCGTCCTGATACGGTCGCAATCGTGACGAGTGAGCGTGTTCAGAAGGCCCTAGAGGACTTTGTTCGAGAGCGTGACTGGGCCCAGTTTCACACTCCGGCGAACCTGGCCAAGAGCATTGCGATTGAGGCGGGCGAGCTACTGGAGTGCTTCCAGTGGAGCGACGATGCAGACGAGGCGCAGGTGCGAGCCGAGCTTGCTGACGTTGTGACCTATTGCACACTGCTCGCCGCACGGCTCGGGGTCGACCTCGATGAGATCGTGCTCGAGAAACTCGTCACGACTGGAGAGAAGTACCCGGCCGATCGGGCCAGGGGACGGAGCACAAAGTATGACGCCCTTTGAGATCGAGCGCCTGAGCTTCACGTCAGGCGCGATTTCGGACTGGGTGGCTGGCGACGAGCGCCGAAGGAACTGGCCTGTCGTCTACGTGCTTGATGGTGCCGACTCGGCTGGTGCCGGGGCCGTGTACGTCGGTGAGACGGTCAACGCCGCTGCGCGCATGCGCCAGCATCTCGCGAACCCCGCCAAGAACGCATTCCGGCGCGTGCGCGTTGTCATCGACGACACCTTCAACAAGTCGGCGTGCCTCGATCTGGAGTCTCACCTGATCCGCTGGCTCGCCGGCGACGGACAGTTCACGGTGATGAATGGCAACGAGGGCATCATCGACGCCCGGTACTACGAGCGCGACCTTTACCGGGAGAGCTTCCGTGACATCTTCGACAAGTTGCGATCAGAGGGAATCTTCCAGCGCAGCATCCCTGAGATCGAGAACAGCGACCTCTTCAAACTGTCGCCGTTCAAAGTGCTCACGCCGGAACAGGCGATCGCGGTCGAGGACATTGTGGAGGGACTCCTTGCCGACCTCGGCAACGGAGCGTCGTCTACGAGTGTGATCGAAGGACAGCCTGGGACGGGCAAGACCATCATCGCGATCTTCCTGATGAAGCTCCTCGCAGACATCCGCGACCACGATGATGCAGACGAAGTCGAACCAGACTCGATGTTCGCCGACTTCTTCGTGCCCGGCAATCGCGAACTACTCGCGGGCCTTCGGATCGGTTTCGTCGTACCTCAGCAGTCCTTGCGCGAATCCATCAAGCGTGTCTTTAAGAAGACACCAAAGCTCACGGAGGCACAAATCCTGACGCCCTTCGACGTGGGGGCATCAGATCAGCCATGGGACCTGCTGATTGTCGACGAGACTCATCGCCTGAACCAGCGTGCGAACCAGTCGTCGGGCGTCAACAACAGGCGATTCATCACAATCAACGAGAAGCTCTTTGGCGTTGACGACCCATCGAAGACGCAGCTGGACTGGATCCGCGCTCAGAGCCGGCACCAGATCTATTTGCTCGACGTCGAGCAGACCATACGACCGGCTGACCTGCCTCAGAGTGTCCTCCGCTCGCTCGTGGACCAGGCAAGGTCGACGCATCGCCGGTATCCGCTGTCTACCCAGATGCGCGTGCGTGCAGGCGCCGACTATGTGCAATTCGTTCGGGACGTGCTGCGGGGCGAGTCCAACGCGACCGAGCGCCCCGACTTCGGTGACTACGACCTGAGATTCTTCGACAACCTCGCGGCGATGCGACGCACAATTTTCAAGCGCAACGACGAGCATGGCCTCGCCCGCCTCGTCGCCGGCTACGCATGGGAGTGGAAGAGCAGTCGCGATAAGGAAGCGTTTGATATCGAGCTGGATGGCGTGCGCCTTCGCTGGAACAGCCAAGCCAAAGACTGGATCAATAGTCCGGCATCCATTCACGAGGTCGGGTCTATCCATACCGTCCAGGGTTACGACCTCAACTACGCAGGCGTCATCATCGGCAACGACCTCCGTTACGACCCCCACTCCCAACGGCTCTACATCGACCGCGCCTCGTATCGGGATGCGAAGGGCAAAGAGAACAACAAGCAACGCGGGATCGCCTACTCCGACGACGACCTATTGGAGTTCATCCGCAACATCTACGGCGTTCTCCTGACGAGAGGCATGCTCGGCACGTATGTATACGTGTGTGATCCGCCGCTGCGCGAGTACATTGCGCGCCAGATTGGGCGTCGCGTCACCGGCTAGTCCGGTAGTGAAGGCCTCAGGGGCGCACGGCGTCTTCTCTCTGGCGCATGGACCCCCCGCGAGGCGCAAGCCAATCGCCGCGCCGTTGGTGGATTGCGGTGCGAATCGGGTGAGCTGCTTCACCAGCGTTCGTGGCCGGAGCACGAGGGCGCCTTCGGCCCTAGACCAGCCGCCAACGAGAGGTCAGCCTGCTGCAAGGAAGCCGAGCGAAGACCGCGAGAGCGAACGCGTTCGCGCGAGAACAATTACCAGTCAGCGGTCGCACCGCACGATTCGCAATTTCCCTAGCTGCGGGGTTCCGATACCGGCCAGAGCCCGACCGACTGCCGGTACTCGGTGGCTTCGCCGACCTCGTTGAACTCGAGGATGTTGCCCACCTTTTCGATGAGGACGTCGCGCACCTCGGCTGGTGTGGCGAAGAAGAACTCCTTTCGCGCGTTGGCGCGGTTGAGGGCGCGGTCGGCGAAGTGATGGTGCAGCTCGGATTCGAGGGTGACGGCGTCTTCGGAGAAGAAGAGCGCGTGGGTATCGAATCTGAAAGGCACAGAAGCCCCACCGAGTTCGACGATGCGATCGCGCGGCTCGAGGCGTCGCGTCAGGCCGATCTTCACCACGTTGGCGCCGAAGGCCCCCTCGTTCGAGATCACGTAGACGTAACCAGCGCGAATGTTCGCTGCCCGGAAGTCGTTCTGCGCGATCGCATCATCGACCGCCGCGAGCCGTGCGCGCAAGGCGTCGTCGACCTGCCCCTGCTGCTCCAAGACTGACAGCGTGTTGAGGAGGTGCGCGCGTTCCTTATCGAGGCGCGCTCGCTCCTCGGCGAGCTCTCGCTCGACCTTCTTCTCTTCACGGAGGCGCGCTCGCTCCTCGCGTTCCGCCTCGCGCTCTTCCTGCTTCTTCATCAACCAGTCGGCGGTGAGCTCAATCTCCTCCACGCGCAGGTCGTGAAACTCGTCGCTGATCTTCATCTCCATCAGTGCGCCCAGCTTGGCGATCGCCGTCCGCGACGCCTCAAGTCGACGCTTGGCGGTCACGACATTCCCGACCCGAAGCGTTCGAATCGAATTGTCAGCCTCAGCGTTGTAAGCCCGGAGCATGAGCTTCGCCAGGTCGTCGGTCATGCGGCGACCCTGGGCGAGGGAGTTGTTGAAGGTGAACAGCTCGGACTTCACGATCGCTCGACCCGCCTTTACAGCGTCGGCAATGCGGGACTCGAGCGAAGCAAGCGCTTCTTGGTAAGCCGCTGCCGTTTCAAGCGGATGGTGGTATCGGTAGATCCCCACGTCCTGCAGCACTCGCGCGTCACTCAAGTCCACGTAGTCGCCCGCACGCGCCTCCGCCAGCTGTGCGCGAAGTGAGGCGTTCTCGGCTTCAAGGAACGCTAGCCGGCCCATCTCCGAACCCGGGGCCGGTGCCGCGGCTGTCGGATCCTCATTCGTCGGAAGATCAGCCGCCGGCGCAACTGCCTCTGCAGCGGGCGGCTCGTCTGTCAGCCACAACTGCCATCCGGCGGGGGGTTCCGGCCACGACGGGTCTGGAGTCCAGCCTGCTGGCGGGACCCAACCCGCCGGTGGCTTTGGCCATCCCGGAGGCGGGTTGAACCTGACGCTCGAATCAGTCATCGCGCGCGCCGTACCCCACCGGCGACGGCGGGCACCAGACCGTACGGATTTTTCGAGACCGAGGCGCCAAGGTGCTCGAGAGTCGCGGAAGGGACGACTGCGGACAAGTCGAGCGCGTCGAACTCCTCGCGGCGCGCTGCGACTGCGACGAAGGGCACGTAGGTCGGTCGGCCGGTCGCCGGACTGATGGTCTCGGTTCCCAGCTCCAGTGAAATGCTCGCGATCAGTCCGCGACGGTCGGCCTCGAACACCTCGTGAAGGGACCGCAACGCGATGTTGTGAACGACGCGCAGATAGCGGTCCTTTGTATCTTTTTGTGTTGCAGCGACAGGAGTGATTTCGTCCGTCGCTTTGGTGTAGCGGTACGACTTGATCGCGGGAATCGCGTCCGGCCCTGGAATCAGAACCCGCAGGCTGAGTTCGGCGGTCGTCGGTTCAAAGGTCGCCGAGTGCGATACCGGAAACCATTCAGGGTAGATCGAGTTGGCGAGCACGATTCCGACGTACTCCTGAAGGGCGTCAACCGTGCCGTACGCCAGGCCCGAAATCAGCTGGTCGAGGGACTCATTCTGCTCGGCGACATCCTTCTCCCGCGCGGCTGACTCCGCCTCGTATTGCGCGAGCGCCTCGGCGAGGGCGATCTGTCGCGCGCTCTCTGCCGCCTGGTGGGCGGCCTCTTGCGCCGCGCGGCGTGCGGGAAGTTCGTCAGTCGCGGCCTTCCACGCCCAGTAGTCGGTCGCATACTGCTGCTCGACCGCCGCTAGAGCATCCGCAGCCTTTTGCTTGCGCCCGAGCAGTCCCTTCACCGGCTCCGGTTCGCGTTTGACCGGCAGCGGAGGGTCGGGGATCGCCGCCGGCGCGGGAATCGGGACGCGCAAGTCCTCGCGCGGGAAGGGCGGGTGCGTGACTACGGCGCGCAGCGACTCCAAGTCCACGAAGTCGTCCACATCGAGCGTTGCCGAGAGAATTTCGTCGAGTTCGACGAGGCGCCTGTTCAGCTCCGCGGTTAGCTCTTCAGCCTCGGCTTGGCGAGCCTCCGCGTGCGCTTGAGCTGCCTCGCGCTCCAGACGTTTGCGATCCTGCTCCGACGCACGGGCGGCAGCTGCCGCCGCGCGCTCTGCGGCGCGTTGTGCAGCTTCGGCCCGCTTGACCGCCTGCGACTGCTGACGTAGCGCGGCCTGCTGTCTCTGATCGGCAAGCTTTGCCTGGTGCTGAAGCTCCGCAAAAAACCCACGACGACGTGCCATACGTGCCCCCAAATCGACCAACTCCCGAAGTCTATTGGGGAAGCACGTCGTCCTTCTCACCCAGCCTGCTTCTGTCTCCCGCTGACGGCGCTCCGTAGCGAGATAGCGACCGGTTCACTTCGCGCAGTCCATGTCGATGAGCACCACGCACTCGCGTGAAGCCATACTGGGCGAATGGACGCCCGCTTCGATTCATTCCCATTCCAAGACGGACAGTTCGCCCCGCTCGGCGCGAAGGCCTACGCGCCCGTCGTTCCTACGCGAGCGATGGGGTTCACCGACGACGAAGAATGGGAGGTAGTCGGGGAATCCCGCTACCTCGACGGTATTCGCCGCACCAAGGAGCTGATGGATGAAGATGAAGAGGGCGGGACGCTATTCGCCCAGCTAATCGCGGAGCCCTTGAACGAGTTCGACCGCCACGCGGTGCGCGTGGACCTCGTGTGGGACTACCAACGTGAGACCTGCGGCTATCTACCTCGCGAGCAGGCATACAGGCTCCAGCCCCTGGTGATTCAGGAGGCCGACGACGGCCTGATCGTACTTCGAGAGGCCTCCCTTTACGGCGGAACTCTCGATCGGCCAAACATCGGCGTCTGGCTCTCACCTCCAGCATTGTCCGACCAGACGCAGGACTACTCCGACTTTCGTGCCGAGCGCGCCGCCAACGAGCGCGACGAATCCGCGGCCACTCAACGCGCGAACGCGGTCGCGCGGGAACACCAAGAAGCGATAGTCGCGGAGCAGGCTGCCGCATCGGAGAAGCGCTCGCTATGGAAGCGACTCGGATTCTGAGTCCTGCGCCCTAATCGCCTGCCGTCGTTGCAGTCCGCCACTGGTCTCCGTTCGCGCGGCGGGCGGAGCAGGACTCGTGTGTGTAGGCAGAGCATCAGACGGTCCGAATTGCGAATTTGGGATCTCCGAGCAGGGCGGACAGGCAGCACCGTCGAAGCGACGAGCGATCCCTTTCCCAGAACAGGCCGCAGGACGAGGCGAGTGTGAGTCCTGACTGGAGGGCCGCTCAGGCCCCGAGAGCTGTCTCAGCGCACGCAACTGCGCGGTCCTTGAGCCAAGCCTCCAAGGAGGGGATAGGCGCAAGTGCCGGGGGATCAATCTTCTTCGTAAGGACCCCAGCGCTCGTGGCGATACTTGAGACCTTCAAGAGACACGATCTGTGACTTCATCGCCCATGCCTGTCGGGAGAGGTCGAGAAGCCTGCGGCGCGAGCGGTCCTTCAGTTTCTTATCCCACAGCGCCTCCTCTTCCCGCCGATAGCCCTGCACCGCGCTGATAAACGCCTCGCGGGATGTCTCCATCTCTGAGCGAACGCGGCAATATGCCCGCACGGCATCCTCAAGTTCCTTCGCGCGGGCCGGATCCGGCTCGGGTGGCCGGGCGTTCTCCCACGTCACACCGGGATCGGCGAAGTAGCGATGTATCGTCTTGTTGAACAGCGGCGGACGAACGGAGGCCGGCATAAGCCTTTCGACCCTCTCTGCCTGTATGCGTAGCCGCTCCCATGCGTCACAACACAGTCGGAGCGACCAGAAGCCGAGCGCCGACTCCGTCGTGCCGACACTTGGCGCGCTGGTCATCCTCCGGCGCGCGGACTTGAACGCTGTGCCTGCTGGAAGTAATGAAGACGCGTCATAGAACGGCGGGGCGAAGAGGGGCGCGAACAACTCGTCCACTGCTTCCTGTTCGAGGCGGTTCTGCGTGGCAGATTCCCGCCGTCGTTCCAGAGAGCGCTCCGCTCCGAGCACAACCAGGCCGACGATGACACCGGTGAGAACCGCGACAATGATGTCTGGGACCATCTGCGACCAGTCCGGGGGCCAGAAGGCCGCACTCGCTGTTGGCGTCGGTCTGAGCGAGGGCGTCACGATCTTTGTCTACCGCATCGGCGGCCGGCAGCGTGAGACCAGACTCGGTCGGCCTAATCGAGGGTTACTCCCGCCCAGTCACCGCGGCGCGAAGGCCCGTCGCGAGCATGGCCACAGCAGCGGAGAGCGCCTGCGTCGCGTTGAGTGGGGTAGCGTAGCGCTCTCGAGCGGGCATCCTCATCGCCCTTGCGTGGGTGAGATATGGGGCCGTGGCATACGCCGAGAGAGTCGAACCCGTCGATAGAGTCGGGCGCGTGCATATTGATCGGCTCGACTACGGTGCGGCGCCGCCATGACCTGGGAAACCGTAATGACGAAGGACACATGCATTGCGTTGTCGGCAGTGTTCCCTCTCATCCTCGTGACAATGGCGATCGAGCACCGTAGGGCCCTTCGGTACGTGCAGCGACGCGAAGGCGTCTTTCAGTGGATCGTGGAGAAGAGCACGATCGGCGCGGTATGCGGCCTCGTCATGACCGTTATCGGCGTGCAGACCGACGGCCTGGCCCTGCCCTTCACTGTTCTTGCGTGGTTCCTCTTCGGCCTCGGCATCCTTGGGCTTACGCTCGTTCTGGTCGCGATCGTGGAGCAGGACCGCTCCGACCGTGAAGAAGACGTTCGGCGGCGAGAGGATGAGCGCCGAGCTGCTCTCAAAGCGACCCGGCGGAGGCCGTGGTGGAGGCGCGCGGTCAACCTGGCGACAGGCGATCGCCGGCGGGACCCCGCTGCGCGCGGGGCTTCTAGCGAGGTCTGGCATGCAGACTGATCCCTTCGCGCTCCCCGCGTTCATCCTCGCGATAATCAGTCTCGTCGTCGCGACAATCGGTGCGCTGACTGGCGTCGTGGCCCTTGTCTGGCAGATCATCACTCGCACGCGCGGTGCGCATCGCGTCACGGTGTCTGTCGCGAACTCCGTCCTCATCGGTGACGGTATGCCCGATGGAGTCTTCATCTCGGTTGAGGCGATCAACAAGGGTGCGTCGGCGGTGCGCATTATCAACTGGGGCTTCCAGTTGCCGAGCGGTGAAGGCATTACCGTCTATGTGCCCGTGCCGCTCTCTACGACCCTGCCTCACATGCTCGAACCCGGCACGAACGCGACCTTCTTCGTGCCCGCGGCCAATCTCGGCGGGGCGATCCGGACGCGCGACGGGCTCACGCCGCGCGATCTGCGAGCCGTTGTCGGCCTCGCGACAGGCGAGAAGATTTTCGCGAAGCTCGGCTCGCTGAAGCTTGCCGAGGAGTTTTGGCGCTAGGGCGCGACGTCGCAGGACGCCCTCCGTCGTGGCGTCTTGAGCGATAAGGATGACCGTCGCCCAACCGCCAGTCGTTGGAGCGCACGCTCCCGACGGCACTCTTCGCATTCCTGTATGTCGCGGGCGAGATGCGACCTGACTTCATGTCGGCGACCCTTCAAATGCATGCAGACGCCGAGGTCACTCGAGGAGAACCGCAATGCACGCAGGCACCCGGGGTGAGCGGCACCTTTAGAAGCACTCACCTACACATACCTGCACCACTGAAAAATCCCTGGATAGCGGGTAAAACCTAGCCTAGTCTGGCGCCATGCGCGGAGGTCTTGAGCGCTGGAAGCGAGGTGTCGAATCGAGAGGGGTTCGACATGCGATCGGCTACGCGCTCGAGGGCATCTGCGACGCTCACCTGCAGCACTCCCGCGGCGTTGACGCGCTCGAAGCGTACGGTGGCGCGTCCGATTCGACCGTCTCACGATTCATCGTGGCGAACGGCATCCTCACCTCCGACGAGCTCACCGCCGGCGGCCTTCGTGTCTGGCTCACCGGGCACGACCCGGTCACGGGGGAGGAGCGCGGCCGCCAGCGGTTGAGCCCCGACGCTGACCTGTTGCTCGATGGCACGCTTAACCACCCGAAGTCGTACAGCATTGCCGCGCTGCTCCATCCCGAACTCGCAGCCGAGTTCGAAGCCCTCCAAGACCGGTTGCGGGACCGCATCCTGTGCATCTGGCAAACCGAGCTCAACGCACGCCGCGGACACGGCGGACTCATTCGCGAGGCGATCACGCGTATCGAAGTCGTCGAGCTGCAGCACCGTCGCTCGCGAGCGCTCGACCCGCACATCCACCGGCACCTGTGGCTGAATATCAAAGCGCTTGGTGCGGACGGCAAGTGGTCAAACCTCGATTCGCGTGTCGCGATGAAACTGCACACCGTCGTCAACGCCGAGGGCGAGCTCGCCGCCCGCACCGATCCCGCCTGGATCGACGCGCTCGCCCGGCACGGATACACACTCGACCTCAATGGGGAGATCGCCGAGCTCGCTGGCGCGGTCCGACCCGTGTCGCGCCGGTCGGCGCAAATCGAAGGCAACCGAGCGCGCCTGATCGCGGAGTGGTCGGCGGCGCACGGAGGATCTGCGCCGAGCGTGGAGGTGCTGCATCAGATCGATCGGCGCGCGTGGGCGGTGTCGCGTCCGAACAAGCCGGCCGATCTCGATGAGGCGTGGTGGGAGGCGCGCGTCCGCGACGAGATCGCCGCGATCGATCCGAGCCTGATCGCCACGCGCGCACCCATTCCACTCGCCGCAACAGACCCGCCTGCGCTCGATCTGGATCTGCTCGCTGCACAGGCAGTCATCGACGCGGACGAACGGTCGACCTCATGCGGCGGGAGGTTCAGCATCTTCGACATCCGCGCGGGCGCAATACGCGCGCTCTCGCGCACGGGCGTCGTTGCGGAGCGCGATCGGTTCGATGGCGTGATCGCCGAGGTGACGGAGCGCGCCATGCGTTCCGTCTTCCGGCTCGTTGCGGACGATCCGCCTGCGCACGTCAAGGCGTTCATGGCAACCGAGACCGTACGCGCCAAGGTGCGTCTTGCCGGATGCTTGGACGTGCTCGCCCAACCGGGGCGCTCCCTGCTGCCGGAGGAGTTGCGCCGACTCGCACCGAACGCGCATCTGTCGACGCTGGATGCGTCGCAAGGCGTTGCCGCGTGCGCCATCGCCGGCACGGACGGGCTCGTGACGGTGACCGGCCCCGCAGGCGCGGGCAAGACGACGATGCTGCGCGCTGCGTTCACGGCGCTCGCGTCGCAACGGAGGCGGATGCTCGTTGTTGCTCCTACGCGAAAGGCGGCATCGGTGGCGTCTCGCGAGGTCGGGGCCGCGGCATCCAGCATTCATGCCTTGCTTACGGATCATGGCTACCGATGGGGCACCGACGAGGCCGGCGCTAAGGTGTGGACCAGGCTTCGAGTGGGAGAAGTCGATGCCATCACGGGCGCCGTGTACGGCGGACCAAGCCAGTACATGTTGCGTTCTCGCGATCGGATCGTCGTCGACGAAGCCGGCATGGTCGACCTGCGGACGGCGAACGTACTTGTCGAACTCGCGATCGAACAGGGTGTCGGGCTGGCGTTCGTGGGTGACACGCATCAGGCGTTGCCGGTCGGACACGCGGGAGCGATGGGTTCTGCGATCCGGCACGCGAACGCTGCGATCGAACTCGACACGGTGCACCGGTTCCGCGATCCCGACTACGCGGCGCTCACGCTGCGGCTCCGGGATGCGGGTGACCGCGAGCGTGCACTGGTGGTTGCGGGCGAGCTTGCCGAACGCGGTCTCGTCGCTCGGGTCGATCATCACGACGCGGCGCGTGGGCGGATGATCGACGCGTACTTCGAGTGGCACGAACGCGGCAAGCGGGTGACGTTGGTATCTGGCACGAATGCTGAGGCGGATGCGATCAACGACGCCATCCAGCAGCGGCGAGTCGATCAAGGCGAGCTCGACGTCCGCGTCGCCGCGTGGGGAATGGGGCAGCAGCGCATCCTCGTCGGCGACACCGTCCAGACCCGTCGCAACGACCGGCTCACCGGAGTCGAGAATCGCGCGCAGTGGATCGTGCGCGGGATCCGTGATGAGTACCTGTCTCTTGTCTCCGTGAGCGACAGCGGCGAGGTGGCGCGCGTGTCCACCGAGTACGCGCGTGAGCACTTGCAGCTCGCCTACGCGTCCACCGTGCACGGCGTGCAGGGCGACACGGCCGATGCGTCGGTGGTCGGGCCTGATGTGGACGCCGCAGGCCTCTACGTGGGCCTGACGCGCGGTCGGCTCAGTAACGTCGCGACCGTCGTCGCGCGGACGGATGCCGCGGCCCGCGAGTGCCTCGCCGAGTCGATGCAGCGCGGGACTCCGGAGTTGACTCTGCAGGACGCTGTGAGCGCGGCCCAGGCGGAGCTGCGACGCGCGGCGAGGAAGCGGGAGCGGCGATGGTGACGGCGCCGTTGAGCAGTGCGCTAAGTTCGGGGCGCGGGATAGGGATGTAGAGGCGCTCGACGGTTGGGCGCTCAACGAGGAAGGACTCGGGCGGGCTATTCGGGCGCGACCTGCGAGGGTCCCGGCGCCGAAAATCGGATCTCATCGGTTGTTGCCACGGACGACCGGCGCTCGGGCCATTTCTAATCCACGATCACGACGTCGGAGTGCTGAGGCGGCGGCGGCGGGTCGGCGGCGAGCCGTGCTTGCCTGTCAGCTTCGGCCGGATCCTGGCCAAGCCCAACGTAGACGTCGACGAGCATCTGGTGCAATGCGACCACGGAACCCCAACGACGATCCCACTCGGCCACCGCATTGTGCGCCTCTAGCGACATGATGACCCAGGTGAGCGTGGTCGCGAACTCGTCAGCCAACGTGTGGTGCGGCTTATCCAAGTGCGCGATGCCCTCGAGGTGGTCTTTCGGCAGGAGCGCTCGCAATCCTCGCGCATCCCCGTCAGACACTTCGAAGTCGAGACTATGTGCAGCTCGGTTACGCAGCTGGTTTAGCCGCTCGAGCACCGGCCGGAGGTCGGCCTTGATGAAGCCGTACGCCGTGGCGATGTTGAGCTTTGTCGCGAACGGAAGTCGATCGAGTTTGATCTGACTCGGCTGCTCGGCGTGAATCTCCAGCGCGGCGTTCAGCGCGCGCTCAACCCAAAGGTGCCCCTTGATCACTGCCATGAGCAGGTTGGGGTCGGCCACGTGCGCGCGTACATCTGCGAGTCGAACCGCCATTTCGCCGAGCGTACTTGTGATCCGCCTGCAGGGTGCAACCAAGCGCTCGCATGCACACTGGTGAACGTCCGGCGGAAGCGTAGTGATCAGAGAATCGCTCATGCCCATGCACCGCTATGGTTCATCCGTGTACAAGATCTGTCGCACGCGGCCCAAGTCGACGAGGATTCGCCGCGTACAGCTGCTGAGTTCCGAGCTGGACTCGCTGCGAAACTCTGCCGTTGAGCGAACACGCTCCCTGGATGCCAAGGCTTCCTTCGTCGTCGTGGCAGCAGGCGTGTTGGCGAGCGCCGTCGGCCTCGGACTCGTTCGTTCCGAGACCTGGTACGTCGGCCTCATCCCGTTCGGATTGACCGTTTGGACCGTTGTGCAGTCCGCCGCCGCACTCTGGCCGCGGTCGATTGATCTTCCGGGAGCGCGCAAGCTAGTGGCCAAGCATGTGGATTCCGCGGATCCGCCGGAGAAGCTGGAGGACTTTCTTCTTGAGGTGAAGACGACGGAGGTCGAGAATCGAAATGCCCAGAATGAGAAGAAGGCCGCGTACACCAAGCGCGCCTTCAAGCTCCTCGTCGCTAGCCTCGTCGCCATCTTCATCGTGGTCGGGCTCAATGCAATCCTCACAAGTAACGGAGCAGCCAGTGTCGGACCAAAATCCACCCCCAGCCCCACAGCCACGCCCTGATGTGGATGACGTATTCGAGAAGGTGACGCTGACTCCTCCCGAGTCGGATGCCGACAAAATCATCCGGCTGGTTGCCGATCATGGCGAGTGACTCGGACAAGGAGCGTCCTGCCCCCGAGGCTAGACCGCGCCCCTCGGTCGATGACGTGCTCGATTCGCTCACTGCCGGTGGTGGATGGAAAGATCAGAAGACTGAGCCGGATCGCTCCAAAAACACCAGGAGACGAAGTGGGTAGACCTAGTCAGAGCTCGCACGAATCAGAGGAGCGCCCGGACGTGAGCGACATCATGGATACGCTGACGCATAGCGACGATCGACCGAGCGAGAGCCGGTAAGAGCCGCGACCAGCTTCCCCAGTCGGATTGCGCACCAAACGGTGCCTCCTGCGCGTCGCCCGTAGAGAAATACCTATAGCACTCCAAGCGCCTGGGCGGGCGGTCACCTCGGCGGGATTGACTCGCCCCGGCATGTCCGGAGACAAGATTCCTTGGAAGGATCTGTCTCATGGGACGTCCCAGCAAGTACCCGCGCGAGCTTCGTGAGCGCGCTGTCCGAATGGTCGCCGAGGTGCGGCCCGACTACCCGAGCGAGTACGCGGCGATGACCGCAGTCGCGGGGATGCTCGGGATCGGCTCACCGGAGACGATCCGCACCTGGATCCGCCGGCAGCAGGTCGACGCCGGTGATCGGCCGGGCCTGACGACCGACGCGGCGGTGGAGATCAAGCGGTTGCGGCGCGAGAACGCCGAGTTGCGCCGGGCGAACGAGATATTGAAGGCGGCTTCGGCTTTCTTCGCGGCCGAGCTCGACCGGCCACACAAGCGATAGTCGCGTTCATCGACGAGCACCGCGACCGCGCCGATGGCGGGCTCAGATGGGGTGTCGAGTCGATCTGCGCCGTGCTCAGTCAGCATGGAGTGAAGATCGCCCCATCGACCTACTACGACGCTCACGGACGAGAACCCTCGGCCCGAGAGCTGTCCGACGAACGCTGGAAGCCGATCATCCTGACCACGTGGCAGAAGCAGCGGAAGGTACTGGGCGCCCGCAAGCTCTGGCTCCGGCTCCGCCGCGACGGGCACGACATCGCCCGCTGCACGGTCGAACGCCTCATGCGTGATCTGGGGATTGCCGGGGTGGTCCGCGGGAAGCGCAAGCGGCCCGTCGATGTGGACCCGCGGGAGACCAGGCCGGCTGACCTCGTCGACCGGCATTTCGCGAGGTTCCGCACGAACCAGCTCTGGGTGGCCGACTTTACCTACGTCTGGACGTGGTCCGGATGGGTCTACGTCGCATTCGTGTTCGACGCGCACTCCCGCCGCATCCTCGGCTGGCGCGCCGCCACGAGCATGACGACCCCGCTCGTGCTGGACTGCCTCGAGATGGCGCTCTGGACCCGTCGTCGTGAAGGCGTGGACGGGTTCACCGGTCTCACGCATCACACCGACGCGGGCAGCGTCTATACGTCGATTTCCTTCACGGACCGACTCGTGGACGAGGGCATCGACCCATCCGTCGGCTCCGTCGGCGATGCATACGACAACTCCCTCGCCGAGTCGCAGATCGGTCTCTACAAGTCCGAGCTCATCCACCATGAGGGCCCATGGCGGGACGTCGATCAGGTCGAGGCCGCCACAGCGTCCTGGGTTCAGTGGTTCAACACCGAACGCACCCACGGGTCGATCGACGACCTCACACCCGTCGAGCTCGAACAACTCGACTACGCTCTCACCGAACCCCTCGAACGAGCGGGCCGACACCAGCTAAACGCTCTCCGGACATGCCGGGGCGAGTCAATGAGCCTCTGGCGATGTCGCCTGGAGAAACGAGTGGCCCACGCCGGTCACCCCCAGGGGTCGTCGTATGCTTCTGACTGTTGGACCCTCCAACCATCCAGCAGGAAAACTCACGCAGGAGCAACATGGACGCCCCGAAGTTCACCGACGATACTTACGACCTGAGCGAGCTCCTTTTCGACCCCAACAACTTTCGATTCCAGGACGAGCCCAATTTCGCTCGCGCAGACGAAACCCGCTTTGCGGAAGCATCGGTTCAAGATCGCGCCTATCAGCGTCTTCGCCGAGAAGGCATCTCCGAACTGAAGAGTTCGATACTTGCTAACGGATTCCTGCAGGTGGAGCGTTTGGTAGTACGGCCACATGCACCTTCGGGAAAGTATCTCGTCGTGGAGGGCAACCGACGGCTTGCTGCATTGCGATGGATTGCTGAAGATCACGAAGCAGGAGTACCGGTGCCTCCAGAGGTACTCGACGTTCTGAGGGCCGTTCCGGTTCTGACACTCGACGCCGGCGACGCGCACGCGGCTTATCTGGCAATCATGGGAGTCAGGCATGTCGGAGGCATCAAGCAGTGGGGAGGTTACCAGCGGGCAAAGTTGGTGACGGATCTCCGCGACACCTATCAGCTGGAGACTCCTGAGGTTGCCGCGAGGCTTGGCATGACGGCTCACGAGGTGAATAGGCGGTATCGCGCTTTCAAGGCGTTGCAGCAAATGCAGCGCGACGACGAATACATGGACTCAGCGACCTCGGACAAGTACCCGCTATTCCACGAGGCTTTGTCTTTGCCGGCCGTCAGAGAGTGGCTGAAGTGGGACGACGCGAAGTCTCAGTTCGAGGACATAGAGCAAGTCCATCACTTTTATTCGCTGATCACCGAGACGGTCGATCAGGACGAAGAGAGTGCGGAGGTGCGACTGCCAAAACTGCCGACATACGTGCAGGTGCGAGAATTGCGGACGATTTTGACGAATCCGGAAGCGAAGCAGGTCCTCCTCGATCCCGACCGCTCGTTCCCGGATGCACTTGGTATCGCGAAGGCCGAGGAAAAGTCGAAGAGCTGGCGGAGCGAGGTAGCCGAGGCAGTCAGTGTGCTCGGATCAATCGGCGCACTCGAGCTGGCGCGCCTAAGCGCCGCCGACATGGAGGTGGTCGAGAAGCTTAGGGAAACGGCAGCACAGGTGCTCTCGATGCACGCTCGTCTCACCGCGGAGTAAGCGTGGAGGGCCCAAAGGCGGCCGCGCTCGTGGTCATCCAGAGTCACGAGTTAGCGCGCCCACCAATGCTAGTACTGGAACTCCTTGAGGAGATCGGTGTTGCCGAGGGCTGGTTTCCGAATCTGACGCCAGCTGAGATAGCGGAGCGCTGCGCATCATGGCGGGTGCGCTTTGTGGCGTTTCTGACAAAAGACCTCGACGACCGCGCGAGTGACAACCGGCCAGCGCGCTATGAGTTCAATGCCTCGGATCCGTCGTACATCCAAGGATCCTGCTTTCCGGCGCCGGGCGATTCTCCAGAACTGAAGCAGGCGAAAGCTTTGCGCTCGCAACACGAGCAGTATGCCAGCGCCATCCGCGCGATCTCCTGGCGCGAATTCGAGGGCGTGTGTCGAGGGGTCCTCTCGGTCCTTGGCTGCGATTCCCCCAAACTTACGAAGGAACGGAACGACCAAGGCGTCGACTTTTTCGGCTCGCTATCCCTCGAGGGAAAGCTCGGGAGGTCAATCGGTCTGCCCGGCGTGGACAGGAATTTCCGCACTTGGCTGGTTGGTCAGGCTAAGCAATATGAGGGAACAGTCAGCACGACCGAACTCAGAGAACTCGCCGGATCCGTGACATTGGCGCGCGCAGGTGTTGGCTCTGATGACGGGTCAGCCCTACTCGGCCTGGACATGCGCGTTTTCGATCCCGTTTTCTTCATCTTCATCACAGCAGGGTCTCTCACGGCCGATACGCGCCTTCTCGCAAAGCGGTCGGGAATAATCGCGCTGGATGGCGAGAGCTTAGGAGCGCTTCTAGCAGACGCGGAAGTAGGGATGGTTGATCATATTTTCGACTCTGGCGCGTTCGACGCATGGGTCAAACAGCAGCTCAGGTGAGGTCTCCGCGCGCCGCTATCAGGCGTCGACGCCGAACGCGCGCAGCAGCGGGACGCGAGGGATCATCCGGCGCGGGCCGAGTTGGATCGTGGGGATGGTCCCGGCTTCGATGCCGAGCTTGATCGTGCGGTAGTCGACGCCGACGAGCTTCGCGGCATCCTTCATTGTCAGTGCCAGACAATCCTGTGATCGGTTCATCGTCCTGCCCTTCTGTGAGCCAGCAGTGTCAGTCTCCCTTCGTCGCAAAGTACCACGCGCGTGAGCCAAGATCGACAGTCTTCTTCGCGATTCTTCGATGACCTGGAATAGTGGGCTCCATGGCAGACGTCGAGACGTACGACTCCAGCGATGAGCGCATAGATCTCGGCAGCGGGGTGACGCTTCCGAAGTCCTGGCGCGCACGCGTGTCGGGTGAGCAGGACGTGCCAGGCACGATCACCGTCCGCGTGGAGTGGGATGAGCTGCTTCGACGCACGGCCGTGTCCTTCGCTGCACTCGAGCGCGAAGCGGACGGCGTCGACATCACCAGCCAGGTGCTCCGCGAGGTGCGAACACACTGGATCATGACGAGGTCCGCCCTCGATGTCGTCACCGTCGACGTCGGCACTGAGGACGGTGGCGAACGCGACCGCATACCGGTGCGCGAGTTTCTCAGTCGCGTGCGGGCGCAGGAGGAGCGGGAGCCCTTGGAGTCCCTCCACGCCGCGATCTCTGTCTATCGCGTCGCCACGGCAATCAGCTATCCGCCGCTCAAGCTCGTCGCCGACACCCTGCAGATCAGCCAGAGCACAGCGACGCGCCTCATGAGTCGCGCGCGCGACTCGGGCCTGGCGCCGGAGGTCCGGATCCAGGAGCCGCGACGGGCGCCGGCGGTCGACCCATACAACCCGGGCCAGGCCTTCGACCCTCCGGCGCCACACCGCGGGCCAGCTCAGCCCGGCGGACCGTCGATCGGACGATGAGCAGCCAGTCGGTGCCACCGCAGCGAGACCCGATCGGGGTTAGCGGCCGTATGGCGCGCTTTGAGCAAATTGCTCAGCGTGGCTGACGTTTACTCTTCGCCGCTAAGCAATGTGCTCATTTGACTCTTCTTGCCGCTGAGCGAGTCCCGGATCGGGGAAGCCTTGCGCCACGGGGTATCGAACAGCCCTGATTTTCCGGGGTTTCCTGCCCGCACTTTGCCCGCAAACCGTTTCCCACAACGTGTTTTGGGCGGTCGCGCGATGTCGCTGACGATCGTGGAGATCCGCGTGATTCCGCGGTTCTTGTGGCCTTTGGGTAGGATTGAGCATTATGCTCAGTCGTGTTCGAGTCCCTCCAGGGGGCACTCTCTGCTCTACCGCACCCGGGCACCCGCGCCGAGCGCCGCCTCCTCTATGACGTCGACCACAGTCGCCGACTCCGACAGCAAGCCGAGATGCCCCGCGTCGTACTCCGTCACGGTCGCGCCCGCGCGCTCCGCCATCGCCCGCTGCGCCGCGGGAGGGATGATCTGATCCGTGAGCCCGAGGACGTACCACGACGGGATCGTCTTCCAGGCGGGCTCGCCCGATGGCTCCGTGAGCGCGCCGAACGCAGCCGGCCGCTGGGTCGCATGCACGAGGCGTTTGTCATCGTCACCCAGCCCCGACGCGAACGGGCCGAAGACCGCCGACTCCTTGAGGTAGACAGCGCTGTCGGGAGTGGGGGGGAGCGCAGGCGGCACGAGGTCGAAGACGGTCGTCGGGTCCGGGACGGCGAGTGCCGAGTCGGGACCGGCCAGCTGGAACGCGGACTCCCCGGCGTCGGGAGCGAAGGCGTTGACGTAGACCAGGGCTTGGACGTTCGCGAGACCGGTCGCGGCGTTCGTGATCACCGCGCCACCGTAGGAGTGAGCGACGAGCACGACGGGTCCGGCGACGGCCTGTAGAAACGCTCGCACGACCGCCGCGTCGCCCGACAGCGTACGCAGTTCGTTGGGCAGGGCGCGCACGGCGAAGCCATCGTGGTCGAGGCGCGCGATCACCTCGCTCCAACTCGACGCATCCGCCCACGATCCGTGGACCAGGACGACGGTGGGCTTGTCTCGGCCGGCGCTTTGCGAGTCGGCGAGGGATGTACCTGACATGTGGATCTCCTTCTTGTCGAATCTCCCCTCTAGGGATGACCGCGCAGCGCGCCCATGCGTGACAGATCCGTCGCATAGGTGGTGGGTGCCGCCGCATCCGACTCACCGCGCACATCCCCGAGCATGAGGCCGAGCAACTCCCGAAGCTGCGCCGCCGCGGCATCCGTCAGCCCCACGACGAGCTCGCGCTGCACCTCTTCGACGAGCGGCCGCAGCCGGTTCAGCTCGCTCTCGCCGATCTCGGTCAGCGTCACGACGTTTCGTCGCGCATCGGCGGGGGAGCGGTGGCGGTCGACGAGCCCGCGGCGCTCCATGCGCGCGACGAGGTCGGCGATCGTCGACCGATCGAGGTCGACCTCGTCGCACAGCTCCCGCTGGCTCGCCTCCCCGAGACGATGCACCACCGCGAGGATCGAGTACTGCACGCTCGAGGTCTCCTGCGACACGACGCGAGCCCACGTCGCGACGTGCAGCTGTTGCGCGCGGCGGATGAGGTAGCCCAGGTGGCGCTGGGGTTCGCGGTCGTCCTGCGGGTCGGCGATAGAGGTGGACACGGAGTCCATCATCGCAAGGCGGGTGCGCGCTGGGGTCGGAGGATTCCCGAGAAGAAGTCCGTGAGCTCCGTACGCGTCGACAGCGGCAGCACGTGCGCGACGTGCTGGTCGGGACGCACCAGGACCGCGGCGCCGTCGGGCGAGATGCCCCGTTCGGCGAAGACATCGTGGCGCGGGTCGACCGCCCACACCTTTTCCCAGTCCTGGATTCCGAGCGGGCCCGTGCGAGGGAGCAGCAGCTCGGGCACCGCTCCGAGGTCGACGTCGTGATGCCCCGCGCGGAACACCCCGTGCACGTCGAACACGGCGTCGATGTCGGCACCTGCGGGGGTGAACCGAGCGACGGGCGAGTCGGGGGATTCGCCCAGCCATGTCGCGGCCTCCACCACGCGATCGGCCTCGCCGAACAGGTACATGCGCCAGCGGCCGTCGGCGCGGTGGGTGTGGCCCAGGTGCATCCGTCTCGCGTCGGCGACCCGCACGACGGGTGCCGCGTGGAATCGCGTGCCGATCTCGAATCCGGCGGCGAGGTGCTGGTGCTCCGCGGTCCCCGTGAGCGCCGAAGGGCTGTACCGCGTGGCGAGCCCCGCGGTGTACCGACCCTGCCGCGCGAACTCGGTCTGCATCTGCTCCGGGGTCACGCCGCCGAGCTCAGGGCGCGCGCGATCGAGGGTCGGCTGCGCGATGAACGCCGACCAGAACCGGTCGAAGTCGATGAGGTCCTGCGCCACGGCCTGGCGCTCCGCCGAGTACGTGTGCAGCAGCGACTCGTCCGCGAGACCGCGCAGCACCGCGGCCAGCTTCCAGCCCAGGTTGAACGCGTCCTGCATCGACACGTTCATGCCCTGGCCGGCCTTCGCGGAGTGCGTGTGGCACGCGTCGCCCGCGATGAACACGCGCGGCGCACGCCCGGTCGTGTCGTCGTCGGGCACGTCGTCGAACCTGTCGGTGAGGCGCTGACCGACCTCGTACACCGACGACCACGCCACCGACCTCACATCGATCGAGTACGGATGCAGGATGGCGTTGGCGACCTCGGTGAGCTGCTCGACGGTCGTCCCGCGGATCTCGCTGTCGCCGGCCGGCACTTCGCCGAGGTCCACGTAGCAGCGCACCATGTTCCCGCCCTCTCGCGGGATCATGAGGAGGCTGCCCTTGCCCGCGGACTGGATGACGTTCTTCGTGCGCCAGTCGGGGAAGTCCGTGACCGCGAGCACGTCCATGACGCCCCACGCGTGGTTGGCGGCGTCGCCGCGCAGCTCGCGGCCGATCGCGCGGCGCACCGCGCTGCGCGCGCCGTCGCAGCCGACGACGTACTTCGCCCGCACGGTGAGCTCCTCGCCGGCGCGCTCGCCATCGACCCGGCGCAGCGCGACCTGCACGGGGTACTCGCCCTCGCCCACCTGGAGGTCGA
The DNA here is from genome assembly GCF_013409785.1 of Microbacterium immunditiarum. Classification (NCBI taxonomy): domain Bacteria; kingdom Bacillati; phylum Actinomycetota; class Actinomycetes; order Micrococcales; family Microbacteriaceae; genus Microbacterium; species Microbacterium immunditiarum. The sequence continues at coordinate 1,788,580 of NZ_JACCBV010000001.1, forward strand.
CGAACTCGATGCCGTAATCCGGCTCGAGCCGGCTCGCCGATCGCGACGCGTGCTCGAGGAGGAACTGCTGCATGCGCGCCTGGTTCACGATCACGTGCGGGAACTCGCTCAGCCCCTCCGGCGTGTCCTCCACCCAGCCGGTGCGCACGATGCGCGAGCGGTCCTCGTCAGACGGTCCCCAGAAGCGAACCTCGTTCACCCAGTAGGCCTCGCGCACGAGCGCCTCGGCGAGGCCGAACGCGTTGAACATCTCGACCGTGCGGCACGCGACGCCGTCCGCCTGACCCACCTGGAGGGGACCGCCCCGGCGTTCGACGATGCGGGTGCGGATGCCGGGGAACTCGGCGAGCTGGGCGGCGAGCACCGTGCCGGCGGGGCCGGTGCCCACGATGAGCACGTCGACCTCGGCGGGCACCTCGACGGTACGGGCCAGAGCCTCGGGGGACGCAGGTTGGAGGTCGGGATCGCCCGGCCGGTATCCGTCGCGGTAGAACTGCACGCTGATCTCCTCAGATCGTGAACGCCCGGCGTTGGGCGTCGTGTCCTGTCAATTTACTCAGTACCCCAACGAATGTCCAGCGAGGATCTCGCTTTCGCCGACCGCAGTGCAGCTCGCCTCAGTAATCCATCAAGATCCGCTCAAGTCGCCGATTTCCATTCACCTGACTCAATATGGTCGAGGCTGGTGCGCACGACGTGCGCGGGAATCCGGGGGGCTTCGCCGCGGCGCGCTCTGGTGCGCGCCGCAACCGGGGCGCGGCGGTCCGGCTCAGCGAGCCGGCGCCGCGCCCCGGCACGCCCACGGATACGCGGGCCAGGGACCGTCGGTCGTCTTAGCCCGCGACCGCGTCGGCTTCAAGGCCCTCGGCTCCCCGGGTCCGCGCGCCTAACGTGGCGGAGATGACAGCGCTCGACCACACCACGACCGCGGCGCCCGAGCTGCCCGGCGACCAGTCACTCGCGTTCCTGCGTGAGGGCTACCCGTTCGGGCACCGCCGATTCCTCGAGCACGACGGCGATGCGTTCCGCGCGCGGCTGCTCGGACGGCGCGTGCTCTTCCTTCGCGGGGGCGACGCCGCGCAGTTCTTCTATGGCGAGGATCGGTTCACGCGCAAGGGCGCCATGCCCCGGTCCGTGCTGCACTCGCTGCAGGACGAGGGCAGCGTGCAGACGCTCGACGGCGCGGCGCATCGCGTGCGCCGTGGGTACTTCCTCGAGGTGCTCGCGCCCTCGTCGCGCGGGGGGCTCGCCGACGCGTTCGACACGGCATGGGCCGCGAGATGGGACGAGTGGTCGCGACGCGGCCGCCCGGTCTCGCTCGTGACCGGCTCGGGAATCGTGCTCGCCGACGCGACGCTGCGGTGGCTCGGCCTCGGCCCGCGCTGCGACGCGGACGCCCGGGCGGTCGAGAGCCTCGCGATGATCGACGGCGCCGGGGCGTTCGGTCCGCGCAACTGGTGGGGGCGGATGCTGCGCCGTCGCTCCGAGCGCTGGGCGCGCCGTGTGATCGAGGGCGTTCGGTCGGCGGAGCTCGACACCGTGCCCGGCTCGCCGGTCGAGACGCTCGCGTGGTACCACGATGCCGACGGCCCGCTCGACGAGGACGTGGCGGCGGTCGAGCTGCTGAACCTCCTGCGCCCGATCGTCGCCGTGTCGCGATTCATCGGCTTCGCGGCGCTCGCGCTGCACCTTCACCCCGACCAGCGGGTCGCCGTCGCGCAGGACGACGCGAACCTGCATCCGTTCTGCCAGGAGGTGCGCCGGGCCAGCCCGTTCTTCCCGGCGGTCGGGGGATGCGCGACGCACGACATGTCGTGGCGGGGGATCGACATCGCCGCTGACGACTGGGTCATGCTCGACATCTTCGCGACGCACCGCGATCCGGGCCGCTGGATCGATCCGGAGCGGTTCGACCCGACCCGTTTCTCACCGGCTCCCGAAGGGTCGAGCGTCGAGGCGAACGTCATCGCGCAGCCGCCGAGCCTCGCGCCGCAGGGCGCGGGGTCGATGACGGGCGGCCACCGCTGCCCCGGCGAACCTGCCACGGTCGACCTGCTCACGCTGGCGACCCGCCTGCTCGCGCGCTCGGATTGGGAAGTGCCCGATCAGGACCTCACGGTCGACCTCAGCCGCCTGCCCGCGTCCCCCGGACGCGGGGGCATGCTGATCGTGCCGCGGTAGGCCGGACGTCAGCGGGGGGACGTTGGTCCCGACCCACCGGAATCTGCGCGCGACACTGAGTGCAACGGACGTGGTGAAGGAGGGCAGGCCCATGCGGACTCGTCGAATCGTCGCCATCGTCGTCGTGATCGCCGCGGTGCCCCTGGTGATCCTGGGGCTCATCGACCCGCTCGAAGGGGGACTGGCGCTGCTCGGGGCGATCGTCCTGGTCTTTGTCGCATGGTTGCTCTCCCGGGTGCCGGTCCCCAGGCTCGCGTGGATCGCCGCCGCCGCGACCGTCCTGGTGGGTGCGGTGACGATCGCGATCGCGATCGCGGTCTTCTCTCCCGGCTCGCCGCCGACGACCGGCACGGTGGCGGCCCCCGGCGGAGGTCTGCTGGTCCCGCTGAACTGGGTCTGGCGCGTGGGCGTGCTGGTCACACTCGCCGGAGCGGTGCTCTACATCGTGCGGCTGTTCCAGAGCCTTCGGCGCGTGCCGGAGTGAGTGCGCGGCCCGCCAGTCGCCCGCCTATGCGCGTCGGTACTGCGACGCCATCGGGCAGTCGAACGGATCGCGCGCGGCGAGGCCGACGCGGTTCAGGTAGTCGATGACGATCGCGTACGAGCGCCACAGCGACGTCTCGGTGTACGGCACGTCGTGGTTCTCGCAGAACTCGCGCACGATCTCACGCGCCTTGGCGAGATGCGGACGGGCCATGCTCGGGAAGAGGTGGTGCTCCACCTGGTAGTTGAGCCCGCCCATGAGCGACGTCGCCCACCAGCCGCCGCGGACGTTGCGCGAGGTGCGGACCTGCTTCGAGAAGAAGTCGAGCTTCGCGTCGCGGTCGATGACCGGCATGCCCTTGTGGTTGGGAGCGAACGACGCGCCCATGTAGACGCCGAACACGGCGAGCTGCACGCCGAGGAACGCGAACGCCATGCCGAGGGGCAGGAACATGAACACCGGGACGAGCAGGATCGCGAAGCGGGCCAGGATCATCGACAGCTCGGCCCAGCGCGCCTTCGCGTCGCGGTCGGTCAGGAGGTGCTTGAAGCTCAGAAAGTGAAGGTTGAGGCCCTCGAGGGTGAGCAGCGGGAAGAAGAGCCACCCCTGCTTGCGCGTGATGAGCCGGCGCAGTCCGCGCGCGCTGGCGGCGTCCTCTTCGAGGAACGAGATCGTGTCGATCTCGATATCGGGGTCCTTGCCCACGCGGTTCGGGTTCGCGTGGTGACGCGAGTGCTTGCTGTCCCACCACGAGTAGCTCATGCCGACGATCGCGCCGAGCACGCGCGCGAGCCGGTCGTTGGCGGGACCGGTCGAGAGGATCTGCCGGTGAGCGGCCTCGTGCGCGAGGAAGGCGACCTGCGTCGCGATCACGCCGAGCGCACCGGCGATGAGCAGCTGGAACCAGCTGTCGCCGAGGAGGATGAACCCGGTGACTGCGCCGCCGAGCGCCACCGCGATCGCGACGCCCACCAGCGCGTAGAACCGCGTCGCGCGCTGGAGGAGGCCAGTCTCGCGTACGACGTTGGACACCTGGGTGTAGGCGCGTGCGATGGGCGGGAATGTGTCGGTTCCGGCATACGTCTGGCGAACGCGGCCGAGGGTTGCGGAAGGGTATGTGGCTGAGAGAGAGATGATTTCCTCGTTCGATCGGGCGACACCGCGTGGCATCTGCAAAGCCAAAGGCGGTCGCCGATCGCTTTCCTCACCCTAACCCGGGGCATATGCCGGAACGTTGATGCACGGGCGATGTCCAGGAACCCCGCCGGAGATCGTCGGACTCGCCGCATCCGCCCACACATGCGACGACCCCGGCAGCGAACCGCCGGGGCCGTCGCTCGTGCGATCGCGCTCAGGCCTGCGTCGCGAGCGCGAAGCGCACCGAGCCGTCGCCCGAGAGCTCGGCATCCAGCACGCGGTCGTCGAGGGCCGCGGCGGCCGACGTGTCGAGGAACACGCGCGCACCGTCGGTCTCGACCACGGTGTCGTCCGGCTCAGGGGTCTCGGCGACGCTCAGCTCGAACCCGCGCTCCGGACCCGTGTCGCGGATACGGACGCCTCCGTCCACGGTGAGCGGCACCTGCGAGACGATCGTCTTGACGGCCTCGGCCGCGGTCGTGGTCAGCGTGAGCATGATGCTCCTTCCGTTGCGGACTTCGGAACCGGCCACGATTCCGAGAATCCGCGCGCATCGCAACGAATCACCGGCATTCGGAGGGGATTCACACGTGGCGGCGCACGGTCCTCAGGCGGCGGATGCGGCATCCGCCCCGCCCCTATCAGGAGCCTCACCGGCGCGCAACGCCTTGCCATGACACCTCGGCCCGACCGACTCTCGGGAGCATGGTCGTGATCGGTTACCACCTCTCCCACGAGCAGTTCCTGCCGTCGCGTCTGCTGCGCATCGTGAAGCAGGCGGAGGTCGACGGCTTCGACGCCGCGATGTGCTCGGACCACTTCGCGCCGTGGAGCCGCTCGCAGGGACAGTCGGGCTACGCCTGGAGCTGGCTCGGCGCCGCGCTTGCGACGACCCACCTGCCGATGGGGCTCGTGACGGCGCCCGGGCAGCGCTACCACCCGGCGATCGTCGCGCAGGCCGCAGGGACGCTCGCGGAGATGTTCCCGGGGCGGTTCTGGGCCGCGCTCGGCAGCGGCGAGGCTGTCAACGAGCACATCACGGGAGATGATTGGCCGCCCAAGCACGAGCGCGAGGCGCGCCTGCACGAAGCGGTCACCGCGATGCGGCGACTTCTCGCCGGCGAGACTGTGGACCACTCCGGATCGGTGCGCCTGCACGAGGCGCGCCTGTGGACGCTCCCGGAGGAGCCGCCTCCCTTCATCGCGGCTGCCGTCGGGCCCGCCACGGCCGAGTGGGCCGCGGAGTGGGCGGACGGCCTCATCACGGTGGGAGTCGATCCGTCCGCGCTCGGGGAGGTCCTCTCGGCCTACCGCTCCGCGGGCGGTCGCGGTCGCGCCGTCGTGCAGGTGCACGTGTGCCTCGCGGAGACGATGGACGACGGCATCCGCATCGCCGCAGACCAGTGGAGCCAGGCGACGGTGCCGCCGCCGCGGCTGTGGGACATCGAGACGCCCGAGGAGTTCGACCGCGTGGCGGACAGGTCCGACCACGCGGCGCTTCAGGGCGCGGTGCTCATCGATGACGACGACCGGTCGATGTCGGAGCGCCTCCTCGCGATCACCGCCCAGGGCTTCGACGAGATCTACCTGCACCACGTGGGAACCGATCAGGAGGCGTTCGTCGAACGGGCCGGGCGCGAACTGCTGCCGAGGATGAGGAGCACCGCATGAAGATCGCCGACACGGGAGACATCTGGTGGAAGACCGCCGTCATCTACTGCCTCGACGTCGAGACGTTCTTCGATGTCGACGGTGACGGGATCGGCGACTTCGGCGGGCTCACCGACAAGATCGACTATCTCGCCGACCTCGGCGTCACCTGCATCTGGCTGATGCCGTTCTACCCCACGCCGGACGCCGACGACGGCTACGACGTGAGCGACTTCTACGGCGTGGACCCGCGTCTCGGGTCGCACGGCGACGTCGTCGAGTTCGTGCGGACGGCGCGCAGTCGCGGCATCCGGGTCATCATCGACCTCGTCGTGAACCACACGTCGGACCGGCACCCGTGGTTCCTCAATGCGCGCCGCTCGCGCAACGCGCGGTACCGCGACTACTACGTGTGGCGGGACCGCCCGACCCGCAAGCAGAAGAACGAGGTGTTCCCCGGCGAGGAGGAGAGCATCTGGGAGTGGGACGAGCGAACCGGGCAGTACTACCTGCACTCGTTCTACAAGCACCAGCCCGACCTCAACATCGCCAACCCCGCCGTGCGCGACGAGATCGCGAAGATCATCGCGTTCTGGCTCATGATCGGCGTCTCAGGGTTCCGGATGGACGCCGTGCCGTTCCTGCTGGAGTCGCCGGGCGGGCCGTACGAAGTCGATCCGCACGAGTTCCTGCGCGATGTCAAGCGCTTCGCGCGGCGGCGCTCGAGCGAGGCGATGCTGCTCGGCGAGGTCGCTCTCCCGCACGATCAGCAGGCGGACTACTACGGTCACAACGCCGGCGAGCTGGATTCCCAGTTCGACTTCACGACCATGCAGGCCGTGTACCTGTCGATGGTGCGCGAGGACGCCGCGCCGATCGTGAAGGCTCTCCAGACGAGGCCGCCCATCAACGAGCCGGTCTCGTGGGTGAACATGCTCCGCAACCACGACGAGCTCACGCTCGCGCTGCTGCCCGAGAAGGAGAAGGGCGAGGTGCTCGACGCGCTCGCGCCGGATCCCGCGCAGCGCGCCTACGGGCGGGGGATCCTTCGGCGCCTCGCGCCCATGCTCCAGGGCGACGTCCGTCGCATCCGCCTCGCGTACAGCCTCATGTTCTCGCTGCCCGGAAACCCGCTCCTGTTCTACGGTGAGGAGCTGGGCATGGGCGAGAACCCCGAGGTCGCCGGCCGCATGGCCGTCCGCACGCCGATGCAGTGGACGCCCGGAAAGAACGGGGGGTTCTCCGACGCGCGACCGTCGCAGCTCATCGCGCCGCTGCCCCGGGGCGGCTTCGCGCCGGTGCACGTCAACGTGCTCGACCAGCAGAAGGAACCGGACTCGCTCTTCCACTTCGTGCGCGAGCTCGCGCATCGCTACCGCTCGCTGCCCGAGATCGGGTGGGGCGACCTCGACCTCGTGCAGGCCGGTCCCGGCGGGGCGTTCGTGCACTCGCTCGTGACTCCGACGGGCCGGTTCGTCGCCGCCCACAACCTGAGCTCCGAGCCCGTCCAGCTCGCGGTGAACCTCCCGGAGTCGGTCGAGGGCGACGTCGTGCTGTCGGATCTGCTCAGCCCCGGCTATCTCGACGTCGAAGACGACCGGTCCTGCAGCTTCGAGCTCGACGCGTACGGGTTCCAGTGGTTCCGCGTCGTGCCGCGCGCGAAGCTCGGCTGACGGCGCGCGCCCGCTCTCTGTTCACGCGCTCCCCGACCGTCTATTGTCGGCGCATCAGCATCAGCATCAGCATCAGCATCAGCATCCGCACGACGGACGGACGGCACGTGCGCATCACCCGAATCGGAGGGCCCACCCTCCTCGTTGAGCTCGACGGCTGGCGCATCCTCCTCGACCCCACGTTCGACCCGCCCGGGCGGCGGTACGCGTTCGGCGCAGGAACATCGAGCGTCAAGACGCGCGGGCCCGCGATCTCCGTCGAGGACGTCGGACCGGTCGACGTCGTGCTGCTCAGTCATGACGGGCACGCCGACAACCTCGACGACGCGGGTCGCGCGCTCCTTCCCCGAGCGAAGCACGTCGTGACGACGGCCCACGGTGCGCGCCGCCTCGCCTTGCCCCACGCGATCGGACTCAGGCCGGGAGAGTCGCGCAACCTCGCACTGGAGGGCAGGCCCGCGCTCGCGGTGACCGCGACTCCCGCGCGCCACGGGCCTCCGCTCAGCCGTCCGCTCGTCGGCCCGGTGGTCGGCTTCGCGGTGCGCAGGGCGGGCGAGGAACGCGTGGCCCTGTGGGTGACGGGAGACACCGTCCTCCATCGAGCGCTGAGCGCGACGGCCCGCAGGTATGACATCGACGTCGCGGTCGTGAACGTCGGCGGCGTCGGCTTCCCCGCGACCGGACCGGTCAAGTACACGATGACCGGTCCCGACGCGATGCGGCTCGTCGCCGACGCCGACCCGCGCGTGGTCGTTCCTGCGCACTACGACGGGTGGTCGCACTTCCGCGATGGCGAGCAGGGGTTGCGCGCAGCCGTGCTCGCCGCGCCGCCGGCATTGCGCGAGCGGGTCGTGTGGCTGCCGGACGGCGAGCCGGTGGAGGTCTAGCGCGAAGAGGTCAGTCCTCGCCCTCCTCGCCCGGGTCCTCCAGCGAGGACGCCTGCGCGGGCGGCACCTCTTCGGCGATGTCGCCGCGGTCGGCATCGGGGTTGCCGGTCCCGCTCGCCGCGGCGTACTCGACGGGGTCCTGAGGTGTCGGCCTCCCGCCCTCACGCCTGTCGTGGTGGTGGTCCATGTCGCCTCCTTCGGGCTCAGTCTCGCGCCGCATGCGCGGCGGCACCGGGGGCTTGACAGCGGATGCCGCGGCGGCCGCCGCAGGGGGAGGGAGCTCTTGCGGCATCCGTCCCGGTCCCGCAAGGGGGTTCACGCGACGCACCCGCGCGCCTAGCGTCGCGTGCATGAGCGACGTGACGATCTTCGCCCCCTCGCCGACGCTGACGGTGACCGTGGAGGACCACCCGTCGGGCAGCGAGATCCACGTGCACGCCGGCGGGCAGGGGGTGTGGCAGGCGCGCATGCTGCTGCGCCTGGGAGTCGACGTCACGATGTGCTGCGTCTTGACGGGGGAGACCGGCCGTGTGCTGCGGCACCTTCTCGAGGACGAGGGCATCTCGGTCGTCGCCGTCGAGCGCGAGGGCCGCGGATCCGCATACCTCCACGACCGGCGCGAGGGACACCGGACGGAGATCGCCGAGGACGACGGCGAGCCTATCGGGCGCCATGAGCTCGACGAGCTGTACGGAGCAACCCTCAAGACGGGCCTTCGCTCGGGGCTCGTGATCCTGAGCGGGCCGGTCGGCGAGGAGGTCCTTCCGGCGGACACGTATCGGCGTCTTGCCTCCGATCTCCGCGAGGGCGGCGCGCGCGTGATCGTCGACCTCGCCGGCGAGCGACTCGACGCGGCGCTCCAGGGCGGTGTCGACGTGCTCAAGGTCAGCCACGAGGAGCTCAAGGACGACGGGCGCATCGAGGAGGCATCCGGTCGCGCGATCCTGCACGCGATGCGCGAGCTGCACCGAACCGGCGCGGGAACCGTCATCGTCACGCGCGCCTCGGAGCCGCTTCTGCTGCTCGACGCGGAGGGCTTCCTCGAGGTGAACGCGCCGCAGCTCGAGGTGACGGACACGCGCGGGGCCGGCGACTCGCTCACCGCGGGCGTGGCCGCGGGCATGGCCGAAGGAGCGACCCCACGCGAAGCGGTGACGCTCGGCGCGGCTGCGGGCGCCCTGAACGTGACACGGCACGGCCTGGGCACGGGCGATCCCGATACGATCGCGCGCCTCCGCGACCGGGTCACGGTGCGCGCGCTCGCCGACGAGCTGTCGGCCGACGCGGAGCAGCCCGTGACCGGACACGTGAGTCCCGACGGCCTGGCGGCACTGGCCGAACCGGATGCCGCGGCCGACGTCGAGCGGAAACGCGACGCCGACGGCGATCCCGACGCTCACGGGGAAGGTAGTCGGCCGTGACGAGCATCCTCGTGACGAACGACGACGGCATCGCCGCCCCGGGCCTGCACGTGCTCGCGCGGCTCGCCCGGGACGCCGGCTACGACGTGACGATCGCCGCGCCCGCGGAGCAGTCCAGCGGCTCGAGCGCCTCGATCATGGCGGAGGACGCCGATGGCCGCATCGCCGTCGAGCGGCGCAGCCTCGAGGGACTCGACGGCATTCCGGCGTTCGCGGTGCGCGGTGGCCCAGGGCTCATCGCTCTCATCGCGGCGCGCGGCGCGTTCGGCGATCCGGCCCAGGTCGTGCTCTCGGGCGTCAACCACGGTGCGAACGTGGGCCGCGCGATACTGCACTCTGGCACGGTCGGCGCGGCGCTCACGGGCGGACTCAATGGGGCGTGGGGGGTCGCCGTGTCGCTCGACGTCGGCATGCGTCCGGAGGCGTTCCACTGGGAGGCCGCCGCGGCACCCGCGATCGACCTGCTGCCCGACTTGATGACCCGCCCGCGGGGGACCGTCATCAATGTCAACGCCCCGAACGCTCCCACCAACCGCGGTCTGCGCGAAGCCACGCTCGCGCCCTTCGGAATCGTGCAGACGACCCTCACCGACGAAGGAGAGCACCACGTCCGGCTCGCGGTGGAGGATCTGCCGAACCGCCCGGAGCCGGGCACGGACGCGGCCTACCTCGCCGAGGGCTGGATCACCGTGACCGGAATCGATCCGGTCTCGCACTTCGAGCTCGGGCTCGCCGCGCACGACTGACTCGGCACCGGGCCGGGAGTCCGCGAGCGTTCGACGTCAGTGCGCCGCTTCGTACGCTTCGAGCACGCTCGCCGGAACGCGACCGCGCTCGGAGATGTCGTACCCGTTCTCCTTCGCCCACGCGCGGATCGCGCTGTAGTCCTGCTGCCCCGCGCGGCGGCGCTTGCGTGGCGCGGAGCCCGCGGTCGAGGCCGCACCTCGACCGCCCGACACGCGACGGGCGGCCTTGGTGTACTGCTCGAGCGCGCCGCGCAGCGAGGTGGCGTTCTCGGTGGACAGGTCGATCTCGTATGCGACGCCGTCGAGCGAGAACAGGACCGTCTCGCCGGAGCCGACTTCGAGGACGGTGCCGTCGAGGTCATCGACGAGCTGATGGACGATTCTGCGTGCCATACCCGTCACATTAGGGGAATTCAGCTTTTCGCACTATCAGGCATTCGAAGATCGGCGAATTCGCGCCGCAAGGAAATGTGAGAAAACGCTCACCCTTTATCGCGCGCATTCACGCGTGTGCTAATGCTCGATCGCGTCGCGCTCGAGTTCGAGCAGGAATCGTTTGACGTCGGACCGGCCGCCGTATTCGCCGAGGGACCCGTCTGATCGGACGACGCGATGCACCGGCACGATGATCGAGAACGGCGTCGTCGCACACGCGGTGCCCACGGCGCGCGCGGCCCTGGGGCTTCCGGCGGCGACGGCGACCTCGCCGTACGACGCGGTCTCGGCGTAGGGGATCTCGCGGACCGCCTCGAGCGCGGCGCGCGTGAAGCCGCGTACCCCGCTCCAATCGACGGTCACGTCGAATTCGCGGCGTTCACCAGCGAAATACTCCTCGAGCTGCCGATCGATATCGCCGCCCGCGGTGTCGTCGGGCTCGGGAGCGCGACGCAATTCCAGAGCGATGCGCTCGAGTTCCGCACCGAGCGGCCCTTCGAACGGATGCAATTGCACGATGCCGGAGGAGGTCGCGACGATCAGGATGTCGCCGATCGGGGAGGGGTGGACTCGGAAGCGCGGGTCGGTCATGGCTTCATCCTGTCTGCGCGGGGGTGGGGCATCCGTTCTCTCCGGCCCGCCCGTGAAGAGTCGTCCGCGAGGTTCCGCTGGGGAGGAACCGCCGATGACACGGCGTGTCGCAATCCGGCGAAACCCGCGCTTGAATCCCGGTCCGCGACGGGCGCCCGCCTAGTCTGGCTCGTGTGTGGCGTGCAGAAGTCGACGCCGTCTCGGGCGCAGAGGATGCCCTCCCCATGGCGGCCGTGAATCCCGGGACACTCGAGCTGTCCGAGCCGGGGGTCTCGGTCGTGCACATCGCCGAGCCCGAGCGCGAGCGACTCCGCGCGCAGGCCGCCGAGCTCGGCGGCCGCTCCACGCTGCTGCATTTCTCGGAGCCCGCCGACGCCGTCATCGAGATCACGAAGGCGCACCCCGGCAGTCTGCCGCAGTTCCTCACGGGTCGCTCGACCCTCCTGTCGAACCTGTTCCGCGACGAAGTCGCCCACCGCACGGCGCGCCTGGCCGCCGAGCGCATCACGGCCAAGAGCGTCGAGCTGCGCACCGTGCGCGGCATCGAGTCTGTGCACCTCGCGGTCGGGCTCGCGTCGTGGAGCATCGGGGGCCTGCGCTGCACGGCGCCCGTGCTGTTGCGCCCGCTCTCGATCCGCCGGCACCAGTCCGACATCGAGCTTGCGCTGCGCGGCGGCTCGTTCACCGTCAACCCTGAGCTCGTCCGCGCGATGCGCGAGCACTTCGGCATCCGCATCAACGGCGCCGCGCTCGCGGCGCTCGCGTACGACAACGGCGTGTTCAAGCCGCAGCCGGTGATCGATCGCCTGCGCGAACTGACGGCCGCGATCAACACCTACACGGTGCGTCCGCGCCTCGTCGTGTCGAGCTTCGCCGACGTCGGCGCAGGCGTGGTGCGCGACATCGTCGACCAGGACCACGTCGTGCTCAACGCGCTCGCGGGGCACGAGTCCGACCGCGAGATCTTCGCGACCCGTCGCGCCGCGCCCGCCGTACCGAGCGCGGACGAACGGCCGCCCGCGTCCGACACGCTCATCCTCGACGCCGACGCCGAGCAGGAGGGCGTGCTCGCCCGCATCGCCGACGGGCAGTCGCTCGTCGTGCACACGCTCCCGGGCACGGGTGGCACGCAGACCGTCATCAACGCGATCGGCGCGCTCGTGCGCGACGGCAAGCGCGTGCTCGTCGTGAGCGCCCGTCGCTCGACGCTCGACGGCGTGCGACACCGCCTCTCGAGCATCGGCCTGCCCGGGCTCGCGGTCTCTCCGCGTTCGCTGCAGCGCGACCTCATCCGTGCGATCGGTCGCAACGAGAAGGCGGAGGCGCCGAAGGTCGCCGAGATCGACGACGCGCTCGTGCGCCTGCGCAACGTGCTGCGCGACTACCGCCGGTCGCTGACCGCCACCCACCGCGAGCTCAGCGTATCGATGCTCGACGTCCTCCGTGAGCTCTCGAAACTCACCTCCGGCGAACACCCGCCGTCGACGTCCGCCCGCTTCGACCACCACACGCTCGTCCGAGTGGCGCCCGTGCGCAAGGAGGCGGCCGCGAAGCTCGCCGCCGCCGCGCGGCTGGGCGAGTTCCGCTTCGGCCCGGACGACTCGCCGTGGTACGGCGTGACGTTCGAGACGACGGATGCCGCGCGCGCCTCCCACACGCTCGCGGCGCGCCTGCACAAGCAGGACGTCCCGGGGCTGCTCGAGCGCGCGTACGAGCTCGTCGCCCAGACGCGCATGCGCCCGTTCCACACGATCGCGGAGCTCGGCGCCTATCTGAGGCTGCTGCAGGGCATCCGCGACTCGCTCGACCGGTTCAGCCCGACGGTCTTCGAACGGCCTCTCGCCGAGCTCATCCAGGCCCATGGCCCGCGCCGAGACGCGCCGAACATGACCGGCGCCGGCCGCCGGCGGCTCAAGCGACTGTCGCGCGAGTACGTGCGGCCGGGCGTGCACATCCCCGACATGCACGAGTGGCTCGTGCGCATCCAGAAGCAGCGCACCGATTGGCAGCGCTACGTCGACGCGGGAGTGATCCCCGAGGTTCCGCTCGGCATCGCCGACGTGCACGTCGCGTGGCAGCACGCCGAGGCGGGGCTCGCCGAGCTCGACGCGGTTCTCAGCCGCACGGGCGCCGAGCGCCTCGCGCATCTTCCGATCCCGCGCCTGGTCCGCACGCTCGCAGCTCTCGCCGCCGACTCTCCGGTCTTCGACAACCTCGTGGAGCGCGCGACGCTGCGCGGCGAGCTCGCCGACCTGGGGCTCGAGCCACTCCTCGTCGAGCTCTCCGTGCGGCACGTGCCTGAGTCCGGGGTCGGCGCCGAGCTCGAGTTCGCGTGGTGGCAGTCCGCGCTCGAGCATCTGCTGCGCTCCGACCGCGCGCTGCTCGGCGCGAACACCGCGGTCGTCGATCGTCTGGAGCGCGACTTCCGCCTCGTCGACGAGGCGCATGCCGCGGCATCCGGTCCGCTCCTGGCCGCCCAGCTCGCGACGCAGTGGCGGATCGGCATCGTCGACCTGCCCGACGAGGCCGCCGCGCTCAAGCAGGCGCTCAAGAACGGCATGGGGGAGCCCCGTCGCCTCCTCGCCGTCGCACCGTCGCTCATGCGCGTACTCGCCCCGGTGTGGCTGGCGTCGGCGTACGACGTCCCGCTGATCCCGGCCGAGCCGGAGTTCGACGTCGTCCTGATCGCGGATGCGGCGGCGCTGAGCCTCGCCGAAGCGGCTCCCGCGCTGCGCCGCGCGCGGCAGGTCGTCGCGTTCGGCGACCCCGTGACGCAGAAGCCGACGCCGTTCCGGGTGGCGTCGGATGCGCCGGCCGACGATCTCGGAACGCGCGCCCCGCGCACACCCGACATGACGGATGCCGCGACCGACCTCGACGATGAGTTCGAGTTCGACGATGTGAACGTCTTCGAGCGTCTCGCCGAGCTGCTGCCCGTCGAGACGCTCACCCGCAGTTATCGAGCCGGCGGGGAGGACCTGGCCCAACTGGTCAACGGCGCCTTCTACGGGGGCGAAATCGTGTCGCTGCCGTGGGCCGGGTCCTACCTCGGACGAGGAAGTCTCAGCGTCGACTACGTCGAAGGGGGGACGGGCGCGCCCGACCCCGTCACCGGCGCCGTCGAGAGCCCCGACGCAGAGGTCGCGCGCGTCGTGACGCTCGTCGTCGAGCACGCCGTCAACCGCGCGAGCGAGTCGCTCATGGTCGTGACGGCGAGCACGCGTCACGCCGAGCGGATCCGCGCGGCCGTCGAGGCGGCGTTCGCAGGACGGTGGGATGTGGCGGACTTCGTCTCGCGCGACAGCGCCGAGCCGTTCGCCGTGCTCACGCTCGAGGAGTCGGTCGCCGAGAGCCGCGACCGTGTGATCTTCTCGCTCGGCTTCGG